>NZ_BAFS01000009.1 GCF_000308415.1 Nocardia asiatica NBRC 100129 | reverse complement strand
GGGTTCGCAGCCGGACTTCTACATGATGTGGACCGACGGCATGGCCCGGCTGATGCCGCCCTGGGAGCTGTATCTGGGCCGCTACACCGTACCGGCGGTGTTCTGGGTCGCGCTGATGATGGGCCTGGTCTTCGCGGTGCTCATCGCCTACCCGTGGATCGAGAAGCGGCTCACCGGAGACCGGAGCGCACACCACAACCTCCTGCAACGCCCGCGCGACGTGCCCGTTCGCACCGCGATCGGCGCCATGGCCATCGCGTTCTACGTGGTGCTCACGCTGTCGTGCGTCAACGACATCATCGCCTACAAGTTCGACATCTCACTGAACGCGACGACTTGGGTGGGCCGCATCGGCATCCTGCTCGCGCCTCCGATCGCCTATTTCCTGGCCTACCGCATCTGCCTGGGCTTGCAGCGCAGCGACCGCGCGGTGCTCGAGCACGGAGTGGAGACCGGCGTGGTCAAGCGCTTGCCGCACGGCGAGTACATCGAGGTGCACCAGCCGCTGGGTCCGGTGGACGCGCACGGTCACCCGATTCCGCTGGAGTACCAGGGCGCACCCGTACCGAAGAAGATGAGCAAGCTCGGTGCGGCGGGCAAGCCGGGCACCGGCAGCTTCCTGCGCGCCGACCCGCGCGACGAGAGCGCAAGGCACTTCGAGATCGAGCACGAAGAGGAACGCAGACAGCTCGCCGTGCTGCGCAAGATCCAGGATCGGGCGAACGGCCACGGAAACGGCTCCGCGCACTGAGTATCCGACGCGGCGCACACCCGTCCGGAAAACCGCGAAGGCCCCGAGTCCACACGACCCGGGGCCCGCTTTGCCTTGTTCAGGCGACTCCGGAGCGGTTCAGCCGCGCCGGATCTCTCCCCCCGAGACTCCCTCTAGGAATGCATCCCACTCGCCCGGCGCGAACGCCAAGACCGGGCCACGTCCACTGTCCTTGGTGTCACGAACCGCGACTTTGCCGTCAACGAGAAAAGCGACTTCCACGCAGTTCCCATCCGGACCACTGTATGTGCTCTTGCGCCACACAGCGCCCGTCCAATCAACCTCCACGGCACTAGCTCCTTTGCTGCGTCGAGAGCGAGATTTCTCCTGACATCGTTCCAGCTAGCATCGGTACCCGACTGGAAAGCCGAATCCCGTGGTGCACCCCGTGCCGGAGCGCACTTTCCCGGTGCGTCGATATCGCACATCGAGTTCGAGAGGAAATTAACCTCGCACGGGGCCTGTCCCCGCGGCGGTAACACTAGCAGGTCCTTCGAAAGTTTGCCCGGCTCTTGCCTATTCAATCATCGCAACCACACACGTTTGCGAAGCATGGAAGTTGCGGGAGCATTGCCAGCCCCTCGCATTCATTCCCCACACTGGCGTACCACAATGTTTTTAACGGATGTGATTGCTCTGTTATCAGACGACAATTCACATCTGCCCGCAGCCCGCGTCGACGCGGGCGCAGCCGCCGTGCATGATGGAACCTATGGTCGAACGCGCTCGCGACGACGCAGGTCGCGCCCGTAATGCCCGTCCACGCGACCGCCTCGGACGTCCGCTTCCTCCCGGCAGCACCGGAGTTGCCCGAATTCCGGACGATCTCGAGCTTCCACCCCAGCAAACCTTGACCTTCGCCCAGCAACTGCTGGACGACGGACTCGCATTCAACGCACACGAGGTTTTAGAGGCCGCGTGGAAGAACGGACCGTTCGCCGAGAGGATGCTGTGGCAGGCCCTTGCGCAGTTCGCTGTCGGACTAACCCACATACAGCGTGGCAATCCCAAGGGGGCGCGTACACTGCTCGGCCGCGCGGTGTCGCGGTTGACGGCATACCGCCCGGAAGGCGGGCAGGCGCCCTACGATATCGACCTCGCCGGACTGGTCGAGCACGCCGAATCACTGCTGGCGATGCTGGAGGCCGGCGCGCAACCGGCGGAGGCCGACCTGCGCCCGCGGCTGCGCGGTTGATCGCCTCGCTTCTACCATGGCCGGAGTGCGCACCACATCGTCTACCCGCCGATCCCGTGGCTGAGCGGGGTGCGGGCCGGTACGCGCCGAGCCCGTCCGGGGACCTGCACCTGGGCAATCTCCGCACGGCACTGCTGGCCTGGGCGTTCGCCCGCTCCTCGAGCCGCCGTTTCCTGCTCCGGATCGACGACCTGGATCGCGTGCGTCCCGGCGCGGAGCAGCGGCAACTGGACGACCTCGCCGCGATCGGCGTGGACTGGGACGGGCCCGTGCTGCGTCAGTCCGACCGGTTGCCGCACTACGAGGCGGCGGTCGAGCGCCTCGCCGCCGCCGGGCTCACCTACGAATGCTTCTGTACCCGAAGGGAAATACAGAAAGCCGCGACGGCGCCGCACGGGCCGATGGGCGCCTACCCCGGTACCTGCCGCACGCTGAGCGCTTCGGAGCGTGCCCGGTTGCGCGCCGAGGGCCGCTCGGCCGCGCTGCGCCTGCGCGCCGCGACGACCGAGTTCGAGGTGCACGACGACCTGCACGGCCGTTACCGCGGCCCGGTCGACGACGTGGTGCTGCGGCGCGGCGACGGCATCCCGGCCTACAACCTCGCCGTCGTGGTGGACGACGCGGCACAGGGCGTCGACCAAGTGGTGCGCGGCGACGACCTGCTGCCGTCCACCCCACGCCAGGCATACCTCGCGACGCTGCTCGATCTGCCGGTTCCGCGCTACGCCCACGTGCCGCTCGTACTCAACACCGAAGGGCGGCGACTGGCGAAACGGGATGGGGCCGTGACACTCCGCGAACGCTTGGCGCTCGGCAACACGCCGGAGGAAGTAGTCTCGGCACTGGCCGGTTCGCTCGGCTTCACCGCGTCGACGTCGTCCGAGCTACTCGCGCGTTTCGACACTCGGCGGCTACCCCGCGAACCGTGGATACTCGACGTTCATGGGTTGTTGCGAAGCAGCCCATGTCCGTAACGTACGCATCGTCCAACTACTGATCAATCGACGAGGACAAACAACTATGACAAGCGGTGGGTACGACCCCAACCAGTATCCGCAGGGCGGGCAGCCGTACGGGCAGCCGTACCCCCAGGGCGGCGACCAGTACGGGCAGCAGCCACAGTACGGCCAGCAGCCGCAATACGGGCAGCAGCAGCCGCCCCAGTACGGGCAGCAGCCACAGTACGGCCAGCAGCCGCAGTACGGGCAAGATCCCTACGGTCAGTACCCGCAGCAGCCCGGGTTCAACAACTACGGCGGCCAGCCGGGCGACCTCGGCACCCGCATCGGCGCCCGCGTGATCGACGCGATCATCCTGTACATCCCGTACATCATCCTGTACACCCTGGTCAACAACTCGGTGGGCCTGACCATCGGTCTCGGCCTGGTGTGGACCCTGGTCCAGCTCGGCTACTTCGTCGGCATGGAGACCTCGCAGGGCACCACGCTCGGCAAGAAGATCCTCGGCCTGAAGGTGCTCGCCCCGGGCGGCGCCGCCAAGATCGACCCGGTCACGTCGCTGAAGCGCAACGTGTTCATCGCGGCGAACATCATCCCGTGCGTCGGCAGCCTGGTCGCGCTCGGCCTGGCGATCTACATCATGATCACCATCTCGCAGGACCCGAACAAGCAGGGCTGGCACGACAAGTTCGCCGGCGGCACCCAGGTCGTCAAGGCCTGATCCGCCGCGGCGGCATCGAACGCGCAAGGGGCGCACCCGATTCGGGTGCGCCCCTGTCGCTTTCCCGGCCTGCGCCGCTAGGCGCCACTCGCCCCCGCGATGATCACGACGACGAACCACAGGATGCCGATCACGATCGCACCGACGCCGATCCAGATGCCGGCCAGTGCCATGCCGCGCCCTTCCTGGCCGCTCTGCTTGACCTGGTTCAGCGCGACCACACCCAGGATGATCCCGACGATCGAGCCGATGCCACAGGTGACGAACCCGACCAGCGACGAGATCAGCGCACCGATCGCCATGCCGTTGGTGCCCTGCACCGGGGCGGCTCCATACGGCTGGTAGGGATTCTGGTAGCCGTAGCCAGGCTGGGGATACGGCTGCGCGGGCTGCTGGTAGGACGGGTACTGCGGCTGCGGAGGCGGCGTCATCGGCTGTGAGGGCGGCTGGACCGGGTACTGGGGAGCCGAGGGGTAACCCGACGGCTGCTGCTCAGGGCTCGGGTACTGCGGGACCGAACTCTGCCCACCGGACTCCGGCGACACGCCTTGGCCGCCGTACTGCTTCCACCACTCGTCGGAATCGCCGGGATTCGTCATTGCTACAGCGTATTCCACAACCTGGTTGGATGATGCGGGTGAGTGAGTCGAAAACCACCCAAGAGCACAACGGGCCTGGACGCCCCGCGGACCATGCGGCATTTGCCCAGGTGGCGCGGGGATATTACGCACCGATCGTGGCCCTGTTCACTGCTACCTTGATCATTTCCAACATCTGCGCCACCAAGGGGGTGGAGTTCCTCGGCGATCGATCGGTGTCGCTGGGACCGCTGCAAATCCTGCCGATCGCCACCGACGGCGCCTTCTTCCTCTTCCCGCTGGCCTACATCCTCGGTGACGTGCTGAGCGAAGTGTACGGTTTCCGCGCCACCCGGCGCGCCATCTACTACGGCTTCGCCGCCCTGCTGCTGACGGTGGTGTGCTTCGCCATCGCGGTCCGGCTGCCCGCCGCGAGCTTCTACGAGAACCAGGAGGCGTTCCGCACCGTCCTCGGGACGACGCCGCGCCTGGTCGCCGCGGGATTGGCCGGATACTTCGTCGGCCAGCTGCTCAATTCCGCGACGCTGGTGCTGATCAAAGAGCGAACGAAGGAAAAGTACCTGTGGGCCAGGCTGATCGGGTCGACCATCGTCGGCGAGTTCGCCGACACACTGATCTTCTGCTCGATCGCCGCCGGTGCCATCGGCATCGATACCTGGCAGCAGTTCCTCAATTTCGTGATCGTCGGCTTCCTGTGGAAGACCCTCTGCGAGGTGATCGTGCTGCCGATCACATACCAGGTGATCGCCTTCCTGAAAAAGCGCGAACCCACCTACGCGTCAACGCAGGCGGATCCACTGCACACCTGAGGAAGTCCCGGGCAGCACCCCGGATAACGTGCACTGTGCCCCGGCCTCGACCACCGACGCGCCCAGCGCACCCCGAACCCAGG
>NZ_BAFS01000010.1 GCF_000308415.1 Nocardia asiatica NBRC 100129 | reverse complement strand
CTCCGCGCTCACCGTCGCACTCTCGATGGCCGTGCTCAGCGTGTTCGACCTGTACTTCCTGAAGAGTTTCGCCTACGCGGGCGTCGCGGTCGTCGCCGCGGCGGCAGCCGCGTCCATCGTCGTGCTGCCCGCCGCGCTGGTCATGCTCGGACATCGGGTGAACTCCCTCGACCTGCGCGCGCCACTGCGGCGGTTCTTGCGCCGTGGCGCGCCCGCCCCCGGCCCGCGCGCGCCGGAGGACAGCGGCTGGTACCGGCTGGCCGGCGTGGTGATGCGGCACGCGGCGCCGGTCGCCATCGTGATCATCGCGTTGCTGCTGGCGCTGGGCGCACCGTTCCTCTCGGTGAAGTTCGGCTATCCCGACGACCGCGTGCTGCCGGAGACCGCCGCCAGCCGCCAGGTCGGCGATGCCCTGCGCACCGAGTTCCCCCAGGCCGATCCGGTCGCCGGCACCACGATCGTGCTGGACGGTTATCGCGGCGACGACGCGGCGCTGGGCGGATACGCCGCCGAACTGTCCAAGGTCGACGGCGTGCCCGCGGTCCTCTCCGGAGCCGGGGTCTACGCCGGAGGCGCGCGCGTCGCCGCCGCTCCGCCCGGGATGTCCAACGACACCGGGACCTATCTGAACGTCGCGACCAAGCTCGATCCGTTCTCACCCGCCGGTGAACGTCAACTGGAGGAGATCCGGGCGATCCCGGCGCCGGGCGAAGCGCTCTACGGCGGCGCGGCGGCGGCCAACGCCGACTCGCTGGACGCCCTGGCCGCCCGGCTGCCGCTCGCGGCCGCTTTGATCGCGCTGACCACGTTCATCGTGCTGTTCCTGTTCACCGGCAGCGTCGTCTTGCCGATCAAAGCGCTCCTGCTGAACACGCTGTCGCTGGCAGCGGCCTTCGGCGCGATGGTGTGGGTGTTCCAGGAGGGCCACCTGTCCGGGCTGCTCGGGTTCACGCCGGTGGGTTACCTGGTGCCGACCATGCCGATCCTGATGTTCTGCCTGGCCTTCGGCCTGTCCATGGACTACGAGGTGTTCCTGCTGTCGCGGGTGCGCGAGGAATGGCTGGCCACCCACGACAACACTCGCGCCGTCGCGGTGGGCTTGGCTCGCACGGGCCGGATCTTCACCGCGGCCGCCTTGCTGATGGCGATCGTGCTCGGTGCGCTGGTGACCTCGAAAGTGGCATTCATGCAATTGCTCGGCCTCGGCTTGACGCTGACCGTGCTCGCCGACGCCACGATTATCCGCGGTCTGCTCGCGCCGGCGCTCATGCGCCTGCTCGGGCGGGCCAACTGGTGGGCGCCCGCGCCGCTGGCCCGCCTGCACGCCAAGATCGGGCTCACCGAGGGCGAGGAGGACATCGCCGCCCGCCCGCTGGAGACCGCGGGGCGCGCATGATCGGTGGCAGGCGCCCGCGGTCGCCGCGCGGTTCCGGCGCCCAGCTGCGCGAGGAGATCCTGCGTGCCACGGCCGAACTGCTCAGCCGGACGGGGCACGCCGACGCGGTCTCGATCCGCGCGGTGAGCAAGCTGGTCGGGGTGAGCGCGCCGTCGATCTACCGGCACTTCGCCGACAAGGACGAGCTCATCGAGGCCGTCGTAGCGCAGGTCTTCGAGGACCTCGACGACGCCATGCGCGGCGCCACCGATCCCGCGGCCTCCCCGGTGACTCAGCTGCACGACCAAGGCATGGCCTATGTCCGCTTCGCGCTCGAGCATCCCGAGCAGTACCGACTGGCGACCGCGCCCACCGAGACCGGAGGCGCGGTGGACCAGGTCCTCACCAGCGGGGCTTTTCAGCATTTCGCGGCCACCGTGCGCAAGTGCATGGAGGAGGGGACGATGGCGCCGCGCGACCCGCTGCCGATCGTGCTGGAACTGTGGTCGGTGGCCCACGGCATCGCGTCCCTGCTGCTCGCCAAACCTTTCCTGCCCTGGGGTGACGCCGAAGCCGTCGCCTCGCGCGTGATGGGCGCCGCGTGCCTCGGCTACAGCGTGCTCGACCTGATCGGAGCGGACCCGCCGACGCCGGAGACGGTGACCGCGTGGGTGCGCGGCATCCGCGGGGATCAGTCTCCGGCCTGATCGGTGCGAACGCGCTTCGACCGATCGAGTGCGGGGCTGCGAGCGATCGTTGTCACCGCGCCGGCCGCCGCGCTGGTCAGCGGCGCTCTCGCCGAACGCGCGAGGTCCGCCGCGTGGCTGATCTGCGTGACGATCCGTGGGGACCGAGCGAGGATCAGCTCACCGAACCCGCCGACGCGGTGAACGTGTTGCATTGCGCCGCACGGTTTTTGTCCACCCCCGTCTCGAACCACTGCCCGCCGTTCTCGGAGGAGCCGTGGTCGCGCATGTCTCCCGCCTGGTCGCCACGCCCGTAGGCGTCCTTGCGGGCGAGGGTGAGCTGCGAATCGGTGAGCGAGCCGCCCTCCGCCGAGGAGGAGAGGTACATTCCGTCGAAGCAGTTGGCCTGCAACTCGACTCGGCGGGACAACTCCAGGCCCTTGGCGCTGCGCGGGCCCGCGTCCGCTCGCTCGCTGTTGGCCTTGCGCAGGATGCCGGACATCGCCTGCACGTGATGGCCGTACTCGTGCGCGAACACCGACAGGTAGACCACCCAGTTGTCTTTGAAGTAGTCCGTCTGCAACTGACTGATCGGCATGTAGATCGTCTTGTTCGCCGGGCAGTAGAACGCGGCGAAATTGCTGGTCGAGCCGGTGCACGGAGTGGTGATGCCCGCGGTGGTCGCGCTGACGTTCAGCGACGGCGGCTGGAACGGCAGGTTCGCCTTGCGCAGCACGGGTTTCCACGCCGTCTCCAGGCACGAGGCGGCGCTCTCGAAGAACTTGCGGGCGGCGTCCACCTGGGTGCCCCACGGCGAGTAGTCGCATCGCGCCGGAATCAGCGTCGCGTTCGGGTCGGTCAGCAGCGGATTGTTGCCGGTCTCCGAGGGGGCGGTCGACCCGTCCGGCTGGGCGTCGAAGGTGAAGCTGGGTCGCGGGCCGGACGCGTCGGCGGCGTCGCGTCCCACCGAGATGGCGTTGCGCACCAGCCCGGCGGCGACCAGGAAGACGACGACGACCAGCAGCACCACCCATCCGCCGCCACCGCGTTTGCGCGGCGGCGGGTAGGGCGGACGTCCCGGCGGACCGTAGGGCATCGGTGGAGGGACCGGCGGGCCGTAGCCCGGGGGCGGGCCATAGGCAGGCGGGGCATATCCCGGCGGCGGACCATAACCGGACGGCGGGCCGTACCCAGGCGGCGGACCGTAGCCCGGGCGTGGACCATAAGGCGCACCGTAGCCAGGCGGCGGCGGAACCGGACGCCCCCCGTGCGGGACCGGTCCGTGTCCGTACGGTGGTTGTGTCACGCCCCCGTACCCCCTCGTCCTAGTGATCGCCGACAGCCGCTGACGCAGAATAGCAAGCTGTCTAGAGTAGGCAGCCATGCTGACTTTTCGGGGGGCCGCCCTAGGCGCGCTGCTTCTCGCCATCGTGGGGCTGTCCGCGACGGCCCCGGTCGCCCAGGCCCAGCCCGCGCCGGAAGGCGTGACCATCACCGCCGACCTGAAACTGAGCCGCGCGGGCGTCCTCGAAGTGGTCGAACAGGTTACGGTGCCGCCGGAGGGTTCCTTCCGGATGGCACTTCCGCTGCGGCTGAAGGTGAGCGACGACGCCGAGCGCGTCTTCCGGGTCACCGATGTGGACACCGAGGGCACGGGCACCGCGACGGTCGCGAACGACCAGTTCACCATCGAGGCCCGGCCCGGCACATCCACTTTCCGGTACTCGGTGCAGAACACCGTCAGCGACGCGCCGGGCACCCAGGTGTTCCATTGGCTCGGGGTGCTCAACACCGACATCGCGTCCATCAGCGCCTCGCTGATCAGCCCGAGCTTCGAAATGGGCATCGTGGACTGCAAACTCGGCCCGCCCGGCAACACCCGGCCGTGCGCCGACGTCAAGATCGAGGCCGACGGCGTCTTGTTCCTCGAGCAGACCGACCTGCACAAGGGCGACGCGATCGACCTGACGCTGCAACTGCCGCCCGGCACCGTGCCGAGCAACGCCGACGTGCGCGACAGCGGCGACGCGGGCCCGTTCGCGATCACCACCCCGGTGCTCGTCGCGTTCGGCGTCCTGCTGCTGGCGCTGGCGGGCCTGGCCGCCTTCGTGCTGCGCGCCCGCCGCCAGGACGCGGCGATGGGCGGTACCGAGACCATCGATCCGCTGCTGCGCGAGGGCGATCGGGTGCAGTTCACCTCGCCGGACGGCGCGCTGCCCGGTGAGGCCGGTCTGCTGCTGGACGGGTATGTCGATCCGGTCGACATCGCCGCCACCGTGGTGGATCTCGCCGTGCGCCGCTACATCCGCGTCGTCCCGCTCAGCGACCGCGACTGGCGGATCACCCGGGTGAACGCTCCCGACGACCAGCTGCGCGACTACGAGAAGGCCGTCTTCCAGGCGCTGCTGCCCGGCGACTCCGACGCGGTGACCTTGACCGACCTGCGCAAACCGGGCCGCGTGGACAGCGGTCCGGTACGCGCCGCCCTGGTGGCCGACGCCGTCGCCCGAGGCAACTTCCTCGATCGCCGACGGCCCGGCTTCCCGGTGTGGCTCGGTGGCGCGCTGGTGGTGGCCGGCATCGCGGCGACCGTCGCGCTCGCGCTCACCTCCGGGCACGCCTTGGTCGGAGTCGCCATCGCGCTCGGCGGTGTCGCGACCCTGTTCGCGCCGAAGTACCTGCCGGCGCGGACCGCACGGGGGCTCGAACTCGCCGGGCAGATCCGCGCACTCCAGCGCGGCCTGGAAACGACGCGGCGGGAACAGATCCCGCCGATCGACCAGGAGACCGTGTTCTCCCGCGCGCTGCCGTTCATGGTGCTCGGCGCGCGCGCCGACAACTGGATCCGCGCCTTCCGCGAGCTCGATCCGTCGGCCGACGCGCAGCCCGGCCTCTACTGGTTCGGCGGCTTCGAGCGCGACCGCAACCTGCAACGCTTCGCGGGCCACTTCCCGTTCTTCATCACCGCGCTGGAGGGGCTGTTCGCGACCGCGAGCGACCCGCATCGGTAGCGCGCCGTCGACACGCGAAGGGCGACCGGCCGCTGTGGCCGGTCGCCCTTCGTCGTAGCGCTCAGTCGTTCGGCGCGGTGCGCCGGACGGCGGCCAGCGGGTCGGCGTAGAGGACGCTCAGCGAGGTCACCACAGCGGCGTATTCCTGCACCTTGCCGCCGAATCCGCTGATTCGGATGTCGGTGGGCGGCAACGTGGAGCCCTGGTTGAATGCCCGCGCCACATGCGCCACCGCGGGGCGGTAGCCGGTGAATGCCTGGCCGCCGAGGATCACCCGATCGGGGTTGAGCATGTCGCGCACCATCGCCACGGTGTGGCCGAGGATGGTGGCTCGCTCGGCGAGCAGCTCGCGCGCGGATTCCGAACCGGCCTCCGCGGCCCGGTACAGGTCGGCGATGGTCGAGCCCGCGGTTCCGTTGTGCGCCGGGATGATGCCGCGGCCGACGGCCCTGGAGTGCAGCGACCGATCTCCGACGGTCACCTCCAAGCAGCCACGCCGCCCGCAGGTGCATTCCACGTCCGAGCCCGTGGGCAGGTGTGCGATGGATCCGGGGCCGTTGCTCGGTGTGTGCACGCGACCGTCCAAAGTCACTGCCACACCGGCGGTCTCACGCACATAGAAGTACAGGCTGCTGCCCCGCTCGACACGGGCTCGGTCCTTCGGCTCGGCGGTGGGCAGCAACAGCTCCGACCCGGCCATCGCCTCGACGTGCGGCGCCACCGAGACGGGCAGTTCCAGCACCTCGCCGAGCACCGAACCGACTTGCGCGCCATGCCATTCCAGCTTCGGGTGGTCCACCACGCCGGTGAGCGGATCGACCCGGCCACCGATCGCGACGCCCGCCCACAGCGCCTTGCGGCGATGCCAGCGCTGCAGGAACGCTTTCGCGCTGCGGGCGACGGTGGTGGTGGCGAATTCCTGACCGGTCTGCGGGGTGGCGATGGCCAGGCCACCGAGGATGCGGCCGCGCAGATCGGCTGCGACGATCTTGGTCACCGCGGCGCCGATGTGGATGCCGATGGTCAGGTAGGCCTCGTGATCGACTTCGAAGGGCACGCGCGGGCGTCCGACCGCACCCGAGGCCGTCAGGTCGGGGCGTTCCCGCAGCAGGCCGGCCGCGAGCAGCGCGGAGACCTGGCGATTGACCGTGGCGATGCTCAAACCCGTTGTGCGCGCGGCATTGTCGCGGGAGACGGGGCCGCCGGTGGCGGCGCGCAGGACCGCGGCCGCCGGGTTGTCGGCGATGCGCAGTTCGGGAGCGACGACCGGACGCTGAACGCGGGCACGGCCGCCCGCGCCCCTGGAGACGGATCGTTCAAGGGTGGGAATGGACATTGTGCGGATCCTTGCTGAAGTCCCGTCACCGGACGGGACGTGCCTACATGGGCGGCGAGGCAGCAAATGAGCGGGAAAACCAGCTCAGCTGCAGCAAGAGAGGCGACACAGTTCGCGCGTCAATGGCAGCCGCAGACCCAGCGCGGCAGTCACGTAAGTGACGCGCAGGAGGTTCGACCGGCCGGCAGACATGTCATCGAAATTAACACCGATTTCCGCGACGCACCAACCCCCGACGCGCCGTTGTGTGCACCCGCACATTGTTTCCCCAGGTCGTGAGCACGCGAAAAGACCCCGCTCCCGGGGAGCGGTCCACGGGCGGGGTCTTTCCACGCGGAAGGATTACTTCGGCGCGTTGAACGGCTGGTTGATCGTCGTGAAGTACTGGATCGCGGCGCCGATCGCGACCGGAGCGGTGATCAGGATCTGGCCCGCGACGGTGCCGAGAGCGCCGACCGCGGCGATGCCGACCAGGCAGCCGACACCCGCGGCCGGGATGAACGGCCCGAACAATCCAGCGATGGTTCCCGCGGCGATGGTCGCGCCCGCGATGCCGCCGAGCACGCAGCCGACCGTCGCGCCGCCGATGCCGCCCACCAAGGTGCCGATCGCGGCACCCATGGTGATGGTGCTGGTCAGACGGGTCCAGGCGGCGACCTCGCGGTCGTACTCGGTCTTCCACGGCGCCTTGTCCTCGTACGGCAGGGCGACCGGCTTGTAGACCGCGTGCTCCCGGTCGAACAGCGGCGTCAGCGTCGCGGTACGGCCGGAAATCTGTGCCGCGATGGGGAATTCGAAGTCGTCCAACTGAAACCGCAGCGGATGACCCGCGAGCACGGTACCGTTGGATGCCTTTACTTTGAACACACCGTCCTCGACGACCAGCGAACCCGCGTCGGTTTCGATGATCGACTGGGTTTCGGTCGCGTAAGCGGTGAAATTGACCGCGCTTTCGGCGCTTTCTTCCGCCGGTGCGGCGCCGGACGTACCCGCCCCCACTCCGGTCGCGATCGTCACCAACGCCGCCACCACGGCGAGCTTCCTCATCCTCATGTCCTGCAATCCCTCATCTCAGGTTCAGCCGTACCAGGCAAAAGCATCCGGTACCGACTTCGCGAGAACGAGGAAAAAACGCAAGCGGATTTCAAATAGGCGACCCGCGAATTACGACCGCACTACTTCGGTTTGGCCGCCGCTTTCGCCTGCTTCTTGAATTCCCGCACCTGAGCGAGGGATTCGGCATCCGTCACGTCGGCAACCGACCGGCGCGAGCCCTCGTCGCCGTACGCGCCCGCCGCCGCTTGCCACCCCTCCGGCCGCACGCCGCGCTGCTTGCCGAGCAGAGCCAGGAAGATCTTCGCCTTCTGCTCGCCGTAGCCGGGGAGTTCCTTCAGTCGGCGCAGCACTTCCTTGCCGTCCGGGTCGCCCGCCGTCCAGATGTTCTCGGCCTTGCCGTCGTAGTGCTCGATGACGTACCGAGCCAGCTCCTGAGCGCGCCGGGCCATGGAGCGGCCGTACCGGTGGATCGCCGGCGGCGTGGCCGCGAGTTCCTCGAACTCCTGCGGGTCGGCCTCGGCGATGCGCTGGATGTCGAAGCCGCCCATCCGGTCGGCGATCTTCTTCGGGCCGCGGAAGGCGTGCTCCATCGGGTACTGCTGGTCCAGCAGCATACCGAGCAGCGTGGCGAAGTGGTCTTCGGTCAGTAGCTTGTCGGCCTCGGCGTCTTGCGCCAGGCATAGCGTGCGAGTCACTGTCGCGCCTCTCCGGAGATTCAGGCCGTACTGGTAGGTGCCGCGGGCTCGCGCTCGGGTCCCGCGTTCGGTGCCGCTTCTGTGCCGGGCGTGCCCGCCGAGTCACCCATGTACTCACGAAAGCGCCCAGTTCATCAACCATAGTGACTCGCGTCACAGTGCCTACGCGCGGGTAGACGACGCGCCGCGTAGGCTCCAGGCCATGCCTCCGACGACGGCGACACCGACTACGACGGCCAGGGACGGACACGGGCCCATGAACACCTACGCATTGCGCCCCGATCGGTTCGACCGAGCAGGCCGAGACCAGCTCGTCGACGTGCGTGACCTACAGGCCGCGCTGCCCGGCATCCGCCGCCTGCGCGCCTGGGCGCACGAAGCGCTCGCGCTGCGGCCCGGCGAGCACGCCGTCGACATCGGCTCCGGCACCGGCACGGAGGTCGTCACCTTCGCCGAAGCGGTCGGCCCGACCGGCAGCGCCGTCGGCGTCGAGCCGGACCCGCATCTGCTCGCCTCGGCCGAACGCCGCGCCGCGCAGGCCGGCTCCACGGCGAAATTCCACTCCGGTGACGCCTACGGCGTGCCGTTCGGCGCGGAGAGCTTCGACGCTGTCCTTTGCGAGCGCGTCTTCCAGCACCTCACCGCCCCCGCTCGCGCCGCCAACGAGATCGCGCGCGTGCTCCGTCCGGGCGGCCGAGTCGTCGTAGTGGACAGCGATTGGGGCACCGCGATCATGCACCCGGGTGACCGACGGGTCGCCCGGGAGGTGATCGACACGCTCGTGTCGGCCACCACCAATCCGCTGTCCGGCCGTCGCCTCCCCGGTCTGCTCACCAAGGCGGGCCTGGTGGTCGACGACATCGGCTCGCAAGCGTTGGTGCAGGACCGCAGCGTCGGCGCGGGCTCGCTGGTCACCAGGATCTCGGCGATGGCGGTCGCGCGCGGCGCGATCACCGAGACGCAGCGCGAGCGACTGCTGGCCGATCTCGAGGCGGCCGCGGCCACCGGCGACATCCATCTCTCGGTCACCATGTTCGCCGTCCTCGCGCACAAACCGCGCTGACCGGGCCGATGGCCGTCGACGTACGGACCGACATCGCGATAGACCGCTCCCGCGAGCTGGTCGCGGCGTACGCGGCCGATCCGGCGCACGCTCCCACCTGGTACTCGCGCATCAAGAGCGTCACCTGGGAAACGGATCCGCCGCTGCGCGTCGGCTCGCGCATGGCCTTCGTCGCGCACTTCCTCGGCAACAGGCTGACCTATACCTACGAGGTGGTCACCTACGAGCCAGGGATGCGACTGGTGATGCGCACCGCGCAGGGGCCGTTCCCGATGGAGACGACCTACACCTGGGCCGACACGCCGGAGGGCGGCACCCGCATGACGCTGCGCAACCGCGGCGAGCCGAGCGGATTCGCGAAACTCGCCGCGCCTGTGCTGGAAGCGGCGATCCGGCGAGCGAACCGCGAGGATCTGGCGCGACTCAAGGAACTGTTGGAGACCGGCTAGGCAGCTGCTTCCGCCTCCACCGGCGTTCGATCGACCGAATAGCGGAACGCCCGGCACGAACTCGTGCCGGGCGCGGATCCGTCAGCGATCCGCCGCTACTTGTCCAGCAGCTTCTCGGTGGCCGCGAGCAGCACGCAGGTGGCCAGCCCGTCCATCGCCTTCTCCAGCTCGGGCAGCTTCGGGAAGCTCGGCGCGATCCGGATGTTCTTGTCCTCCGGGTCGTTGCGGTACGGGAAGGCCGAACCGGCCGCGGTGAGCGCGATGCCCGCCTCCTTCGCGAGCGCGATCACCCGCGCCGCCGTGCCCTCCAGCACGTCCAGGCTGATGAAGTAGCCGCCCTTGGGCTCGGTCCAGGACGCCACCTTGGACGCGCCCAGGCGGTCCTCGAGGATCTTCAGCACCAAGGCGAACTTCGGCTCCAGGATGGCGCGATGCTTCTGCATGTGTGCGCGCACACCCTCGGCGTCCCGGAAGAAGCGCAGGTGGCGCAGCTGGTTGATCTTGTCCGGGCCGATGCTCTTCTTCGACGCATGGCTCAGGTACCAGTCCAGATTCGCGGTTGAACCACCGATGAAGCTCACGCCCGCGCCCGCGAAGGTGATCTTCGAAGTGGAGGCGAACACCAAGGGGCGGTTCGGGTTTCCGGCCGCTGCGGCCAGGCCGAGCACGTCGACCACCGGAGCCGCGGTGTCGGTGAGCGGGTGCACCGCGTACGCGTTGTCCCAGAACAGCCGGAAGTCGGGCGCGGCGGCGGGCATCGAGACGAGTTCGCGGACAACGTCTTCGGAGAAGACCACGCCGGTCGGATTGGAGTAGTTCGGCACTGCCCACAGACCCTTGATCTGCGGGTCGGCGGCCAGCAGCTCGGCGATGGCGTGGGTGTCCGGGCCGTCGTGGCGCATCGGGATCGGGATCATCTCGAAGCCGAGTGCCTCGGTGATCGCGAAGTGCCGGTCGTAACCGGGGGCCGGACACAGGAACTTCACCGTGTCCTCGGCGGCCCAGCGACGCTCGGAGTCGTTGGTGCCGTACAGCATCGCGTAGGTGATCACGTCGTGCATCAGCTCGAGGCTGGCGTTGTTGCCCGCGAGCAGATTGTCCACCGGGATGTTGAGCAGCTCGCCGAAGATCGCGCGCAGTTCCGGCAGGCCGTGCAGGCCACCGTAGTTACGGCAGTCGGTGCCCGCGCCGTCGCGGAAATCGCCCTCGCCGGGCAGTTGCAGCAGCGCGGCGGACAGGTCGAGTTGCTCCGGGGAAGGTTTTCCGCGGGTCAGGTCCAGCGTGAGCTTCTCGGTCTGGAGCTTCGCGTAGTTCGCGGTCTGGGTCTCGTGCTCGGACACGAGCTCCTCGTGGCTCATCAAACCGATCTGCGTTTGCCGGGGCATCCTGGGCAGCCTTTCAAGCAGCGATGGGACGAATGGGTTTGGCCGGACCGATGTGTGCGGCGGCGGCCGAACAGTTGTCCGTACAGACGCACGTGCATCCGCGGACGATGTTCACGTTACCCGTGCGGTGCCCGGAATTGGGGGCGTTATCCGCCGACCGACGGGAGTCCGCTCGAACCGGGTCCGCCCACAGCCCGCACCGGCCGGGCGAAAGGCGAGGCGACCGCGCGACCCCTTGGAAAGGGGACCCCGCGCACCCGGCAGAGCCCGTTGACCCTTGCTGCCTTCCGGCCCTGGGGGGGTTCACAGGATGCGCGCCGCGCGGGATCCGTCGGCCAGTGTAGCGCCTCCCGCCCGCGATCCCATCCCCCGGGTCCGCAACCCGCGCGCGACCAGGCCCTTCACCTCTTCGACCCGCCCATTTGGCGACCGCCCGGGGGCTACCGGTATGCTGCTCCACGGAGGATTCGCCTAGTGGCCTATGGCGCTCGCCTGGAACGCGGGTTGGGTTAACGCCCTCAGGGGTTCAAATCCCCTATCCTCCGCCACGAAAGGCCAGGTCGGACGTGCGATCGCGTCCGACCTGGCCTTTTCTGTCGAATGCGGTACCGCCTACCGCGCCGTGGGACGACTCCAGCAACCGCGGTCGACCGTTTCCACCCACGATCGGCTCGTCGGACCGGTGACGATCGCTCGTCGCCGTCGATCTCGTTCGGGTAAGGCGTCCCGAGCCGATCGAGCCCAGCGCGCGCCGACGATGGCCGGGGCGCCCGGAGCCCCATCTCCGCACCGGACGGCAGGTTTGCCCGATCTAGGCTGTGCGGCTGGCGATTCCGATGGAATGATCTTCTCCGTGACTCAGTGGCTTCCGCTCTTCGGTTCTCTCGTCGTTGCCATTGCGGCATTGGTCGGCGTACTGGTCAACAACCGCACCAACCGCGCGGCGGTCACCGCCGCGGACGAGCGGAACCGGGTCACCTTGGACGCGGCGCAGCGCAGTGTGGAAGAGACCAACGCGGCGGCCGAGCGGCGAGAGCACGACAAGTGGCGGCGGGAGTCGGTGCTGACCGCGGTCTCCTCCGTGCTGGCCATCTCGAGCGACGTGCGCCAGCAGTTGTTGCGCTGCGATCGCTGGGAGGCCGACGAACTGGATCAGGTCGACGAGGACATCCGGCGGACCATCACCGAGTCGCGCGGTTTCGTCAGCAGCTTGCGCGTCGTGGCGCACCGCAAGATCCCCAATCGCTGCGAGGACCTGATGCGCACGCTCACCGCGGCGCTGAACATCAGCTTGCAGCGCCGCAGGATCGAACTCGACGGCGAGGCCACCGCCGAGGAGATCGCGGAGATCCAGGCGCTGTGGTCGCGGGCGATCGAGAACACCGTCGAGGAAGAACGCTCGGTCATCAACGCCACCCGGCTGGAGCTGGAGATCAAGATCTCCGCCGAAGTGCACCAGTCGGCGCCGCAGCCCGCCCTCGCGCGCTCTTGACCAGCGAATAGGTGCTCGTCATACCGGCGGCGCCGCGGAGTCCAGCCGGGTGCGGCGCGCTTCGAGCAGCGCGGCACGCAGGCGTGCGGCGTAGGCATCGATGTCCGGCAGCACCCCGGGGTCGGCGTGCAGGGAGATGGTGACCGTGTCGCCGAGACCGTGCACTCCGTGGGTGAGATGCATGACGGAGCCGAGGGCCGGGAAGCCGGCCGTGAAGCGCACGTCGCCGCCGCCGAAGGAGAAGTCGGCCGGTCCCCGGTCGACACTCGAGACGACGGTGTGGCCCGCGATCGAGCCGGGAACGGCGTCGAGCGGAAACCGGTCCACGTCCCGGCGCAGCATGGGGGCCGGGACGGTCGCGGTGACCCGGTCCTGTGCCGACAGCAGCGGGTGCCGCGCGCGAACGCGGCGGTCGGCGAGCGCCGCGGCGATCTTGTCGGCGCGCAGGCAAAGGTCCGGTTCGTCGACGAACAGGTCGACGCCCAGGTTGCGGTAGTTGTTGCGCGAAGCGGTGGGATCGGGCAGGGCCATCGGGACCTGCGCGCCGAGGCGCTGCGGCGGCTCACCTCGATCGGCCAGGTAGCGGGCCAGCGCCAGCGACACCGCGGTCAGGACGACCACGGTGACGGTGCGACCGGGCACACGCAGATCATCGGCAGGAAACACGAGAATCCGAGCTTCGTTCCGCCGAACCCCTTCGGCTGCTGACCGATTCAGCACGCTCGGCGGGAAATCCGGCCCGGGGGGCGGTAGTTCACCCGCCTCGGTCAATCGCGCCAGCCGCTGCTGTGCCTGGAACGCGTGGTAGCCCCGAACGACGGTGGCCGACAGCCGAGTCGGCATGCGCAATAGTCCCAGAGCCGAAGCGATCAACACTCCATCGGACGCCACCGATCCCGGGCGACTTCGGTCCCTGACCACGGCAGCGTCCGGCCCGCTGAACAACGCACGCGCGAGCGCCGAGGCCCGCCGCCCGTCGGCCAGCGCGTGGGACATCTGGAGCACCACCACCAGCGCGGGCTCTTCTGCCATGCCCGGCGCGTCGGCGACCGAGCGGAACACGTGGAGTCGCCACGCGTGCACGGCGGCGTCGACGCCGGTGCCGAGCAGGTTGCCGAGCACTTCCAGCAGGTGGGACCAATTGGGCTCGGCCAGTTGATGTTCCACGAATTGCTCGGCGCCGAATTCACACCGTGTCCAGAACGGGTAGTCGACGTCGGCGGGCAGTTCGCGCAGCCGCAGGCAAAGGTCGGTGATCCGCGCGCTGCGTTCGGCGACCGCGGCCCGTAGTTGCTCGGTCGGGCGTCCGCGGTCGGCGAAGCAATACAGCAGAAAAAGGTCGTTTCGCGTGCGTTTGGACAGCCAATACATCGTCGCGTCCTGCGGTGCCATCACGCTCACGAGTAAAACGATATCGACTCGGATCCGGACGGCCCCGACCAGCCCGGATGATGTGAATGATCTTGTTCCACATTTCGGCCGGAAAACCCCATCGATTCCGCCCCGCAGCTCTGCTACCGTCTGTAGTAGGAACGGATTCCACTCTCACCCAGGGCGGGGTGTCGGCCATGGCTATAGCTCTCTCTCGCACAATCGCCAAGCAAGCCGATGAGGCGGACGAGCGATACAGCGCCGCCGCCTTCATGAAGCGATCGATCAACAAGGTCTTCCCGACCCACTGGTCGTTCCTGCTCGGCGAGATCGCGCTCTACAGCTTCATCATCCTGCTGCTGTCGGGCGTCTACCTGACCCTCTTCTTCGACCCGTCCATGAGCGAGGTCGTCTACAACGGCTCCTACCAGCCGCTTCGCGGTGTCACCATGTCGCGGGCCTACGAGACGGCC
>NZ_BAFS01000011.1 GCF_000308415.1 Nocardia asiatica NBRC 100129 | reverse complement strand
GCCCGCCTCTTCCGAACCGACGAGCACGAGCGCGGCGCCGTCGACGATGCCGGAGCTGTTGCCGCCGTGGTGCACGTGGTTGATCTTCTCGACGAAGTGGTACTTCTGCAGCGCCACCGCGTCGAAGCCGCCCATCTCACCGATCACGGCGAACGACGGCTGCAGCTTGGCCAGGTCCTCGGCGGTGGTGCCGGGACGCATGTGCTCGTCCTTGTCCAGCACGACGATGCCGTTCTGGTCCTTGACCGGGACGATCGACTTGGCGAAGTAACCGCCGGTGGTGGCCTTGGCGGCCAGCTCCTGCGAGCGCACGGCGTAGGCGTCGACGTCGTCGCGGCTGAAGCCCTCGATGGTGGCGATCAGGTCGGCGGAGACGCCCTGCGGGACGAAGTAGGTGTCGTAGTTGGTGGCCGGGTCCAGCGCCCAGGCGCCGCCGTCGGAGCCCATCGGCACGCGCGACATGGATTCCACGCCACCGGCGATGACCAGGTCGTCGAAGCCGGAGCGGACCTTCTGTGCGGCCAGGTTGACCGCCTCGAGGCCGGACGCGCAGAAGCGGTTGAGCTGGAACCCGCCGACGGTGTCGGGCAGGCCGGCCACCGTGACCGCAGTGCGGGCGATGTCGGCGCCCTGGTCACCGACCGGCGCCACCACGCCGAGGATCAGGTCGGAGATCCGGTCCTCGTCGAGGTTCGGGAAGCGGCCCCGCAGCTCCTGGATCAGACCAACAGTCAGGTCGATCGGCTTGACCGAGTGCAGCGAGCCGTTCTTCTTGCCACGGCCGCGCGGGGTGCGGATGGCCTCGTAAATGTAGGCCTCTGTGGTCATATCGGAGTGTTCCTTCCTCAATGTGCGGCGGCCGGACGTTCGTCCGTCCGAGCGCTCCTTGCGGTCGGCCGGCACATTCGTCCGTCCGAGCGCTCCTGTGCGGCCGGCCGGCACATTCGTCCGTCCGAGCGCTGGTGTGCGGCGACACCGCGGGTGCGGCGTGGCTGCGGATGACCTCGCCGACCGGCCTTGCGACCGACCGTTCCTAACGCTGTACAAAACCAGGCAAGCAACAGTGGACGCACGTCCCGGTCGCTCGTACGCCTGGGCATACCATAGAACGTCGGCGTACCGAAGCTCACGGCTACCCGCTCATACTACCGTGAAGTGCGAACTCCGGTTAACTTAACGTCGTCGGAGCGGTGGTTGTCAACCATCCAGTCGTGTGGCACCCAGCTCACTCTTCAGCAATTCGAGGGCGACCTCGTCCGGGTCGCGCCGATCGCCGGGAGCCACCGGATCGGCCGCGGCGGCCATCATCTCCTGCTCCTCTTCCGGCGTGGCGGCGGGGATGACGCCGTCGCCGCCCCGGCCCCGGCTGCTCGCGGCCTCGTTTGCGCTCGGTTCGGCGTCGTACGGGGGCGGATAGTCCGCGGGGCCGGGATCGTCCGGGAGATCGGGGTAGTCGGGCGGCGGGATGTCGTCGTCCGCCGGATACGGGCGTGGATTCGCGCCGCTCGCACGTGAGCGCCCCGCGTTACCCAGCTTGTCGGCGCCCGCGTTCCGCGCCTGGCTGGGGCGCCAGAAGCGCGGCGGGGCGGCGGCGTCCGGCGCACGGCCCGCCGCGTTGCCGGATTCACGTGCCGGCTGGTTGCCCGCCTGTCCGCGCGTGCGGTTGCCCGCACCGCCGGACCGGGGCGCCGCCGCGGGCCGGGGCGCCGCGCCGCCCGCTTCCCAGCGCACCTCGTGGTCACGGCCGAGCACCGCCCGCACCGCGGACCGGACCGCTTCCAGATTCCGCGGATCGGACAATCGCTGCGCCAGCGGCGCGTGCTGATGGGCGAAGACGATGACCGCACCCTCCGCCCTGGCCACCGACGCACCGGCGAGCATCGCCTGCACGGCCGCGCCGAACTCACGCACCTTGGCCCGGATATCCGGCCAAGCGGCTTCCACCTCGCGCAACAGATCACCGCTCGGCGCCGGGGAAGCCCCGGCGGACTCCGGCGCGGGGGATGCGGACGCGTCGGTCGCGCGAGACGAAGGCTCGGCAGTTCCACGAGACGCGGACGGATCGGTCGCACGAGCCGGGGTCGCATCGGATCGATCCCGATCGTCCGGCGCGGCGGCAGAGCCTTGCGCCGCGGTCGCGTCGGCGCCCACAGGGTCGCGACCGGCCGCCGCCTGCGCGCCGGATACCCGAGAACCCGCTGTCCGCGTCGCCGGAGGAAGCTCCGCACCCGCCCCGACATCGGCGATCCGCTGTGGTGCGTCGGGTCGGGCAGGGTGTTGCCCCGCTCCTTCGCTCGCACTCCGCACCACGGTGTCGTCACGCGCCCCGGCCCCAGCGGCTGCGTCGGTTGTTCCACTCCGCGCAGCGCTCGCCTCGTCGGACGCGCTCGCCCCTGCCGACGATGCCATCGTTGCCGACCCGCTGCGCGTGGCAGCGGAATCCGGCTCGGCGACCGGCGCGATACGGTCCGCGCCGCCGCCCTCCGCACCTACGCCCGGAGCAACGGGGTCCGCGGACGAGGCGCTATCGGCAGTCGTCGCCCGACGCCCGCCTGGGGACTGCCCACTGTCGGCCGGAGCGCCCGCACCCGGCGCAGCGATGGAAACCACACCACCGGAGGCCGGACTTGCCCCCGGTTCGCCGCCGACCGGCGCGGGGCCATCAGCCGCACCGACCCCCGCGAAAGAACCTTCGGCACGCACCGGCCGCTCCGCACGTCCGGCCTGCGCCGGTGTTTCAGCGGCCCCACGGTTCTCGCGACGAATCGCGGCCAGAGCTTCGGCTCCACGGCGGCGAGGCGGGTCCGCCGGGGACCCGACCGCAGCAGGCGGTTGGGCAGGAGAGTCGGCCGGGGACGCGGCGGGGGCGGCGGCGAACGAGCCGCCCGCCAGCCCGCGCTCCAACCGTTCCAATCGTTGCAGCGTGGCGGATTCCGCGTCGGACACCGACGGCAGCAGCATGCGCGCGCAGACGACTTCGAGCAGCAGTCGCGGCGCCGTCGCGCCGCGCATCTCCCCGAGGCCGTCGTGCAGCAGCTCGGCGTAGCGGGTGAGGGTGGCCGAACCCAGGCGCGCGGCCTGATCGCGCATCCGGTCGAGCACGTCGCCGGGGCCGGTGACCAGACCGCGTTCGGCGGCGTCGGGCACCGCGCGCAGCAGGATCAGGTCGCGGAAGCGATCGAGCAGGTCGACGGCGAAACGGCGCGGGTCGTGGCCCGCCTCCATCACCCGGTCGACGGTGCCGAACAAGACGGCTCCGTCGTCGGCGGCCAGCGCCTCGACCGCGTCATCGATCAGCGCCACGTCGGTGACACCGAGCAGCGAGACCGCGCGGGCGTAGGTGACGCCTTCGGGACCCGCGCCGGCCAGCAACTGGTCGAGCACGCTCAGGCTGTCGCGCGGCGAACCGCCACCCGCGCGAATCACCAAGGGGTACACCGCCTCTTCGACGGGCACGTGTTCCTGCTCGCAGATCCGGCCGAGCAGGCCGCGCATCGTGGCCGGCGGCAGCAGGCGGAACGGGTAGTGGTGCGTGCGCGAGCGAATCGTGGGCAGCACCTTGTCCGGCTCGGTGGTGGCAAAGATGAAGATCAGATGCGCCGGCGGCTCCTCGACGATCTTGAGCAGCGCGTTGAATCCCGCCGTGGTCACCATGTGCGCCTCGTCCACGATGAACACCCGGTACCTGGACTCGGCGGGTGCGTAGAAGGCGCGGTCGCGCAATTCCCTGGTGTCGTCGACGCCGCCGTGGCTCGCGGCGTCGAGTTCGATGACGTCCAGGTTGCCCGGACCGCCGGGGCCGAGCGCCACACAGGACGGGCACTTGCCGCACGGCGTCGAAGTAGGCCCCTCCGCGCAGTTCAGCGACCTGGCGAGGATGCGCGCGGAGGATGTTTTGCCGCAGCCGCGCGGACCGGAGAACAGATAGGCATGACTGATCCGCCCCGTGTCGAGCGCGGTACTCAGCGGGTCGGTGACGTGCTCCTGACCCACCACCTCAGCGAACGTTGCCGGTCGGTACTTCCGGTACAGAGCCACGGCCAGAGGTTACCGGCGACTACCGACAAAGGACATTCCCGCCTGGCGCGCCGGTCCGGGCCCACCCGGCGCCCATAGATGTGATCTAAGTCACAACATGCGCGATACCTTCTTCGGCCACCCGCCAGGATATTCACGGAGGCAACTTTTGAGCTATCGCTTATTCCACGCGAGCGAATTCCGGACTTCGCCGCCACCACACCCCTCCCGGTCCGGAAAATATGAACTCACACCCCGATTTACCTCGACTTTTTGGATATAACGAAACCGTCACCAAGGGTGACACCGATGCAATCCGCTGGCTAACGTGGCATTCGGCAACTTCGGTAGCCAAACCTTCATCAGGTTGGTGACCCCGGCCGGTCCCTCATCCCGACCGGGGCACAACCAACAGAGCTCGGCCCACAGGTGACCAGCGCAAATTCCCACTTCCACCGGAGGACCGTCCACCGTGTCGTGTGACGACATCGCCGCCGCCTGGCTGTCCAGCACCGATTTCGCAGGCGACCGCTCCGCCGTCGCCCTTCTGAGCCGCGCCATCAGTCCGCAGGAATTCGCGATCAAACGCGATTCGCTGCCGGTGACCGCGGCCGCCGATCCGGCCACCGCCGCCGCCATCCTCGAACTGCTCGAACGCGGCCAGGTGCCCACCATGGCCGCGATCCGCACCCTGACCGCCCAGAACGAGATGCGCCGCGAGGCCGAGCGCATCGAACGTCTCGGCAGGCGCGCGCAGCGCAGCATCGACGACTTCGGTCGCGCGCTCGCGAAACTGGCCGACGCGCACTGGACCGCGCACGGCTACGGACCCACCCGCCGCGACGTGCTGTGCAGCGAGCAGATCATGACGCTGATCCGCAGCCGCGTCGGCAATATCGCGCCGTCGGCGGTCAAACACCTTTGGCTGATCGAGCGGGCCCAGCGCGCCGGGTGGATCGCCTCGAACGCCAACCCCCGATCCCTCTGCGCCGCACGGCGTTTCTACGCCGCCCAGTACGGGAACCGGGTCTCGCTGCGCCCGGTGAATACCATCGGCACCGCGATCGCGACATATCTCGCGGACTACCTGGACGAGCACGGTCGCGCGCCACGCTGGTCGGTGGTCGCGCAAGAATTACGCGACGATCGGGGCCGCCGGATCTTCCACAACACCGCCGATGCCCGCGCCCAGCAGCTCTGGCTGACCACCGCGGAGTGGGTGGAGATGCGTGACGACCTCCCCGTGCCCGGGCGCAGGGGGTTGCGGGCCATCCGCAAGTCCCGCGGCTGATCTCGGGCAACGCATCGCGCGGGTCGACACCATAGGTTAACGGCGTTACTCTAACGCTGTTAGCCTAACGAGCGGAGCCGCGATGCTGACCCGGATTGCCCGATTCACCACCCGATCTCCGCGCGCCGTGCTGGCCGCGGCGTTCGTCATCGCTCTGCTGTGCGGCATTTTCGGCGCCACCGCGCCCGCACACCTGAAGTCCGGCGGGTTCACCTCCGACGACGCGGAATCCGCCCGGGTCACCCAGCTGATCGCGGACAACTTCGCCGGCGCCGCGCCCAATTTCGTCCTGCTGGTCGACTCGGACGCGGGGGCGGACGACCCGGCCACCGAAGCGGCGGGCATCGGGCTGGCCGATGCGCTGAAGGCGCGCGGGGACGTCCAGGGCGTCCAGTCCTACTGGACCACGCCGCAGCCGTTGGCCAACGCATTGCGCAGCTCCGACGGTAAGAGCGCCCTGGTGGTCGCCTATATCGACGGCGACGAGACGCAGGTCCAGCAGACCGCGGGGGAACTGGAACGGCAGCTCGCGGGCGCCTCCGACGGCATCACCGTCCGGCAGGGCGGCATCGCGGCGATCTACCACGACGTCACCGAGCAGACCACCCGCGACCTCGCGCTGGCCGAGGGCGTCGCGGTGCCGCTGTCGATGATCGTGCTGGTCCTGGTGTTCGGCAGCCTCGTCGCCG
>NZ_BAFS01000012.1 GCF_000308415.1 Nocardia asiatica NBRC 100129 | reverse complement strand
GACATCTACACCCTCGGTGGCGCGGAGGACTCCGCCCAGCGGCTTGCCACCCGCCATCTGCAGCGTTACCCCGGCTTGCAGCGCGCCGCCGCGAAAGGCGCTCCGGTGCTGGCGATCTGCGCGGCCATCCAGGTGCTCGGCCAGTGGTACGAGACTTCGGCGGGCGAGCGGGTGGACGGTGTGGGAATGATCGACGTCACCACGTCGCCGCAGCACAAGCGCGCCATCGGCGAGGTGACCACCGCACCGCTGCTCGACGGGCTCACCGCGGCGCTCACCGGCTTCGAGAACCACCGGGGCGGAACCAAACTCGGCGGTGCGGCGCACGGCCTGGCCCGCGTCACCCGTGGCGTCGGCAACGGCGTCGGCGACGGACTCGAAGGCGTCGTCCAGGGTTCGGTGATCGGCACCTACATGCACGGTCCGGCGCTGGCGCGCAACCCCGAACTCGCCGACCTGCTGCTGAAGCGCGCCCTCGGCGTCACCGAACTGGCCCCCCTCGAGCTGCCCGAGGTCGACCAGCTGCGCCGGGAACGTCTGCGCGCCTGAGCCGCCGAGCACGCGCCGGGCGAGCACGCGGCCGCGGTGCCATACGCGTTCGTCAACCACCGTATCGCCGGAGCGGAACACCCGCCGAGTACGCGCCGGGCGAACACGCGGCAGCGGTCCCACACACGTTCGTCAACCGCCGCACCCCCGCTCGCTCCGGGCACCTGGCGGCCGCTTGCGAAGCGACGGCCGAAGCGGCGCACGGGCCTGCGCTTTTTCGGCCGCTGCGCAGAGTCGCGTCCGGCACGATCCGAGGACCGCTGCCGTGTTCGGCACGCTCTGGACTGCTGCGGATCAGGCGTCGACCTGGGTGACGTCGACGGAGACGGTGATGGCGCTGTCTTTCGCGTCGGTGTAGATGATGCCGCGCAGCGGGGGGACGTCGGCGTAGTCGCGGCCCCATGCGGCGGTGATGTATCGCTCGTCGCCGAACTGGTCGTTGGTGGGGTCGAGGTCGATCCAGTGGCCCGCGCGGTCGTGACCTGGCACGGCGGGCGTCCACACAGCCGCCCAGGCGTGCGTGGCATCGGCGCCGACCATCCGTTCCTTGCCCGGCGGCGGATCGGTGGCCAGATAGCCGGACACGTACCGGGCGGCGAGGCCCTGCGATCGCAGGCAGGCGACGGCGAGACGCGCGAAGTCCTGACAGACGCCGGCCCTGGCCGCGAACACGTCGGCCACCCGGGTGGACACCGTCGTGGCGCCGGACCGATAGGCGAAGTCGGTGTAGATGCGGGTGTCGAGTTCGGCCACCGCGTCGAGCAGCGGCCGGCCCGGCGGGAAGGATTCGGCCGTGTACGCGACCAGTTCCGGAGTGATCTCCGCCGGGTGCATGTCGAGTGCGAACTCGACCGCGAACGGCCCGTTCGCCCCGGTCGGGCGCGCTTTCTCCCATGGTTCGGCGGCCGGATCACGGATGGGGGCGTCGACCTCGACCAGCGATTCACCGACGACCGTCAGAGCGCGATGCTCGGTGGTGACGTGGAAGTAGGAGGTGATGTTGCCGTAGACGTCCGCGCCGACCGACCGGTCCGACGGCGCGGGGTCGATGCGGATCTCGTGGGCGAGCAGTCGTTGACCCGAAAATTCGCGCGGTGTCAGGTACGCGCGCCCGTACGAACTGGTGACTTCTCCGGAGTAGGCGTACTTGGTGCGATGCTCCACCCGGTAGCGCCGGGCCGGGCTGTCCGGGGCGCTCATTCGACCACCCGCGCGCTGCCCCACAGCGGCTGCATGCCGACCGGGAGCGACAGCGTCGTGGTCTCGAAGGATTCGGAGACCTTGCGCAGACGCAAGTGCACACCCTCCAGCAAGTCGGCCAGTTCGGTGCGCCGGTCTTCCGCGTCGGTGAACTCCAGGTCGTCGGGGTCGAGGCGGCGCAGCATGCGTCGCGCGTCCGCGAGCAGCCGCTGTGGACGCGACGAGCCGGAGGAGCCGGGCAGCGCGTGGAAATCGGCGTGCAGCCGATCCAGCTGATAGGCCAGCGATCGCGGATTGGCGGTGTCGAACAGCAGGAGTTCGGCGACGTTCGAGATCCGCACCGAATCCCGGTGCCGCCGACGGTAACTCACCGAGGACTCGGTGGCGCGCAGCACCCGATCGGTGACTGCCCGCTCGGTGTCCTCCGGGTACTGCTGGGTCAGCGCGGCCGACAGCAACGCGGTCAGGGCCAGCCCGCGCTCGATCCGCTTGCCGATGTCCCTGACGTACCACCCGGTGTCGCGGATCAGCGATTCCCCGTCGATCCCGGACAGTGCGAGCAGTCCGGCCAGGGTCCGTGAGTGCACGTCCGACAACTCCGCCTCGTGATCGTCCACCGCACCCGGATAGCCGGCCAGCGCCCGGTCCACGGCGCCGAGGATCATCCAGGTGTCCGTGGACAGCTGGTCGCGCACGGCCCGCGCGGCATTGCCGTACCGATCGATCGCGAAGGCCAGCGATCCGGGCAGGTCACGGTCGATCGTCAGAGCGACGAGATAGTCGTGTCCTTCGCGGGACGCACCGGTCGGCGCGTCGCTACCCGCTCGTTCGGCGACGGCCTCCACACCAGCCATAGGGGGTGGTCCCGCGCCGGCGCCGGCCACGGCTTCGGCTCTGGCCGCGCCGGAACGATACTCGGACTGCTCTCGATCGCTCTCCCGCCGTCCTCTCGCTTCGGGCGGCTGCGCGGCGGAACTCCCGGCGGCAGACGACGGCTGTGCCGTCTCTTCCGCTGAGCCGTCGGCGCCCGGTAGCGCCGGAACGGCCCCCGGCTCGCGGTCCGCGTATCCGAACGACCCGGCCGCCGAGTGCGCTCGATCGTCGCCGTACTGCGCGACCTGCGCGTCGGCCGAGGGCGCAGGCAGGCCGCGATCGGACGAACTCTGTTGCGGCGCGAAGGCGTGCGCCTGGGGACCGGCCGGTCCCTCGGAAGGCGCGGCGGTGGCGGTGGTCCGGCCGAGCGCCGCCATGAGGACCGGCAACGCCTGCGCGCCCTCCAGCCAAGGGCGATAGCGGAACTCCTGGTAGCACTCGTGGGTGGCGATCAGCAGGCGAGCCGTGTCCTCGGCGCGCTCGCCGTAGCGGCCCATCCAGAACAGGTCGTTGAGCACGCGCGGGGAGCTGACGGCTGCCACGATCGGGGCGGTGCGCCGTTCCACGCGCGGCGGCTCGGTGCTGGTCGCGGCAGCGGCCTGCGGCGCTGCCCGCACCCAGATGTCCTTGGCGGCAACCTTGATCGCGGCGCGTTCGGTCGTGCGCTGCCGCAGCTGGCCGAGCCCACCGGACATCACGGTGTAGCCGCGGCGATGGGCCAGCGAGAACAACCGCATGCCGACCGGAGCGGCGGCGAGCCCGTCGTGATCACGAACGGCGGGCGCGACGGAGAACTGCGCCGGTTGCTGGCCGACCCACTGCCATCCGTGCGCCCCGATCCTGGCCTTCAGCTCGTCGCGCTGCGCCTGGCTCAGCTCGGGGCCGAACAGCGTGGCCCCGTCGACCGCCGAGCGGAGTACCAGCTCGTCCAGATGCGCTATGAGATGGTCTCGCTCCGAGTCGTGCCCGCCCCAATACGACGGCGCACTCTCCAGCAGCAGGTCCTCGCCGAGCAGCGCACGCGAAAGACCTGGCAGGAAACCCGCAAGCGCGGGATTCTCCAGCAATCCGCTGCCGAGCGTGTTCACCACCGTCACCGCCCCGCGCCGCAGCACCTCGACCAGTCCGACCACGCCCAGCCGCGAATCCGGCCGCAGGTCCAGCGGATCGGAGAACTCCGCGTCCACCCGGCGCAGCACCACGTCCACCCGTTTCAGCGTGCCGAGCGACCGCATCCACAGCGCACCGTCCCGCACCACCAGGTCCGCGCTCTCCACCAGGGGAAAACCCAGAACGGAGGCGAGATACGCCTGATCGAAAGCCGTCTCGGAGTGCACGCCGGGGCTGAGCACCACGACCACCGGCTCGTCGTCGTCGGCCTGCGCCGATTCGATCAGCATCGAGCGCATGGCCCTGGCGAAGGGCGTCAGCGGGCGAGGATTGGCGTGCTCGAACGACTCCGGGATCGCGGTCGACACCACCCGGCGATCCGCCAGCGCGTATCCGGCCCCGGACGGCGCCTGCGCCCAGTCCGCGAGCACCCGGAACCGCCCGTCGCTCCAGCGGCTGAGGTCGCAGGCGTGCAGGAAGAGCTGATGCCGCCCCGGCACGGTGATGCCGTGGGCGGCCCGGACGTAGCCGCGATGGCCGAACACCGCCTCCGGTGCGAGCAACCCCGAGCCGACCGTCCTGCGTGGGCCGTAGACATCGGTGAGCAGCTCGTCGAGCACGCGGGAGCGCTGTTCCAGCCCCGCTTCCAGCCGGATCCAATCGTCGGCGGCCACCAGCAGGGGAATCGGATCGAGACGCCACGGCGACGGCGCGGCGGCGTCGGCCGACGCGCCCGCCTCGAGATAGCTGATGCCGTCGTCGTCGATCAGCCTGCGCACCCGGCTGTCCAGCTTGCCGAGGCCGTTCGCGCCGAGTTCGGCGAAGTCGGCGGACAGCTCCGACCAGACCCGGCGCACGTTGCCGTCGGCGTCGACCAGTTCGTCGTGGTAACCCGGAACCGGCTTACCGCATTCGTCATACGCGGCGGTCTCGGCGCCCTCCGCGCGGTACCGCGTGAAGTGCTCGCGCACGGTCGTTCCGGTCGCGGTCTCCCGCGGCTCGTCGCGCAACGTCACCGGCCGACCTCACTTCCGCCGCATCCGTGCCCACCGATCGCCGAGGATTTCCCAAGCCATGGCGATCGCTCGCGCCCGACGCATCCAGCGGTGGGCTGTGCGGACATTTTCGCACGTAGCCGGGCTCAATTCGGTCGATCCGGCAGTGTCTCCGCAGCAGCGACCACTGATTGCTGTGAGATTGCCAAAGCGCCGAAAACAGGCGACACACGGGCCGGGATCCCACCGCACCCGCCGCGGCGGTGGTATCACCGAATGACGACAACGATCTCTCCAGGAGGTCATATGCGTACACCAGTTTGTTCATCCTGCGAATCGGCATTCGACCACTGCCACGGAACGCTGATCGTGCACGCGAGCCGGATGGCCGAATGCACCGACGAGCACTGCCTCGATCTCGCCCATGCCCGGCACGCTTTCGTCCTCGATTGCCGGGATCTCGCGGGCGGCTGCCGGTGCACCGACGACGACACGGTCCGCCGACGCGCCTGAACGGTTCCGTACCCTGGCCCGGTGAGCTATGACCACGTGTTGCTGCCGTCCGGTGTCGCGTCGTCGATCGCGGAGGTCGACGCCTACCTGAGCACCCAGCAGGGCGTCCCCGAGTCGGAGACGGTAGCCGCGATCGCGGCCGAACTGAACAGACGCAACGCGGAGTTGCCCGAAGAGGACAACTTTCTCAGCACCGTGCCGGTGGGCGGCGCCGCCACCGGCGCGGCGCTGTACGTATCGTGCCCCTACGACGCGATCGGCTTCGTGCGCCACCTGCTGTTCGAACTCGCGACGCCGCTGAACTACGCCGTCTACGATCCGCAGCTGGCCTGGTTGATCGATCCGGCCGGGCACGTGCGGGCCACCGTCACGCACGGCGGCGCGGGCGAGTTCCCCTACCTGACCGAAGCGCTCATCCATCAATGGATTCCGGAGTTGAGCACGCCCAACCCGTACCTGGTCGTCGAGCGCGGTGAGCAGTTCTATATCCAGACCTACCGGGAGAACTCCGGCGGTTACACGCTCGAATATCGGGACGGCTCCCCCGCCGAGCACTTCGGCACCGCCGTTCCCGACGCCGCCACGGTGGCCGCGCTCATCTGGGACTGGGCCAACGACGACCGCACCCGTTTCCCCGGCCTCCCCTGGTCCCGCGTCGACCTCTGATTCCCGGTCACTGGTTCTGCACGGCCAACCGGCCCGCCAGCGCGAGGAACGAGGCGCCGAAAACCCGGCGCGTCCAGGTGACGACGGCGGGCCGGGAGACGACCTGGTTGCGGACGGCGGCCGCACAGACGCCGTAGACCGCGAACACCACGAACGTCGCCAGCATGAAGATGCCGCTCAGTTCGAGCATGCGCGCCAGCGCGTCCGGCGCGCCACTGGGCACGAACTGCGGTAGGAACGCGAAGAAGAAGATGGTCAGCTTGGGATTGAGGAGGTTCAGCAGTACCGCCGAGGCGATCACCTTCCGCACCGAGGGCGCGGTATGCCCGGTCTGCTCGGGCACCGCGAGCGCACCCTTGTCTCGGAAAGTACTCCAGGCCATATACACCAGGTAGGCGACGCCGAGATACTTCAGCGTCTGGAACGCGACCGCGCTCGCATCGAGCAGCGCGGCCAGACCAGTGATCGCCGCCACGAGGTGCGGGACGGTGCCGAGCGTACAGCCGAAAGCGGCGGTCACCGCGGCCCGCGCGCCGCGAGACAGCCCGGCGGCCAGCGTGAACAGCACACCGGTGCCGGGGGTCGCGACGATGACGAGCGTCGTCAGCGCGAATTCGATGCTCATCCCCGACACGGTAACCCAGGTCCGGCGCGGCGCGATCCCGTTCGCGGGGAGGGGTTTCCCGAGGCTAGAGCGCGCGCCGTCCGGACAGCGCGCGGCCGAGGGTCAGCTCGTCGGCGAACTCGAGGTCACCGCCCATCGGCAAGCCCGAAGCCAGTCTGGTCACGCTCAGGCCGGGGAAGTCGCGCAGCATCCGGACCAGGTAGGTGGCGGTGGCTTCGCCTTCGGTGTTCGGGTCGGTCGCGATGATCACCTCGCTGACGTCGACGCCGTCCTCCTGGTTTCCGATGCGCGCCAGCAATTCCCGGATCCGCAGCTGGTCGGGGCCGATGCCGCTGAGCGGATCGAGCGCGCCGCCGAGCACGTGATAGCGACCGCGGAACTCCCTGGTGCGCTCGATGGCCTGCACGTCCTTCGGCTCCTCGACGACGCAGATCATGCTCCGGTCCCGGCGCGGGTCGGCGCAGATCCGGCACATCTCACCGTCGGAGACCGTCCCGCAGGTGACGCAGAACTGCACACCGTCGCGAACCTTCTGCAGCGCGGCCTGCAACCGATCGATCTCCGGCGGCTCCACCTGGAGCAGGTGGAAGGCGATGCGCTGCGCGCTCTTCGGACCGACGCCGGGCAGCTTGCCCAGCTCATCGATCAGATCCTGGACCGGCCCCTCGTACAACTGCTGCCTCGGCTCAGAAACCTGGCAGCGAACCGCCGCCGAGGCCACCGGACAGCGGTCCGAGCCGTTCCGCGGCGATGCGCTGGGCGTTGGCCATCGCGTCGTTGACCGCGCCGATCACCAGATCCTGCAGGGTCTCGACGTCGTCGGGGTCGACGGCCTTCGGGTCGATGGTCAGCGAGACCACCTCGCCGCTGGCCTTGATGGTGACCTTGACCAGCCCGCCACCCGCCGCGCCGTCCACTTCGGTCGCCGCGATATCGGCCTGGGCTTCCATCACCGCCTGCTGCATCTGCTGCGCCTGGGCGAGCAACTGTTGCATGTCGAACTGACCACCTGGCTGCACGGGAGGATCCTCTCTGGAGAAGGTGTCATCGGCCAGCCTAGTCCTGCCGCACCGGGCTTCCGGCGCGGCCCGACGCTCCGGCGCCCACGGCGCATGGCTGATAACAGGTTGGGTAGTTCCGGTGGAGATCGGGCATGCGCCCCTTACCATCGACACCGGTTCGAAGACCGGTGTGCAAATCTGGAGACAATGATGATCGCAGTTCGTGCACGTTTCCTGAGCACGCTGGTGCTCGCGCTCGGCGTCCCGGGCATTCTTCTCGGCGCCGGTCCGGTGTCCGCGGACACGGAGATCATCGACTCGCCGGAAGTGATCGATGCGCAAGAGGTCATCGATGTCGAGCCCACGCCGGCCTTCGCCGATTACGGCAGCGGCTGCGTCCTCTATCCGGGTGACAAGGCCGCGACCATCGATTCGCTGCGATTCCGCTGCTCGGCCGAACAGCAGGACGCCATCTTCCGCGACGCGCCGCTGGGCGCCGTTCCGACCGGCGTGAAAGCGGGCTGGGTGACGCGCCCGCCGGTCATGCAGACCATCGCGCCCCCGCTGTGGATCGGCAAGACCTTCTACACCGGCCCCGACGGCGGCTACCTGATGAACCGTCTCACCGGCGCGGGTATCGAGGGCTGGCGCGCCGACGTCTACGCGGCGCCCGCGCTGACCGACGGACAGCCGGCCTGGGCACTCGACTACACCCCCTCCCCGACGCCGCCGGTCTACGACGAGATCCGCGAGGTCACCCCGGGTGTCTGGTTCGGCTACTCCTGGTGGCGCGGCGCGTTCCAGACCACCCTGCTGCTGACCTTCGCTCTCGGCTGAACCCGGCGGTCGTTGACCCTCCCGTCGCTGGAGGGTGTTGGCTGGTGCCATGACAGCGATCGTCCCCATCGGGGAGTTCTCCAGGCTGAGCCATCTCAGCGTGAAGACGCTGCGCTACTACCACGAGATCGACCTGCTCGCTCCGGTCGACATCGACGCGAATTCCGGCTATCGGCGGTACTCGACGGCGCAGGTGGCGCAGGCCCAATTGATCCGGCGGCTGCGCGAACTGGACATGCCGGTCCAGGAGATCCGCGCCGTGCTGACCGCGCCGGACGACGGCGCCCGCGACGCCGCGCTGCGCGCGCATCTGGAGCGCATGGAGGCGGAGCTGATCCGCACCCGCGCGGTCGTGGCGTCGTTGCGTTCACTGCTGACGCCCTCGGCCCCGATCACCGTGGAGTACCGCGTGGTCGCGGCGTTCCCGGCCGCGGCGCTGCGGGCGGTGGTGGCGCGCGAGCACATCGGCGAGTGGTGCGGGACGGCGTTCCGGATGCTGTACGAGGCCCTCGGCGCGGCGGGCGTCGCGCCCGCGGGTGTCGGCGGCGCCACCTACGGCACCGACTTCTTCGAAGAGGACCAGGGCGAGGTGGTCGCGTTCGTTCCGGTCGCCGACGCCGGCATCGTTTTGCCCGCAGAGCTTTCCGTCGTCGAACTGCCCGCGCGCCGGTTCGCCGTCACCGTGCACGACGGCCCGTTCGACGATTTCGACCGCACCTACGGCGCACTGGGCAGTCATGTCGCCGAACACGACATCGCGCTGCCGGAGCCGATCCGCGAGCTGTACCTGCTGGGTCCGGACGAGTCCGACGATCCCGCCGCCTACCGGACCGAAGTGTGCTGGCCTATCGCCCAGCCGTGAACACCCCCCGTGAACAAGGAGAATATCCATGACGCTCTCGATCGCCCACGTCACCATTGATTGCGAGAATGCGAGCGCTCTCGCCGATTTCTGGTCGCGGCTGCTGGAGACGCCGGTCGACCCCGAGCCGAGCCGGGAGTTCGCCACCGTCGGCCGTGACGCGGGCGCCGCGCCGGTGCTGATGTTCATCCGGGTGCACGACAAGAACCCGGGCAAGAACGTCATCCACTTGGACCTGCACGCGTCCGACCGCGACGAGCAGGTCGGACGCGCGATCGATCTCGGTGCGAAGCACGTCGGCGACTTCGACGAATGGGGCACGCGCTGGACGACGCTGGCCGACCCGGAAGGCAACCTCTTCGACATCGCGGCCGAGTAGGCCGCGCACCGGAACTCGACCGCGGCGACGGCTCGGGCCGTCGCCGCGGTCGCCCGATCAGGCCAGCTCGCGCTGCAGGTTCGCGAGCATCTCCGCCTGGATCTTCTTCAGGCCCAGCGGCGCGAAGATGCCCTCGAAGATGCCCTTGACCCCGCCCGCGCCCTTCCAGGTGGTGCGCAGCGTGACCCGCGCGCCCGCGCCCTCCGGGGTGACGGTCCAGGTGTTCACCAGCGTCGAATTCGAGTCGCGCTCGGTGACAATGGAATCCGATACCGAAACGACCGCGTGCACGTTACGCGAGCGCTTCTCGGTCGCCTGCAACGTCCACTCCGCGACGGTGCCCGCGCCCTTGCCCCCTTCGACCACCTTGTAGTCGCGGTAATGCGAGGTGAGAATGCGCGGGCGCACGGTGTCGTAGTCGGCGATGGCCTGCAGCGTGCGCTGCGGATCCGCCGTCACGTCGATCGAACTGCTGGCGCTGACCTGTCCCACTATGTGCTCCTTGTCCGGATGCGGTGTCTCGACGGATCTCCATCCTGCCCTGTCCGCGCCGCGGGAAAGCGCGGAGGGCACGGGCGTGTGGCGAACTACTCCAGACAATTCGGTATTCCATTTCGCAACATATGCGTGACATTTCTCCACCAGCGCGCCCTCGCGGTGGCCGCGCCGTATCGTCCGTACTAGCGTCGAGGGGTGGCAGTGAGTCTGTTGGGGAAGGCCGGACACGCACCGGCCGCACGCGAATCAGGATTTGCCGCGCATCGAGCGGGCGTGGACCGCCTATTGGCGAGTTACCGCGCCATACCCGAGCACGCCAATGTCCGCTTGGCGAAGAAAACCTCGAATCTTTTCCGCGCCAGGGCCGCGAGCACCGCGCCCGGCCTCGACGTCTCCGGACTGACCCGGGTCATCGCGGTCGACCCGGTCGCCAAGACGGCCGACGTCGCCGGGATGACCACCTACGAGGAGCTGGTGGCCGCCACCCTCCCGTACGGGCTGGCGCCGCTGGTCGTTCCGCAGCTCAAGACGATCACGCTGGGCGGCGCGGTCACCGGTCTCGGCATCGAGTCCACCTCGTTCCGCAACGGCCTGCCGCACGAGTCCGTGCTGGAGATGGACGTGCTGACCGGCGCGGGCGAGATACTCACCGTGACGCCGGACAACGAGTACGCCGACCTGTTCCGGGGTTTCCCGAACTCCTACGGCACGCTGGGCTACACCGTCCGGCTGAAGATCGAGCTGGAGGAGATCCAGCCGTACGTCGCTCTGCGACACGTGCGGTTTCGCGATTTGCGGGAGCTGGAGGAGACCCTCGCCGCGATCGTCAAGGATCGCACCTATGCGGGCGAGCCGGTCGACTACCTCGACGGCGTGGTGTTCTCCGCCGCGGAGAGCTATCTGACACTGGGCCGCCGGACCGACGAGCCGGGCCCGGTCAGCGACTACACCGGGATGGACATCTACTACCGGTCCATCCAGCACGACGGCGGCGAGCCCAAGCGCGACCGCCTGACCATCCACGACTACCTGTGGCGCTGGGACACCGACTGGTTCTGGTGCTCCCGCGCGTTCGGCGCGCAGAATCCGAAGATCCGCCGATTCTGGCCGAAACGCTATCGGCGCAGCAGTTTCTATTGGAAACTCGTGGCGCTGGACCACAAATACGACATCGGCGACAAACTGGAGGCCCGCAAGGGCAATCCGCCACGGGAGCGGGTCGTGCAGGACATCGAGGTGCCGGTGGACCGTACCGCCGACTTCGTGGAATGGTTCCTGCGCGAGATCCCCATCGAGCCGATCTGGCTGTGCCCGCTACGTTTGCGCGACACCGGCGAGGCGGCCCGCCCGGCCGAACGCCCTTGGCCGCTGTACCCCCTGGAGCCGGACCGAACCTACGTCAATGTCGGATTCTGGTCGGCCGTGCCCACTGTTCCCGGGCAGCAAGAAGGCGCGGCCAACCGCGCCATCGAACGCACGGTGACCGACTTCGACGGTCATAAGTCGCTGTACTCGGATTCCTTCTACGGCAAGGATGAGTTCGCGGCGCTCTACGGCGGAAACAGCTACACCGAACTCAAGAAACGCTACGACCCGAACCAGCGCCTGCTGGATTTGTATTCGAAGGCGGTGCAACGCAAATGACGACATTCAAGGACCGCTCCGATGTCTTCGCGGACCTCGGAACCAAGCTCAGCATTGCCGAGATCTTCGAGACCCTCGTCGAGGGCGAAGTGCCGATCCGGTTGACGGCCTATGACGGCAGCGCGACCGGGCCGGAGGATTCGAAGTTCGCGCTGGACATCCGGACGCCGCGCGGCATCAACTATCTCGCGACCGCCCCCGGCGATCTGGGCATGGCCCGCGCCTACATCGCCGGTGACATGACCGTCACCGGCGTGCACCCGGGCGATCCCTACGAAATCCTGAAGGCGCTGGACGGGCTGAAGTTCCGCCGTCCGTCCGCGCTGGCACTGGTGACCATCGCACGCTCGCTCGGCTGGGAGCGGCTCAAGCCGGTCGCCCCGCCGCCGCAGGAGACCCTGCCGCGCTGGCGGCGCATCGCCTTCGAGGGCCTGCGCCACTCCAAGACGCGCGACGCCGAGGCCATCCATCATCACTACGACGTCTCGAACGCCTTCTACGAGTACGTCCTCGGCCCATCGATGACCTACACCTGCGCGGCTTACGGCGACCGGAACTGGTCGCTGGAGCAGGCCCAGGAGAACAAATACCGGCTGGTGTTCGAAAAACTGGGTCTGAAGGAAGGCGACCGGCTACTCGACATCGGCTGCGGATGGGGCGGCATGGTGCGCTATGCGGCCAAGCGCGGGGTCAAGGTGATCGGCGCGACGCTTTCGGCGGAGCAGGCGGACTGGGCGCAGAAGAAGATCGCCGAGGAAGGCCTGGCCGAGTTGGCCGAGGTGCGCCATTCCGACTATCGCGACGTGCCCGAGGGCGAGTTCGACGCGGTGTCCTCGATCGGGCTCACCGAACACATCGGGGTGCACAACTATCCGTTCTATTTCGACTACATCAAAGGCAAGCTGCGCGACGGCGGCCTGTTCCTGAATCACTGCATCACCCGCCCCGACAACACCCGCACCACCAAGGCGGGCGATTTCATCGACCGCTACGTGTTCCCGGACGGTGAGTTGATCGGTTCCGGCCGGATCATCTCCGAGATCCAGAACATCGGGCTCGAGGTGCTGCACGAGGAGAACCTGCGCGAGCACTACGCCCTGACCCTGCACGAATGGTGCAAGAACCTGGTCGCCAACTGGGACGCCTGCGTCGCGGAGGTCGGCGAGGGCACCGCGAAGGTGTGGGGCCTGTACATGGCGGGGTGCCGCCTCGGCTTCCAGCGCAACGTGGTTCAGCTGCACCAGGTGCTCGGCGTCAAACTGCCTGCCGACGGCGCCTGGACCGTGCCGCTGCGCCCCTGGTGGCAGCCGTAGGCGGATCGCCTCAGAAGACCTGCCCGCCCGCCCCGTCCAGGAGTTCGTCCAGGAACCGGGCGGGCAGTTCGGTGTCGCCGACCTGCGCTGGAGCGGGCAGGTCGGCGCGCAGCACCCGCAGGATGCCGACCACGCCGGGACCCGCGTCCAGCAGCGGCCTGGTCCAGCCGAGGTCGGCGCAGGTCGCCAGGGAGGGCAGCAGCAGGTTGGTCGCCTCGCCGACCCAGCCTGCCGCGGCCAGGCATTCCGCGAGCAGCAGCGCCGCGTCCAGCTGCGCGCGCGGGCGGTGCTTTTCCCGGGTGTGGTCGTGTAGGGCGCGGGCGCGCCGCACCGCTCGGTCGTCGGAGCCGAGCCGGCGTTCGGCGAGCAGCGCGCGGATCGCGGCGAGTTCCTCGGCCTCGGCGGTGAGCAGGGCGGCGCCGGTCAACCGATGCCCGGCCTGCAGCGGCGTGGATTCGCTCAGATCGGTATACCGGCGATCCGCGGCCTCCGTCGGCATGCCGAGGCGCAGCCGTTCCGCCCGGATGTGCGCGGCCAGCCGGGCCAGCCGGTTGTCGGCCGCGATGCGCGCGCCCTCCTCCAGCCGGGTGGCGGCGGTGTACAGGTCGCCGCGAACCGCCTTGACGCGGGCGCCGACGACGAAGGTGGAGATCAGGAAGTCGACCGGGCCGATCCGGGTGACCAACTGGTGACTCTCGTCCAGCAACCGGTCGGCGGCATCCAGATCGCCACGGCGGTAGTTCATCTCGCCGAGCAGTGCGGCGGCCACCCGCACCGCGTGCGAGCGCGGGCCCGAGCGCTCGCGCGCGGACTCCCACGCCTGCTGGAAGCTACGGGTGGCGGTGGCGACGTCGAGCTGCTCATAGGCGGCCGCGCCCCGGCCGCAGCGGCCGAAGACCAAGCCGAGCGGGTCCTTGGAGCGCTCGTGATATTCCTCCGCCCATTCCTGTATCTTCCTGGCGCCCTCGAAGTCGAACTCGCACAGGCGCACGAAGCTGGTCAGATTCGCCGCGGTGGAGACCGTCCACGCGGGTAGGTCGTCGGGCTGGCGCAGGCAGTCGGCGACTCGGGCCGCCGCGCCCTCGGTGCGGTCGCGCGCGATCTGGTCCAGGGCCGCGAGCACCGCCGCCTGGCAGCGCTGCACGCGCACGTCGTCGTCGCCGGACGAGCCGCGAGCCAGAACGTTGGACAGCCTGCCCAGCGCGTTGCGCGCCGCGCCGGACTGCTGCAGGTTGACGTTCGCCCTGGCCACCGCCATCAGCAGCTTCGAGCGCGAGGCCACCTGCTGCATCGGCAATTTCGACACGCTGCCCAGCAGGGTGGCCAGCCGGGAACCGTCGATCAGGTCCATCCCGCCGCTCTCGAGCAGGTCCAACGCCATCTTCAGATCGGTCGCGGCCAGCGCGTGGTCGACCGACTTGCGCAGCAACTGATGCTCGGCATACCAGCGCGAAGCCTTGCGGTGCAGCGACTTCAGCTTCCCCGGATGGACGCGCTCGAGCCGGGTCCGCAAGTGCTCGGCGAACAGCGGCTGCATCCGGAACCACTCCGGGTCGTGCTCGATGCGCCGGAGGAACAGCTCACGCTGCTCCGCCTGCTCGAGCAACTGTTCGGCGTCCGACTCCCCGGACAGCGCCGCGGCGAGCGAGCCGCACACCCGCTCGGTCACCGCGATCGACATCAGGAACTCGAGTATCCTCGGTTCCAGCGTGTCCAGCACGTTCTCGGCGAGGTATTCGCGGATGCCGTGGTTGCCCTCCGACAGCGTGGCGATCAGCTGCGCGGGGTCGGCGTTGCCGCGCAGCGACAGCCCGACCAGCTGGATGGCGGCGGGCCAGCCGTCGGTGGCGGTGTGGATCTCGGTCACCTGCTCGGGGGTGAGATCGAATCCGTTGCGCTCCACCAGGATCTGCCGGGTTTCCGCCTCGGTCAGGCGCAACGCGGCCGAGCCGATCTCCACCAGTTCGTCGTGCACGCGCATCCGGCTCGTCGGCAGGCCGGACTGCTCCCGGCTGGTCACGACGAAACGCAAGTGGTGGCAACCGTTGTCCAGCAGAGCTTCCATCGCGCGATGCGCGCCCGCGTCGGTGATGCGATGCCAGTCCTCGACGATCACCACGACCGTCTTGCCCGCGGCGTGGATCTCGTCGATGAGGGTGGGGATCACGAACGCGGCGGCATCGGCGGGCCGTTCCTCCAGCACCTGGTCCAGACCGTCGCCGACGTCCGGGTGCACCCGGCGGATCGCCTGGATCAGGTGGGCCAGGAACCAGATCTCGTTGTCGTCGTCACGGTCGACGCCGAGCCAGGCGATTACGGCGTCGCCTTCGGCGAGCTCGGCACGCCACTGCGCGGCCAGCGTGCTCTTGCCGAATCCCGCAGGAGCGTGGATCACCGCCAGCCTGCGCCGCCCACCGCCGCGCAGGGTCTCCAGCAGCCGTGGCCGCGGTATCGGCTGCCGAGTGGGCGTCGGGGGACGGAATTTGGTCACGGCCGTCGGCGGCGGCGTCATCGTGGACGAATGCTGCGAGACGACGGGCCGCAGCGTCAACGGCCAGCTGCGCCGCGCCGTGACGGCGGGACGGGAGCCGGTCCACGCGAGGGTCGGCTCGCCGACGGCGGTCGAGGTCGTCGCCTCGGACTCGGTGTCCAGCAGCGCCATCTCGTCCGGCAACTGATCGTGGCCGCGCTGCACCGCGCGCAGCATCTCGCCGAACTCGTAGGCGCTGGCCGGGCGATCTCGCGGGCTCGGCGACATGGCCTGTTCGATGACCGTGGCCACATCCGGCGGAATGTCCTGTTCGCGCAGGTCGGGCACCGGCTGCGTGGTGATCCGCAGGAATTGCGCGACCACCCGTTCACCCGCTTGCCGCTCGAAGGCGGCGTGCCCGGTGAGCAAGGCGAACAACGTCGAACCGAGCCCGTAGACGTCGGAGCGGATGGTCGGCTCGTCGCCTTTGAGCACCTCCGGTGCGGTGAACGCGGGCGACCCGGTGATCATGCTGCTGGAGGTGCGGAACCCGCCCGGGATGCGGGCGATGCCGAAATCGGTCAGCTGCGGCTCGCCGTAGCCGCTGAGCAGGACGTTCGCCGGTTTCACGTCCCGGTGCAGGATGTGGGCGCGGTGCGCGCTCTCGATCGCCCCCGCCAGCTTCACCCCGGCGCGCAGCGAGTCCGCCCAAGTCAAGGGGCCTTGATCGCGGATCAGCTTTTCCAGCGACCCGTGGGTGCAGTACGGCATGACGATGAGAGGCATGCCGGTCGCCGTCACGTCCACCTGCAGGATGTCGACGATGTTCGGATGACCGGACAGCCTGCCCATGGCTTGTTCCTCGCGCAGGAACCGCTCCCGGCTCTCCGGGTCGATCTCCGACGAGAGCACCTTCACCGCGACCACCCGATCCAAGGCGGTCTGGACGCAGCGATACACCACCCCGAACCCGCCCCGGCCGATCTCCACCGCACCCGACAGACCCATCGCCTCGAGTTCGTCGGCGATGGCGAGGGGCGCCTGGCGCTGCGTATGCGATTCGGCCGCCGGAGATTCGGGACGCACCCGGCCCGAACGCGTCTGTGGATTCATGTGATCACCTCGAACTCACATCGAATCGGCGACATCGGCGACCAACTCCGCGCCGACCCCGGACGCGGTGTCCGATATGTCTGCGCATACTCCAACGTAGCGCGGTGCGCGAGCACGCGGGAGATCTTTCCGAACAGGAACCTTCGTGTCGGCGGTTCGGGCGTTTCGCGCCGCTCAGCGCTGCCGCCCGGGCTCGTGACCACCGCCGCGCCAGGTTCACGCACAGGGGTACCCCATCGTGAACTCCGCCCACCCGGCTCATCGAGACAATTCGTCTCAGCATTTCAGGGGCGGTTCCGGCAGTTGATCAACCGGGCAGCGCGAGGTGACTGTTCGACCGCGGTGTCCGCCGCAGACCCGCCCGTCGCGCTAGGCGAGGGCGAGGGTGATGACCTGGGTGACCTGGCGGCTGTCGAAATTGTCGTCGCTGACCAGAACCAGGGTTCGTTCACCGGAAGGCAGCCGGGGACCCCAGGTCATGCCCTCGACGTTGTCGATGGCGGAGAGCCCGAAGTCGTCGAGGTCGATCAGCAGACGTTTCGCCACCGGCCGCGCGGCGCCGATCGGAGCGTCGAGGATGTTGGACGCGGCGCTCAGATCGGCTTCGTAGACGCGGATCTTGTTGGCCGTCCCCGGGGAAAAGGACCGTTCCAGCACAAGCACTTTCGTGGGATCGAGCGGATCGGCGGCGAGGAGGGAAGCGATACCGTTCCCACCGCGGCCGGGCTCGGGGCGGGACTCGGCGAAGACCGGCTCCATCGGATAGGCGTACTGGGCGAGCAGGGAGCCGGATCGGGCCTGGACGGTGATCCGCGCGAGCGCGCCACTGGTCGTGGTCGCCGCAGGCCCGTCCGGGAGCAGCGGTCCTTCCGTGGCGGTCACGAACAGCGCGCCCGCGGCGAGGAAGCTCGCCGCCTCCAGCGCTTGGTTCTGCCGTGGGCCCGAGCCGGGGCGGGTTCGCTCGTTCTCCGGGATCGGCAGCTCACCGGCGTACGAGCCGTCCGGGTGCGTGACCCGCACCGAGGGGTCCGCGAGCGCAGCGCCGTCCCGCTCGCCTTCTTGCGTCCAGTAGTAGTCGCCGGTCCACGGGTCGACCCGGATCTCCTCCGGATCCACCGACATAGCAGCGTAGGGGGCACCCGTAGCGGTCAGCAGCGGCCGGGTGCCGGTGAACGTGACCGGTCCGACTCCGCGCTCGCCGACCGCCATGCGCGCGGTGTAGTAGCGCGCGGGGCCCTTGCTCGACCGATCGTCGCTGATCAGCACGAATTCATCAGTTCGTGCCGAGTAATCGATCCCGGAGAGTCCGCCCACGGTGGTGCCCTGGAAGTCCAGGCCCGATGCGATCACTTGCTCACCCAGCAAGCGCACCGACGGCGCCGCCACGGGATCGGCGGCGGCCGCCGGGGCCGTGGCGAGCGCGAGGGCCAAACTGGTGATCAGGACATGACGACTGCGTCTGCGCACGACTGTCAACCTATCCGTCCGAACGGACGCCAAGGTGACGGCCCGGAGAACGACGGAAGCCCGCCACCGCGAAAAGCGGTGGCGGGCTTCGTTGTCGCGCTACAGCGCGAGACTACTTGCGCAGCGAGGCCGGGACCTCGAAGCGCTCGCCGTAGTTCTTGGCGAGGTAGTCGGCGCGTTCCACGAAGGCCTCCTGGCCACCCGGGTAACCGACGATGAACTGGTGCACACCACCGGTCCAGGCCGGGAAGCCGATGCCGAAGATCGAGCCGATGTTGGCGTCGGCGGTGGAGGTGAGCACGCCCTCGTCGAAGCACTTCTGGGTCTCGATCGCCTCCGCGAACAGCATGCGGTCGATCAGATCCTGCAGCGGCACACCGAAGTCCGCCGTGGTCTTGAAGTGCTCGCGCAGGCCCGGCCACAGACCGGTGCGCTTGCCGTTCTCGTCGTACTCGTAGAAGCCCGCCTTCTCCAGGCGGCCCGGGCGACCCTCGGCCACCATGTAGTCGATGACGTCCTGCGCCGGGTGCCGCTTGCTGCCGAGGGTGGTGTCGCCGGACTGGGCGGCTTCCTCGGTCTCCTTGGCGATCTTCTGCATGAGCTTCATGTTCAGCTCGTCCGACAGCTGCAGCGGCGCGGCCGGGTAGCCCGCCTGCAGACCGGCCTGCTCGATGGTGGCGGGCTCGATGCCCTCCTTGAGCATGGCGATCGCCTCGTTGACGAAGGTGCCGATGACGCGCGAGGTGAAGAAGCCGCGGCTGTCGTTGACGACGATCGGGGTCTTCTTGATCGCGAGGGTGTAGTCGAACACCCGGGCCAGCGCCTCGTCCGAGGTCTTCTCACCCTTGATGATCTCCACCAGCGGCATCTTGTCGACCGGCGAGAAGAAGTGGATGCCGATGAAGTCCTCCTGGCGCTTCACGCCGGTCGCCAGACCGGTGATCGGCAGGGTGGAGGTGTTCGAGCCCAGCAGCGCGTCGGGAGTGACGATGTCCTCGATCTCCTGGAACACCTTGTGCTTGAGCTCGGTGTTCTCGAAGACGGCCTCGATGACGAAGTCGACGCCGGCGAAGTCGGCCGCGTCCGCGGTCGGCTTGATCCGGTCCAGCAGCGCCTTGGACTTCTCCTCGGTGGTCTTGCCCCGCGAGAGCGCCTTGGCCTCGATCTTCTCGGAGTAGTTCTTGCCGCGCTCGGCCGCCTCGATCGAGACGTCCTTGAGCACGACCTCGTAGCCGGCCTTCGCGGAGACGTAGGCGATGCCCGCGCCCATCATGCCCGCGCCGAGCACGCCGACCTTCTTGATCTCCTTCTTCGGCACGTCCTTCGGCCGCGAACCACCGTTGTTGATGGTCTGCAGGTCGAAGAAGAACGCCTGGATCATGTTCTTCGCGACCGGGCCGGTGAGCAGGTTCACGAAGTAGCGCGACTCGATCAGCGACGCGTTGTCGATGTCGACCTGCGAGCCCTCGACCGCGGCCGACATGATGGCGCGTGGCGCGGGCATGTTCGCGCCCTTGATCTGCTTGCGCAGGTTGGCCGGGAACGCGGGCAGGTTCGCCGCGAAGGCCGGGGAGGACGGGGTCCCGCCGGGGATCTTGAAGCCCTTCTTGTCCCAGGGCTGCACACCGGCTTCGGGGTTGGCCTTGATCCACGCCTTGGCCGCGGGGACCAGCTCCTCGATCGAACCGACGAGCTCGTCGATCAGGCCGATCTCCTTGGCCTTGGCCGGCTTGTTGCGCTGGCCCTGTAGCAGCACCTGCATCAGGGCGTTCTGCAGGCCGAGCATGCGCACGGTGCGGATGATGCCGCCGCCCGCGGGCAGCAGGCCGAGGGTGGCCTCCGGCAGACCGATCTGCGAACCCGGCACGTCCGCGGCGATGCGGTGGTGGGTGGCCAGCGCGATCTCCAGGCCGCCGCCGAGCGCGGCGCCGTTGATGGCGGCCACGACCGGCTTGCCCAGCTGCTCCAGGCGACGCAGGGCGCTCTTGATCTCGGCGAGCTCGTCCATCAGCGCCTGGGCGTCGTCCGGGCCGACCTTCATCATGTTCTTCAGGTCGCCGCCGGCGAAGAAGGTCTTCTTCGCCGAGGTCAGCACCACACCGGTGATGGAGTCCTTCTCGGCCTCCAGTCGATCGACGGTGGCCGTCATCGACTTCTTGTACAGCTCGTTCATCGTGTTGGCGCCCTGGTTCGGGTCGTCCATCGTCAGCACGACGATGCCGTCCGAATCCTGCTCCCAACCGATCATGTTGGTTTCGCTCACAGCTCTGTGTCTCCTAGGTGAATTAGCGGCGTTCGCGGCCCTGCGTGGTTGCGAGGCGGCCGCTTCCGGGCCGGACGCTCACGCCGCCGTGAATCTCAGCTGTCGGTTGGGGTCAGACCCGCTCGATGATGGTCGCCACGCCCATGCCGCCGCCGATGCACAGGGTGACCAGCGCGTAGCGGCCGTTGCGGCGCTCCAGTTCGTCGACCATGGTGCCGGTGATCATCGCGCCGGTCGCGCCCAGCGGGTGGCCCATCGCGATCGCGCCACCGTTGACGTTCAGCTTCTCGTCCGGGATGTTCAGATCCTTCTGGAACTTCAGCACCACGGAGGCGAACGCCTCGTTGATCTCGACCAGGTCGATCTCGTCGAGCGTCAGACCCGCCTTGGCCAGCACCTTCTTGGCGGCCGGGGTCGGACCGGTGAGCATGATGGTGGAGTCGGCGCCGCTGGTGGCGGTCGCGACGACGCGCGCACGCGGCGTCAGGCCGGAG
>NZ_BAFS01000013.1 GCF_000308415.1 Nocardia asiatica NBRC 100129 | reverse complement strand
CACGATCGCCTTGAACGCACCGGCGGGCAAGACCAGCAGCAGCACCGCACCCGTGATGCCGCCGAGCAGCGAGGCCGTGCCCAAGCGCGTCAGCCGGTCGCGCTGGCCCGCGAGTTCGCGGCGGTACCCGTGCACGCCGCTGATCGAGCCGGGGACCAGACCGATGGTGTTGGACACATTCGCCGTCACCGGCGGCAGGCCGAACGCCAAGAGAACGGGAAAGGTGATCAGGGTGCCCGAGCCGACGATAGTGTTGATGCCGCCCGCCGCGATGCCGGCACCGAAGACGGCCAGTTGCTCCAGCCAGGTCATAGCCAATCCTTCGACGTCCGGTCGGACCCCGGGCCCGTACCAGCGTTTGTCCACTGCCGGACCGAACGGTAGCGGTGTCGTCGGATCACCCGACGACGGGACCTCCCTTTCCGGCGGTATGCCGGCACGGTAAACTCTCGGACATCATGCAGCGGGCACTTCTTCTCGACCGCCGCGACGGGGTCTGATCGGACCGGCTCCCGTCGCGGGGTTTTGCCGCGCCGGTCGACCCAGCCCATTGGGAAAAACGACATCCTCGGGAGAAACCGCCCATGTCCCCTGCTGACGCGTTCGTATCCACCACCCGCACGATCACGGCACCGAGCAAACCGGCTCCAGCCGACCAGCCCGCGTGGAACCGACAGAAGAACTCCTCGATGCCGACCTTCCGCTATCGGCCGTTCGCCGAGGAGGTCGAGCCGATCACGCTGCCCGACCGCACCTGGCCGGACCGGGTCATCGACCGGGCGCCGGGTTGGTGCGCGGTCGACCTGCGCGACGGCAACCAGGCGTTGATCGACCCGATGAGCCCGGCCCGCAAGCGGCGCATGTTCGACCTGCTGGTGCGGATGGGCTACAAGGAGATCGAGGTCGGCTTCCCCTCGGCCAGCCAGACCGATTTCGACTTCGTGCGCGAGATCATCGAGGACGGCGCGATCCCCGACGACGTGTCCATCCAGGTGCTCACCCAGTGCCGTCCGGAGCTGATCGAACGCACCTTCGAAGCCTGCGCGGGCGCGCAGAACGTGATCGTGCACTTCTACAACTCCACCTCCATCCTGCAGCGGAAAGTGGTGTTCCGCGCCGATCGCGACGCGGTGAAGAAGATCGCCACCGACGCCGCCGCGCTGTGCCTGGAGATCGAGAAGCGCTACCCGGACACCAACTGGCGTTACGAGTACAGCCCGGAGTCCTACACCGGCACCGAGCTGGAATACGCCAAGGAGGTCTGCGACGCCGTCTCGGCGATCATCGCGCCTACGCCGGAGAAGCCGCTGATCATCAACCTGCCCGCCACCGTGGAGATGGCCACCCCCAACGTGTACGCCGACTCGATCGAGTGGATGAGCCGCAACCTGGCCCGCCGCGAGTCGATCGTGCTCTCGCTGCATCCGCACAACGACCGCGGCACCGCGGTGGCCGCCGCCGAGCTGGGCTATCAGGCCGGCGCCGACCGGATCGAGGGCTGCCTGTTCGGCAACGGCGAGCGCACCGGCAACGTCTGCCTGGTCACCCTGGGGATGAACATGTTCTCCCGCGGCGTCGACCCACAGATCAACTTCGCCGACATCGACGAGATCCGCCGCACCGTCGAGTACTGCAACCAGCTGCCGGTGCACGAGCGGCACCCGTACGGCGGCGACCTGGTCTACACCGCGTTCTCCGGCAGCCACCAGGACGCGATCAACAAGGGCCTGGACGCGATGAAGGCCGCGGCCGACGCCGCCGGGGCTGATGTCGACGACATCGTCTGGGAGGTGCCCTACCTGCCGATCGACCCGAAGGACGTCGGCCGCACCTACGAGGCGGTCATCCGGGTCAACTCGCAGTCCGGCAAGGGCGGCGTCGCCTACATCATGAAGACCGACCACGGATTGGCGCTGCCGCGGCGGCTGCAGATCGAGTTCTCCCAGGCGATCCAGAAGATCACCGACGGCGAGGGCGGCGAGGTGACGCCCAAGGAGATGTGGGACGTCTTCCACGAGGAGTACCTGAGCCCGATCCGCCCGCTGGAGCGGATGCGCCAGAAGGTCACCGCCTCGGAGACCGACGGCGGCGAGGACTCGATTGTCGCCGTGGTGAAAGTCGACGGCGTCGAGCAGGAGATCACGGGCAAGGGCAACGGACCACTGGCCGCGTTCATCGACGCGATCGCCGCGGTCGGCTTCGACGTCGAGGTGCTGGACTACTCCGAGCACGCCATGTCCGCGGGCGATGACGCGCAGGCCGCGGCCTATGTGGAGTGCGCGATCGGCGACCGGGTGGTCTGGGGCGTCGGCATCGCCACCTCGATCACGACCGCGTCGCTGCGCGCGGTGGTGTCGGCGGTGAACCGGGCGCACTGACAGCGCATTCGACAGCCCCTCCGGACGGGCGCCGCGAGGTGACACCGCGCGGCGCCCGATCCTGCTGGCGCAGACCGCTTGTCAGGGGCCCTACCGCTCCCCACCTCCGGCACGCACCGCGCCACGGCGTAGCGAACCCCGTGCTAGCGTTGGATTCGCACTCCAAGCGCCGAGCTCTCTGCTCGAATTCCCGAGCAGATGGGGGAACCGTGACAGCAAACGACCACAATCCGACCTCTCCGCCCTGGCTGCTGAGTCATTCCGTGGATACGGCCGAAGTCAGCGACGCGGAGTCATCGGGCGCCGATCCGTCGGCCGAACCGGCGGGCGGCGCGGAAGCGCAGGAAGCCGACGTGGCGGACGGGCCTGCCCAGCCGGACGCGCAGCCCGAACAGCCGGAGCCGCAAGGCTCGACAGAACAGACCACGGCCTATCCGCAGGCTGCCGTACCAGCGCAGTCCTGGGCTCCCCCGCAGGCCGCGCCTGCCGAGCCGTACGGTTCCTACGCCCCGCCGAGCGCGGGCGCGTATCCGCCGCCTTCGCCCTTTCCGGGGGAACAGTTCCCTACCGGCGCATTTCAGCCGCCGTCGAGTCACAGCGGTAACCACCCCATAGCCACGCCGCCGGACGGGCCGCAGCCCGGTTACGGCGAGTATCGCCAGGAGATCGGCGGCGACGGCTTGGTGCGGCGAGTGCCCGTGGAGTCCGGGCCGCCCGAACACGCTGCGCCGCAATCCGATCAGCCCAGCGGCCCGATCTACAGTTGGGCGCCGCCGCCCCCGCCGGTGACGCATCAGCCGCCGCCCGCCTATCAGCCGCCGCCCCCGCCCCCGATGGGGCAACCGCAAGGGCAGGGTTGGCCGGGCGCGCCGAATCCGCATCAGCCCGCCCAGCCGTTCCAGCCGCAGCATCTGCCGCAGCCCGGCCAGCCGGGACATTCGGTGAACGACCTGAACCTGCTCCGGCGGGCCCGCCGGGCGCCGCGCAGCGGTTGGCGCCGTGCAGTGCACAAGGCCTCGGGCGGCATGATCAACCCGGGCGAGTCGGCGGCCGACATCGTCTACCAGGACCTCGTCGACCGGGTGAACCAACCGGTGCGCGGGGACTACCGGATCGCGATCCTCTCGCTGAAGGGCGGCGTCGGGAAGACCACCACCACGGTCGGTCTCGGCTCCACCTTCGCCTCGCAGCGCGGCGACCGGGTCATCGCGATCGACGCCAACCCCGACCTGGGCACGCTCGCGCACCGGGTGCCGCGCCAGACCCGCTCCACCGTGCGCAATCTGCTCGAGGATCAGCACATCACCAGGTACTCCGACGTGCGGGCGCATACATCGCAGGCGCCGAGCCGCTTGGAAGTGCTTGCCAGTGAACAGGATCCGGCGGTCTCCGAGGCGTTCAGCGAAGCGGACTACCGCAAGGCGATCGGCATCCTGCAGTCGTTCTACAACATCATCCTGACCGACTGCGGCACCGGTCTGATGCACTCCGCGATGGCGGGCGTGCTGGACATGGCGAGTTCGCTGGTGCTGGTCACCTCGCCCGCCATCGACGGGGCGCGCAGTGCGTCGGCCACGCTGGACTGGCTGGATCACCACGGCTACGGCAAGCTGGTGGAGCGAACGGTCGTGGTGGTGAACGCTTCCCGGCGCGGCGCGTCCACCGTCGATCTCGACCAGCTGCGCAAACTGTTCCTCGACCGCACCCGCGCGGTGCAGGTGGTCCCGTTCGACGACCACCTGGCCGAGGGCGCGGAGATCGATCTGGAGCTGGTGAGCAAGCCGACGCGGCGGGCGCTGCTGGAGCTGGCGGCGATGGTCGCCGACGACTTCGGCTACGTCAGCGCACAGGCCCAACACCCCTACCGCCAGCACCAGCCGCCGCAGGGATACTGATTCGCCGGCAGCGCCGACTCGACATCGCCGCTCGGGGTCATCCTCGTGCGGCGGTGCATTTCCGCTCACCGTCCCGCCTCGGCGGTCGCCGTCGCGGCGGCCGATTCGAAGGCGGTGAGCACGGCCGCGACCGCCGGGCGGGCCTCGGCGCGCGGACGGGTGGCCAGCTCGTACATCCGGGCGGCACGCACGCCGGACAGCCGTAGCACCGCGAGAGCGGGGTGTCCCACGGCGTAGCGCGGCATCAGCGCGACGCCGTAACCGGTGGCGACCAGCGTCTCGATGACGCGGAAATCGTTCAGGCGCTGCGCTATTCGCGGTTGCACTCCGGTGACGGTGGCGATCGAGCGCAGCACGTCGTCGACCGGGAAACCGCCGCGCACGCTCAACCAGGTCTCGTCGGCCAATTCCTCCGGCGCGACGGCCGTGCGGCCGGCGAGCCGATGGGTCGGCGCGGCCACGACGTCGATCGGCTCGCGCATGAGCACCCGGGTCGCGACGCGCGGGTCGGCGATCGGCGCCGCGCGTTCGTCGCGGTGGGTCAGCACCACGTCGTAGTCGGCGAGCAGGCGCGCCACCTCCGACGGCGGCACGTCCTCGTCTCGCGCGACGACCTCGACCCCGCTGTCCACCATGCCGGGCAGCACATGAGGCAGCAGCAGCGCACCGCCCGAGGGGAAAACCGCCACCCGGACCCGGCCGCGCGGTGAGCCGCGATAGTGCGCCATCTCGGCGACCGCGCGGTCCATGGCGGCGAGCACCTCGTCGGCGCGTACCACCAACGCGCGGCCCGCGTCGGTGAGCCGCACCCGTCTGCCGTCCGGTTCGAGCAGGGCCACCCCGGCTTCTCTGGCCAGCACCTTGAGCTGTTGCGAGACTGCGGAGGGCGTCATGGACAGCGCTGCGGCTACGGCGGCGACGGTGCCGCGATCAGCGAGTTCACGCAGGACACGGAGCCTTTCCAGGGCCATGGGCGGCCCCGGGGCGGCCGACCGGGAACTTGCATTCATTAAGTAATACTACAGTGTTGATCAACTATTATTCGATTGTCCTGATCTTTAGCGGACCGCACGATGAGAACGTGACCAACCGTGACCGCCTGCTCGGCTTGACCGTCGTCCTACTCTGGGGACTGAATTTCCTCGCCATCCGGGTGGGGCTCGACCATTTCCCGCCGTTCTTCTTCGCGGCGCTGCGCTTCGCGGTGCTCGCGGTCCCGGCTCTGCTGTTCATCCCGCGTCCGGCGGTGCGGATGCGCTGGATTCTGCTGTACGGCACCGGATTCGGCATACTCCAGTTCGCCTTCCTGTTCACCGCGATGCGAGTCGGCATGCCGACCGGGCTCGCCTCGCTGGTGCTGCAATCCTCCGCGCCGTTCACCGTGCTGCTCGGCACACTGCTGCTGGGCGAACGGATCCGCCCGGTGCAGGTCGGAGGCATCGCCGTCGCGGTGGCAGGCATGGCGGTGATCGGCTGGGACCGGTTGGAGCACGCCACGCTGCTGCCGGTGCTGCTGACTTCGGCGGGCGGGCTCGGCTGGGCCTTCGGCAACATCGGCGCGCGCCTTGCGGGGACCGAGTCACCCGGCGTCAACCCGCTGCACCTGATGCTGTGGACCACCGCCGTACCGCCGGTGCCGCTGTTCGCGCTGTCCATGTTCGCCGAAGGGCCGACCACGGGCGCTCGCGCCCTGGCCGAGTCGTTCACCGCCGAGGGCCTGCCCGCTCTGCTGGCGCTCGCCTATATCGCCGTCCTCGCCACCGTGGTCGGCACCGGGCTGTGGACCTACCTGCTGGGGCGCTATCCAGCAGGTCTGGTCGCGCCGTTCTCGCTGCTCGTCCCGGTCGTCGGAATCGCCGCCGCCTGGACCGCGCTCGGCGAGACACCGACCCCGTTGTCGCTGCTCGGCGGCGTGGTGGTGCTGGCGGGCGCGTTCGCCGCCACATCGAGCAGGCCGCGTGCGGCGACGGTGGACGTCCGCACCGGGACGCCGAGCGTTCCCACGCTGGCCGATTCCGGCCGCCCGGCGTGAACGGGCCGTCACGCCTCGATCCGGCGGCTGTGCGTGTGCCCGATCGCACATGAATCGCGGGGCGCGCCGACCGGTTTGCGGGGTCGGTGCGAGATGCTCGAATTGCCGCCTTACAGTAGTGCCCGGCGTTGGAAGTTGGTCCCGATTCTAGGCAGCAGAGCGGCGCATGGCAGAAAATCGATGGACCGTATCGCGAAGGGCACTGCTTCGTAATACGGTCGCGGCGGGGATGGCTACAGCGGGGGCGCTGACGGCAGGCGCGTTGCGACCGACGCCCGCAGCGGCGAATCCCGGGAAACGGGTCGCGGTGCTGGGCGGCGGCGTCGCCGGTCTCACCGCCGCGCACGAGCTGACGGAACGCGGCTTCCGGGTCACCGTCTACGAGAAGCGCGCATGGGGCGGCAAAGCCCGCAGCGTCGGCGTGCCCGGCACCGGAGCGGAAGGGCGGCCGGACCTGCCCGGCGAGCACGGCTTCCGCTTCTTCCCCGGCTTCTATCAGCACGTGCCCGACAGCATGCGGCGAATCCCGTTCCCGGGCAACGCCAACGGGGTCTGGGACAATCTGGTCGCGGTACCGGAGGCCCGCTTCGCCCGGCGTGGCGGCGACGACTTCCGCGTCCCGCTCGGCCCGCGCGCCCGCTCCGGCTTCACGGCCGATGGCTTCCGCGAAACGCTCGGCGCCGCGCTGTCGACTGCCCTGAAAATGCCCCCTGACGAGGGGATCTACTTCGCCGAACGGCTGCTGGTCTTCAACACCAGTTGCGACGCTCGCCGCCTCGGGCAGTGGGAACGCACCTCCTGGCACGACTTCGTCGGCGGCCACGCGCGCTCGCACGAGTTCCGCGCGCTGCTGTCGCGCACGCTGACCAGCATCATGGTCGCCGCCAAGGAGAACGTGGCGAGCGTGCGCACCATCGGCACGATGGGCGAGCAGTTCCTCGGCAATCCCTTCGAGATCGGCAACGACGGCGGCTTGGACCGAGTGCTGAACGGCCCGACCAACGCGGTGTGGATCGACCCGTGGATGCGGCGGATCCGCGAACTCGGAGCGGAGTTCGTGCTCGGCGCCGAGGTGCGCGAACTCGAGGTGCGCGACCGCAGGATCACCGCGGCCCGGGTCGCGGACGAGACCGGCGCATTGCGCACGATCGAGGCGGACTACTTCGTCGTCGCGCTGCCCGCCGAACGCGCGCGCACCCTGTGGTCGCCGCAAGTGCTCGCCGTGCAGCCCGAGTTGGCCGCGATGGACCACCTCGTCACCGACTGGATGAACGGCATCCAGTTCTATCTGCGCAGACCAGCGGAGATCTCGCGCGGCCACACCGCCTACATCGACGCCCCGTGGTCGCTCACCTCGATCAGTCAGAACCAGCTGTGGCGCCGCAAGCTGACCGAGTTCGGTGACGGCAGCGTGCAGGATTGCCTTTCGGTGGACATCTCCGACTGGAACACCCCCGGCATCCTGTTCGGCAAACCGGCCAAGGAGTGCACGCACGACGAGGTGGCCCGCGAGGCATGGGCGCAGATTCGGGCCCACCTGGACGATCGGGGCGAGGTGCTGCGCGACGCCGACCTGCACTCTTGGTTCCTGGACCCGGGCATCACCTGGCAGGAAGGGCAGCGGCGCAATGCGAACGCGGACCCGCTGCTGATCAACACGGCCGGGTCGTGGGAGTACCGTCCGCAGCCGCACGGCGCCCTCGAGAACCTGTTCCTGGCAGGCGATTACGTGCGCACCAACGTCGATCTGGCCACCATGGAGGGCGCCAACGAATCCGCGCGAGCCGCGGTGAACGCACTGCTGGATGTCTCCGGTTCCAACGCGGAACGCTGCCGGACCTACACCCTCTTCCGCGCCCCCGAACTGGAACCCCTACGCCGAATCGACGCCGACCGCTATGCGGCAGGACAGCCCAACATGTTCGACGTCTCCGTCTGAAGGTGATCGATCTCCATCCGAGGGAAAGGAATTCGATAACCCCCTCGTGCGGGCGGTGCTTGAATGAATCATGCGCGAGAGCACCGGCATGAACGAGATCACCGACCCGGCGGACCTACGAGAGTTGCTGGGCGCGGTTTTGCCGCGTGCCGCGACCAAAGATCGAGCCGCGCTGCACGCACGTGACCGGGAGTGGATCGCGACGTCTCCGTTCCTGGTGATGAGCACCAGCGACGCGGAGGGCAACTGCGACGCGTCTCCGAAAGGGGATCCGGCCGGATTCGTGCGGGTGCTCGACGACACCACCCTCGCCATCCCCGAGCGCCCCGGTAACCGGCGTGCCGACGGGTACCTCAATATTCTCGCCAACCCGCACGTCGGGCTGCTGTTCGTGATCCCGGGACGCCGCGAGACACTGCGGATCAACGGCCGCGCCCGGCTGGTGCGCGACGCGCCGTACTTCGACGACATGATCGTGCGCGGGCACCGCCCGATCCTGGCCGTCGAGGTCGACATCGACCAGATCTTCTTCCACTGCGCCAAGGCGTTCATGCGCAGCCACCTCTGGGAGCCGCAGCAGTGGCCCGAGGACCACCTGCCCAGCGCCGCCTGCCTGGTCAAAGAAGTGCAGACGAACGTCACCGAGACGGTGGAGGAGCTGGAGCGCTACTACTCCCCGCAGAACTACGCCGCCAAGCTCTACCAGGGCTGAGCCGCGTGGCCCACGCCACCCGACCGCGGCGCGCCCGGATCGCGGGGCGAACATAGACTCGCGACGTGGCAGACATATCGGTGCGTGGACGGCTCGCGCTGGCGGCGGCGGCCGCGGCGTCCTGGGCTTCGCAGAAGGCGGGTCGCGGCAAGGGGTCGATGATCGGCGGCCTGATCGCGTTGAAGATCGATCCGACGGTCATGGATCAGCTGGGGCGTCAGCGGCGCACCGTGCTGGTGACCGGCACGAACGGCAAGTCCACCACCACGCGGATGACCACCGCCGCGCTCAGCACACTGGGCGCGGTCGCGACCCAGGCCGACGGCGCGAACATGGACGCGGGCATCGTCGCCGCGCTCAACGCGCACCGGCGCGCGCCGCTGGCCGCGATCGAGGTGGACGAACTGCACCTGCCGCACGTCACCGATTCGCTGAACCCGTCGGCGGTGGTGCTGCTGAACCTCAGCCGCGACCAGCTCGACCGGGTGGGCGAGATCAACATGATCGAGCGCAAGCTGCGCGCCGGGTTGGCGAAGCACCCCGCCACCGTGGTGGTGGCCAACTGCGACGACGTGCTGGTCACCTCGATCGCCTACGACCACCCCAACGTGGTGTGGGTGTCCGCGGGCAGCGGCTGGGCGATGGACGCGACCAGCTGCCCGCGCAGCGGCGAGCCGATCATCTGGGAGGGGGCGCACTGGCGCAGTACCGGCGCGGACTTCCAGCGACCCGAACCGGATTGGTGGCTCGACGAAGACGATCTGGTCGGCCCGGACGGCGCGCGCTTCCCGTTGCGGCTCGCGCTGCCCGGCCGCGCCAATCGCGGCAATGCCGCGCAGGCGGTGGCGGCGGCCGTCGCGCTGGGCGCCGACGCGGAGCAGGCCGTCGCGGCCGCGGGCACGGTGCGCGAGATCGCGGGCCGCTACCGCACGGTGCAGGTCGGCGAGCACGACGCGCGCCTGCTGCTGGCGAAGAACCCCGCCGGGTGGCAGGAGGCGCTGTCGATGATCGAGCCGACCTCGGCGGGCCTGGTGATCGCGGTGAACGGCCAGGTGCCCGACGGCGAGGACCTGTCCTGGCTGTGGGACGTGCGGTTCGAGCACTTCGAAGGCGTGCAGGTGGTGGCGGCGGGCGAGCGGGCCACCGATCTCGCGGTGCGGCTGACCTACGCGGGCGTGGAGCACACCACGGTGCCCG
>NZ_BAFS01000014.1 GCF_000308415.1 Nocardia asiatica NBRC 100129 | reverse complement strand
GCGTCTTCGAGGCGATCCGCGCGGGCAAGGACTGACCGCCCAGCGCTGGGCGCGCGGCCGGTGGCGGGATGCGTCACCGGCCACACGCGAGGGCGATAGTCCTGATCGCGGTGCTGTTCACCGCCACGGTATCGCTGCTGTGGCTGCTCGTCGCCGCCGGATGCTTCGCCGGGTGGACGCTGTCGCAACACGCACGAGTTCGCGCTCCGTTGCTCTATGTGCCGCTGGGTTCGGTGTCCTGGTACGCGCTGCACGAAGCCGGTATTCACCCGACCCTGGCCGGTGTCGCGCTCGGCCTGCTCACTCGGGTACGCCCGGATCCGGGTGAACCGGAAGCGCCCGCCGCCCGGCTCGAGCACCTTTTCCAGCCGGTCTCCGCCGGATTGTGCGTCCCGCTTTTCGCCCTGTTCGCCTCCGGGGTCCCGTTGAATACCACGGTGTTCGGCGAGTTGTTCTCCGACCGGCTCGCGCTGGCCGTGATTCTCGGTCTCCTCGTGGGCAAGCCACTCGGGATCTTCGGGATGAGCTGGGTGGCAATCCGGTTGGGCATCGCGACGCGCCCCAGCGGACTCGGCTGGCGGGACATGTTCGCACTGTCGGTGCTCGGCGCGATCGGCTTCACGGTTAGCCTTCTGGTGGCGGAACTCGCTCTGGCCGACGTCGCGGACGGGTCCGCCGTCGAGTTGGCGAAAGCCGCTGTGTTGGTCACATCAACGGCGGCGTCGCTCGCCGGTTCGGCGCTACTGTTGCGGCGTGGGCGTGTCCACCAGGCTCGGCGGGACGCCCGTGCGCTACAACGGGAACAGTACGGCGGCGCGAGCGATCCCCTCGGAGGCGGTAGCCTGCGTGACCACGGAGGGCACCGGGAGCGCCGCCGATCGAACGGGAGTTTCAGCAGTGCCGGGACAGGGAGAAGGGTCGACCAAGTGAGTTTCAACCACGGCGGTAACGGGAGCGACGCGGAGCGCGGTCGTACGGTCACCTCCATTCCCCTCACGGACGCCGATCCGCTCGGCTCCGCGAGCTTCGGGACCTTGGTCCGCGACGCCACCGAGCAGATGTCGACCCTGGTCCGCGCCGAGGTCGAACTGGCCAAGGCCGAGGTCACCGGTGAGATCAAGAAAGGACTGCAGGGCAGCGTCTTCTTCATCCTCGCCCTCACCGTGCTGCTGTTCAGCACGTTCTTCTTTTTCTTCTTCATCGGCGAGCTGCTCGACGTGTGGCTGGCGCGGTGGGCGGCCTTCCTGATCGTCTTCCTCCTGATGGTCGTGGCCACCGCGGCGCTGGCGTTCCTCGGCTACCTGCGGGTGAAGAAACTGCGCGCGCCGGAGAAGACGATCGACTCGCTGAAGCAGGCGCGCACGGTGCTGCCGCACGGCCTGGGCGCGGGCGCGCACGACGACCGTCTCGCGCTGGAGAAGCGGACTTCCTAGGCGCGCGTTCGCGAGCCGGTACGGCGGCTACTAGGCTCGGTCGCCGTGTCGGCGAACTTGCTTCCGGATCCGTCCAGCGTCCGTTACGACGGACCGTGGACACATCGGGATGTGCACGCCAACGGCATCCGATTCCACGTCGTGGACGCCGCTCCGGAGCGGTCCGACGCCCCGCTGGTCGTGCTGCTGCACGGCTTCGCGGACTTCTGGTGGTCCTGGCGTCATCAGCTGACCGGCCTGGCCGAGCTCGGCTACCGCACCGTGGCCGTCGACCTGCGCGGCTACGGTGACAGCGACAAGCCGCCGCGCGGATACGACGGCTGGACCCTCGCCGGTGACGTCGCGGGGCTCATCCGGGCGCTCGGCTACACCGAGGCCACGCTGGTGGGGCACGCGGACGGCGGACTGGTCTGCTGGACCACCGCGGTGCTGCATCCGCGGCTGGTTCGCTCCATCGCGCTGGTCGGCTCCCCGCACCCGGCGGCGCTGAAGAGTTCCGTACTGCGCAACAGCCGTCAGCGCGCGGCCTGGCTGCCGAACTTCCTGCGCTACCAGCTGCCCCGGTACGGCGAGCATCTACTGACCACCACCGACGGCTTCGAAGTGGAGCGGCTGCTGCGGCAGCGGGTGAGCGCGGGATGGTCGGGCACCGCCGAATTCGTGGACACGGCGCGACGGATGCGCTCGGCCATCCAGATCCCCGGCGCCGCGCATTGCGCACTGGAATACCAGCGCTGGGCCTTCCGCAGCCAGTGGCGTCCGGACGGCCGCCGCTTCATGGCGACCATGCGCGACCCCGTCCACATCCCGGTCCTCGCCATGCGCGGCGAGCTGGACCCCTACATATTGCCCGCCACGTTCCGCCGTGGGCACGAATGGTCGCCGCGACGACGACTGGCCCCGGTGCCTGGCGCGGCTCATTTCGCACACCAGGAGAACCCCGAGGTGGTCACGGCGGAACTCGCGAAACTCTTGGCCTGACCGCTCGTGCCCGGCATCGCCGGGGAACCTCGGTTTCCGGCTGTCGCGGCCGGAAACCGAGGAACCGGATCAGCTGAGCACGCATGCTCCGGTGGCGACCGGGCCCGCGGAACGCTCCGAAGCCTCGAGTTCGGAGCGCACCTCATTGAGAGTCAGGACATAGCCGGTGTCGTTGTCGGTCACCGCGGCGCCGAAGACTACTCCGAGCACCTGTCCCTGCGTATCCACCAGCGGGCCACCGGAGTTGCCCGCTTGCACGAGCCCGCGCACCGTGTACACCTCACGCTTCACCGTTCCGTCCCGGTAGATGTTCGGGCCGGTCAGATCGAGGGTCTCACGGATGCGAGCCGCGCTGGCGGTGTACCGGCCGCCACCCGGGTAGCCGAGCACGATGGCGCTCTCGCCGGAACGAGCGGGGGCGGGCGCCTGCGGAACGCCCGGAGCGGTGAGGCCGGGTACCGAGAGCACCGCGACGTCGGTGAACGGGTCGAACAGCACCACCGAAGCGGGCAGCGAGCCAGAGGCCGTGTCCACATCGATGCTCGTGGTGCCCGCGACGACGTGCGCGTTGGTCATCACGCGCTCCGGCGCGATCACGAAACCGGAACCTTCGAGGGCTCGTTGACAGCTCGGAGCCACCCCCCGGATGCGCAGCACGCTCTGCTGCAGCGACGCCGCGACCGGGCTGGCCAGCACGCTGGGATCGGGCGGTTCGACGGCCGCGATGGGCGCCCGGCCGAACGGCCCGATCACGTCCGGCAGGCCGGAGGTGTTGAGCAGCTTGGAGAACTCGTTGGGCAGCCTGCGCAGCCAGTTCGGCGCGACGTCGTTGACGTCGGCGAGCACCCGCGAGCCGTTGATCGCGGTGGCGATGGCCGGCTGCGACGAGGTGGCCAGCGGCAGCGCCAGCAGCCACGCGGTGACCAGCACGGCGACCGCCTGCAGCCCCGCGCCGACCACGCTGTCCACGCTGCGGGTGAACGGATGGCGCATGCCGCTGCGCGCGGCGCGGCCGAGCACCATGCCCGCGACCTCGCCGACGATCACCAGCACCACGATGAGCAGCACACCGGTGAGCACTCTGGTGCGGCCCTCGTCGACGTGCACCAGGATGTGCGGCGCGATCAGGATGCCCGCGACGGCGCCGAGCACCACACCGAGAAAGGCCAGCGCCGAGGCCACCGCGCCCTGCCGCCACCCGGAGGAAGCGGCCAGCAGCGCGAGCAGCACGACGGCGATGTCGAGCCAGGCCGACGAAGTCATAACGTCATCCCCACGGCGGCGAGTGCGGTCTCCAGGTCACGAACGTCCTCGTGGTCCCACTCCAGGTCCCAGCCCGACGCCTTGCTGATCCCGGCCAGGATGCCGCCGGTCAGCCCCCAGACCAGCATCCCGTCCACCTGGAAGGCGGGGCTCTGATAGCCCAGCGTGCTGCGGACCAGGAAGCGATTCGCCGGATCGAGCAGCTGAGCCAGCGGGACGCGCACGACCCGCTCGGTCTCGCTCTCGTCCATCACCCGCACCGCTGCCGGCGTGCGCCAGTACGCGAGCACGGGTGTCACGTCGAACCGGGACGGCGGCACGAACAGTTTCGGCAGCACCGCGAACGGCTCGACGCCCGAACGGTCCAGGCCGGTCTCCTCGCACGCCTCGCGCAGCGCGGTATCGATCGGCCCATCGTCCTCGGGGTCCACCGCGCCGCCGGGGAACGCGACCTGACCGCGATGCTGGCGCATCGTGGACGCGCGCTGGGTGAGCAGCACTTCGGCGTCGGCGGGCAGTCCGCCAGGCGCGTCCGGGGCCGCCTCGGGCGAGCCGCCGAACAGCACCAGCACGGCGGCTTGACGCGGTTTCGACGTGGCGGTCAGGATGCGACGCAGCGCACGCGCCCTGGTCAAGGTGTCGGCGCTGTCGACAGCCGGTTCCGCGGAGCGGGCCAGCCACGCCGGTAGATCCGGCGGCGGCTCGATCGTCATCGCACACCTCCCCCGCGCACGCGCCCCCGACTGACCGCCCGCACCGACACCTCCACCATTGATTTGTCCACCCGCACTGTCATGCGGCCACTCCGAGCTTGCCCGCGACCGTGTTCGCGATGTCATCCACCCCCTCGAAAGCGCGCACCACGACCTCGGCGACCGAGCCGTCGGCCCGCACCAGCACCGAGATCGGCAGCACCGCAGGGGCTCCGACGGCCGTGCGGACCCGCGCGTCGGCGTCGAGCACGCCGGGCAGCCGAACGTCCAGTCCGCGCAGCCGGGACAGCGCTTTGGCCTCATCAGGGTCGCTGTGCACGGTCAGCACGGTAATCGCGTTCCCGGCGCGTTGGGCGTATTGCTGCAAATACGGCAACTCTTCGGCGCACGGTGCGCACCAGTAGGCCCACAGGTTCACCAGCGCGGGCTTGCCCGCCAGCGCGGCGGCCAGGTCGATCGGCCTGCCGTTCGCCAGGCACTCCAGGGTTATCCCGGCCAGCGGGCCGCCGCCGGGAGCGGAGCCGCTCGGGCAGTCGGGCAGACCCGCGGCGGCGCGCAGGTCATCGGAGACGCCGGAGGCTTGGGAGCTGGACCGCGGCCCTGTCGACTCGCCGTCGTCGCCGCGCGGCCACACCGCGACCGCCAACGCCACCACCGCGATCAGACCGGCAAGCGCCCAACGCCAGGCATGACTCCTTCGGCCCGAGGGCTCCGAGCTCACCGGCTCACCAGCTCGAGCAGATGCTCCCGCTCCGGCCCTTTCACCAGTTTGGCCGCGGCCTCCGGATCGGTCGGCCCGATCCCGAACGACGGGCAGTCTTTGGCCAGGACGCAGGTGCCGCAGGCGGGCTTACGGGAGTGGCAGACCCGGCGGCCGTGGAAGATCACGCGGTGCGAGAGCATCGTCCATTCCTTGCGCTCGATCAGCGCGCCGACGATGTGCTCGACCTTCACCGGGTCTTCTTCCTCGGTCCATCCCCAGCGGCGCACCAGACGGCCGAAATGGGTGTCGACCGTGATGCCGGGCACCCCGAACGCGTTACCGAGGATGACGTTCGCGGTCTTGCGCCCGATGCCGGGCAGCTGGACCAGTTCGGTCAGGGTGTGAGGCAATTCACCGTCGTACCGCTCCAGCAGCGCCTGTCCCAGTCCGATCAGCGAGCCGGCCTTGTTCCGGAAGAACCCGGTGGGCCGGATGTATTCCTCCAGCTCCGCACGGTTTGCCTCGGCGTACGCCCGAGCGTCCGGGTAGCGGGCGAACAGCGTGGGGGTGGTGAGATTCACTCGCTCGTCGGTGCACTGCGCGGAAAGTATTGTCGCGACCGCCAATTCGAGGGGCGTGGTGAAGTCCAGCTCACAGTGCGCATCGGGGAAAGCGGCCGCCAGTTCGCGGTTCATCCGGCGCGCCCTGCGGACCAGCCCGAGCCGGGTTTCCGCCTGTCGCGCCCTGGTTTTCCGTCTCGGAGCCGCGGCGGCGATCGGCGGCGTTTCGGAGGAGTCGGAGCCGGGCGGAAGCCCGTTCCCGGCGGCGGTGGAGGGGGAGACGCGCACGCGTCCACCATACGGAACCGGCAGACAACGTTGCCCTTCCAGTTCAGTTGCCGTGTTCCATCTGAGACCTCGACGGTGTTTACTGCTCGTCATGCAAGGACTCGCTGTGGTGCTCTTCCCAGTGGTGTTGATGCTGTTCGCACTGGGTATGGAGCGGGTCGAGAATCGGCTCCGCAAGCTCCTCGAACCCGACGAAGAGGTTCAGCAGTACCTGGACAAGGCCAGCAACGCCGAAGTGAAGGAGCTGACGAAGCTCGGTCTTCCGGCCGCCGTGGCCCGGATGCGCAGACGCCGCTCCCGCGGCGAAGAACTGGACGTGGCCCGCGCGAGTTGACCCGGCGCGAGCGTCGCGCAATCCACTCGTTACGTGGTGTCCGTCACTACGCTGTAGGCACGCCGCGTAGACTGCGCTGTTGGCCGAGTCGCTTCGGTCCAGTACAGAGCCATTTCCCATAAGGAGCACATTCGTGGACGAGGCCCTCGCCAGAGCAGGCATCTTCCAGGGCGTCGAGCCCACTGCGGTGGCCGCCCTCGCCAAGCAACTTCAACCGGTGGATTTCCCGCGTGGCCACGTCATCTTCAACGAGGGCGAGCCGGGCGACCGGCTGTACATCATCACGTCCGGCAAGGTGAAGATCGGACGTCGTTCGCCCGACGGCCGGGAGAACCTGCTGACCATCATGGGCCCGTCCGACATGTTCGGCGAACTGTCGATCTTCGACCCGGGACCGCGCACGTCCACCGCCACCACGGTGACCGAGGTGCGCGCGGTGACCATGGACCGCGACGCCCTCAAGACCTGGATCGATCAGCGGCCCGAGATCGCCGAGCAATTGCTGCGTGTTCTGGCGCGCCGCCTGCGCCGGACCAACAACAACCTGGCCGATCTGATCTTCACCGACGTCCCGGGCCGGGTCGCCAAGGCGCTGCTGCAGCTCGCGCAGCGCTTCGGCACCCAGGAGGCGGGCGCGCTGCGGGTCACCCACGACCTCACACAGGAAGAGATCGCCCAGCTGGTCGGCGCCTCCCGCGAGACCGTGAACAAGGCGCTCGCCGACTTCGCGCATCGCGGCTGGCTGCGCCTCGAGGGCAAGAGCGTGCTCATCTCCGACTCCGAGCGCCTGGCCCGCCGCGCGCGGTAACGGATCTCCTACGGCGAACGCCGGGTTCAGCGCTCCACTGAACCCGGCGTCGTGTCGTTCCGGCTAGCCGTGCGCGCGCAAGTACTCCAGCTGCGCCTGCACCGAACTGCGCGCGGCCGGCCAAAGCCGCTTGTCCACGTCGGAATACACCTTCCGCACCACCGCCATAGCGCCCGCGTCCGGGCCGAGCGCCCGCAGCGCGTCCCGCACCTGGCCGAGGCGCTCGTGCCGATGCGCGATGTAGTAGCGGGCGACCGGCTCCAGATCCGGATGGTCCGGGCCGTGCGCGGGGAGCAACGCCTTGCCCTTGCCCGCCTCGACCAGCCGATCCAGCGAGGACAGATAGTCGGCCAGTGTGCCGTCGGTGGAGTCGAGCACCGTGGTGCCCGCGCCGAGGATCGTGTCACCGGTCAGCACCGCGTCATCCAGGACGAGACTGACCGAGTCACCGGTGTGACCGGGTGTGTCCAGCACGGTGATCCGCAGACCCGCGGCCTCGATCACCTCACCGTCGGCGAGCGGGGCGTCCGCGCCGCGCAGGAAGGCGGAGTCCTTGGCCCGCACGGACGTTCCGGTCAGCTTCACCAGGCGATCGATCCCGCCGGTGTGGTCGTGATGACGATGGGTGATCAACGTGAGCGCGATCCGGCCGCCGGTGGCTTCGACGATCGCCGCACAGTGCGACTTGTCCTTCGGCCCCGGGTCCACCACCACACAATCCGACCGTCCGGGCGCGCGCAGGATCCAGGTGTTGGTGCCCTCCAAGGTCATCTTGCCCGGATTGTCGGCGAGCAGCACCGCCGCCGTCTCGGTGACCTGCCGGAGCTGCCCGTAGGCGGGGTGAGTCAACGTCATCGCAAAACCTCGGATAGAAGCGGAGCCGACAGTTCCGGTCTAGCGCACCTCGGCGATCAGTTCGACCTCGACGGGGGTATTGCGCGGAAGTTCGGAGACGCCGACAGCCGAGCGCGCGTGCTTGCCCGCGTCGCCGAAGACCTGACCGAGGAATTCCGACGCGCCGTTGATCACCACCGGCTGATCGCCGAATCCCGGCGCCGAGGCGACGAAACCCACCACCTTCACGATGCGCACCACCGCGTCCAGCCCGACCAGGTCGTGCACCGCGGCCAGCGCGTTCAGCGCGCACAGCCGGGCCGCCTTCTTGGCCGCCTCGACCGAGACCTCCGCGCCGACCTTGCCGACCGCCGACAACTCGCCGTTCACGAACGGCAGCTGCCCGGAGGTGTAGACCAGCGACCCCGTGCGGATCGCGGGAATATAGGCCGCGACCGGAGCCGCGACCGGCGGCAAGGTGAGCCCGAGTTCGGCGAGATTCTTCTCCCACTGGGTCACTGCGCCACCCATCTCTACTTCGGCCGCTTCAGGTAGGCGACGTGCTGCTCACCCGTCGGGCCGGGCAGCACGGTGACCAGCTCCCAGCCGTCGGCTCCCCACTGGTCGAGAATCTGCTTCGTCGCGTGCGTCAGCAGCGGCACGGTCGCGTACTCCCACAGGGTCGTATCACTCATGTGCGAGAGCGTAGCTGTGTTCGATTTGCAGCGCCTTCGGCGCTGCGGGTTCGCGGCCCCTTGGTGGCCGCGAACGGGCAATGCTCGATCTCGCTTCGCTCGAAACCTGGGGTTGGGGTGCGCTGGGGGCGTCGAGCAGTAATCGCACCACTCGGTGTGCGCGGTACGCGGCCGCAACATCGGGCAGTGCCTTCTTTCCTGCGGAGTCACAGCCGCACAGGACGCGCGCCGCGAACGGCGAATACTCGATCTCGCTTCGCTCGAAAGCCGGGGGTCGGGCGTGTGGTGGGGTGTAGGCGTCGAAACTCACTATTCGGGCGGTGAGGTAGCTGCGCGCACTATCGGGATTGCGGTGGACTCGCTGGGCGGGAAGGCGGATTTCGTGCGGAGATCGGCTGCGCGGCGGGGCGGGGCGGGGCTCGGGCGGCAGCGGAGGCAGGGGCTTGGAACGGCTCCTCGACCCGCCCGTCTGGTACGGCCGGTGCCCCGCGGTCGCGGACCAGTTATAGGCTCGCGAGCGTGGGAGTACCAACTGCAGTGCCGCTTTCGGCCGAGCCGGGACTGGACACAGGGTGGCCGAAGCGCGCCGAGCAGGCCCGCTTGCACTACGTCTCCGGCAAGGGGGGCACGGGCAAGTCGACGGTCGCCGCGGCGCTGGCGCTGGCGCTCGCCGCGGGCGGGCGGCGCGTGCTGTTGGTCGAGGTGGAGAGCAGGCAATCGATCGCGCAGCTGTTCGACCTGCCGCCGCTGCCGCCGACCGAGACACGCATCGCCACCGCGGACGGCGGCGGCGAAGTCGTCGCGCTGGCGCTGGACATCGAGCACGCCTTCTTGGAATACCTCGATATGTTCTACAACCTCGGCTTCGCGGGACGGGCGATGCGCCGGATGGGCGCCATCGAGTTCGTCACCACGATCGCGCCGGGTCTGCGCGACGTCATCCTGACCGGCAAGATCAAGGAGTGCGCGGTTCGCGTGGACAAGGCAGGCAAGCGGGTCTACGACGAGATCGTGGTCGACGCCCCGCCCACCGGCCGGATCGCGGGCTTCCTCGACGTCACCAAGGCCATGGCCGAAGTGGCCAAGGGCGGGCCGATCGCCTCGCAGGCCGAGGGCGTCTCGCAGCTGCTGCACTCCGATCAGACCATGATTCACCTGGTCACGCTGCTGGAGGCGCTGCCGGTGCAGGAGACCGCCGACGCGGTCGCCGAGCTCACCGCCAACGACCTGCGCATCGGCACCGTCATCGTGAACCGCGCGACCGAAGGCCAGCTCCCGCCCGAGCTGCGCGCCCGGGCCGCTCGGGGCGACCTGGACGCCGACACCGTTCGCGCCGGATTGACCGCCGCCGGGATCACGCTCTCCGACAGCGACTTCCAGGGCCTGCTCACCGAGACGATCGAGCACTCCGCCACGCTGCAAGCCCAGGACGACAGCGCCGAGGAGCTGGCCAAGGTCGACATCTCCCGGCTCTACCTGCCCGCCCTGCCCGACGGGATGGACCTGGGCGGACTGTACGAACTAGCCGAACACCTCACCGCCCAGGGAGTCCGATGAGCACGCCGGCCCACCCCGCGGCTGCCCCGCTGGACATCTCGCGGATCATCGCCGACCCCTCCGCGCGGGTGGTGGTCTGCTGCGGCTCCGGCGGCGTCGGCAAGACCACCACCGCCGCCGCCATCGCGTTGCGCGCCGCCGAACAGGGACGCAAGGTCGTGGTGCTCACCATCGATCCGGCGCGCAGGCTGGCCCAGTCGCTGGGCGTCGCCGACCTCGGCAACAACCCGCAGCGGGTCGCGCTGGGTCCGGAGGTTCGAGGCGAGCTGTACGCGATGATGCTGAACATGCGTCGCACATTCGACGACATGGTGCTCGAGCACACCAGCGGGGAGAAAGCCGCGCAGATCTTCGCCAACCCCTTCTATCAGACGGTCGCCTCCTCCTTCGGCGGCACGCAGGAGTACATGGCGATGGAGAAGCTGGGCCAGCTGGCCCACCGGGGCGAATGGGACCTGATCGTGGTCGACACGCCGCCTTCGCGCAACGCGCTCGACTTCCTGGACGCTCCCAAGCGGCTGGGCAACTTCCTCAACGGACGCATGATCCGGGTGATCATGGCTCCAGGCCGCGGTGTGACCCGGTTGGTGACCGGCGCGATGAGTCTGGCCGTGCGGGGCGTGTCCACTGTCGTGGGCGGTCAGATGCTCAAGGACGCGTCGAACTTCCTGCAGTCGCTGGAATCGCTGTTCGGCGGCTTCCAGGACCGAGCCGAGCGGACCTTCGCGATGCTGTCGCAGCCGGGCACGCATTTCCTGGTGGTGGCGGCGCCGGAACCGGACGCGCTGCGGGAGGCCTCGTTCTTCGTCGACCGCCTCTCCACCGAGCGCATGCCGCTGGCGGGACTGGTGCTCAACCGCACGCATCCGGTACTGAGTTCGCTGTCGGCCGATCACGCGCTCACCGCCGCCGACCAGGTGGCCGAATCCGATCCGCTCACCGCGGCGGTGTTGCGCGTGCACGCCCGCCGGGTAGCCACCGACAGGCGGGAGCAGCATTTGCTGCACCGGTTCACGGGTGCGCACCCCCGGGTGCCGATCGTCTCGGTCACCGCGCTTCCGTTCGAGGTGTCCGACCTCGACGCGCTGCGCGTAGTCGGCGATCAGCTCACCCGCACGACCCCCGCGACCTCCTGATACTTAGGCGTATCCGCTATTGCTCCGAGCGGAAACGTCGGTCCTGAAACGAAACTGAGCCCGCTCGCGCGGGCTCTGTTTCGGTTTTGCGGAACTACGGGGACTACATCGCCACTTGGTGCTGGCGCTGGGCCTGGAAGAAATCGGCCCACGAGGTTACTTCCGGATGCTGCTTCAACAGGGCGCGACGCTGCCGCTCCGTCATCCCGCCCCACACACCGAACTCGACGCGATTGTCCAGCGCGTCGGCACCACACTGCATGAGCACCGGGCAGTGCCTGCAGATCGTCGCCGCTTTGCGCTGCGCCGCGCCGCGGACGAACAACTGATCGGGATCCACTTCCTTGCATCGGGCCTGGGCTACCCAGGCGATCCTTGCTTCGGCCTGCTCCACGTCCAATCGAGCGATGGGGGTTGTCATGTGCATTTGGTGTGCCCCTTTGCAGTCCGAACACCGGGTCAACGGCGCTCCAGAATCGCGTTGTCACCACGCAGCACCCAAACCCCGCTGCGAAGTGCACCACATTCCACTTTGAGTGTTAGCTCTATCACACTGGGTTCTCAATCTAGGTAAAGGTATGGCGCTTGCGCAAGACCACCTCGAGATTTTTTGGTACGTCCGTCCCTGCAAAGCCGGGCGCGCACAGGACGGGCAGGCAGATTGCGCGCGGGCCCTCGCGCGACACGCCGGTCGCGATCGCGCGACACGCCCATTCCGGTTCGCGAACAACCAGTTCCGGGCTCGGGACAAATGCCGCCAAGAAGGCTGGAATGGCAACCCGTAGTCTTGATTCGTGCCGATCACACATACGCTCGCGCGGCTGGCCGGCAGCTGCGTGCTGGCCTCCGTGCTCGTCGCCGGGTTGTTGTTCCCGCTCGCCGGCGGCTTCGGGTTCGTCTCCAACCGCGCCGCCGACGCCGTCGACAACGTCTCCGCGGAGCTGGTCGAGGGAACGGTGCCCGCGGTCTCGACCATGGTCGACGCGGCGGGCAATCCGATCGCCTGGCTGTACGAGCAGCGCAGATTCGAGGTCCCCAGCGACCGGATCTCCAACGACATGAAACTGGCGATCGTGTCCATCGAGGACCGCCGCTTCGCCGAGCACGAGGGCGTGGACTGGCAGGGCACGCTGCGCGCGTTCCTGACCAACACCACCAGCGGCGAGGTGCAGCAGGGCGCGTCGACGCTGGATCAGCAGTACGTGAAGAATTTCCAGCTGCTGGTGGTCGCCAAGACCGACGCCGAGCGCCGCGCCGCCATCGAGACCACCCCGGCCCGCAAGATCCGCGAGATCCGGATGGCGCTGACGCTGGACCGCGAGCTGACCAAGGACGAGATCCTCACCAGATACCTCAACCTGGTCCCGTTCGGGAACTCCTCCTATGGCATCCAGGACGCCGCGAAGACCTACTTCGGCGTCGACGCCGCCGAGCTGAACGTCTCGCAGTCCGCGATGCTGGCGGGCATGGTGCAGAGTTCGTCCAAGCTCAACCCCTACACCAACCCGGACGGCGTGCTGGCCCGGCGCAACACGGTGCTGGACACCATGATCCAGAACATCCCCAGCCGCGCCGACGAGTTCCGCGAGGCCAAGACCAAGCCGCTGGGCGTGCTGCCGGAGCCCAAGGGCCTGCCGCGCGGTTGCATCGCGGCCAACGACCGCGGCTTCTTCTGCGACTACGCGCTGCAGTACCTGGCCAACGCGGGCATCAGCCGCGAACAGATCGAGAAGGGCGGCTACCTGATCCGGACCACCCTCGACCCGGCCGTGCAGGACTCGGTGAAGCGGGCGGTGACCGACGCGGCCAACCCGAATCTGGACAACATCGCGGAGGTCATGTCCGTGGTCGCGCCGGGACAGGATTCGCATCCGGTACTCGCGATGGCCAGCAGTCGCACCTACGGCCTCAACCGGGACGGGAACGAAACGGTGCAGCCGCAGCCGTACTCCATGGTCGGTGACGGCGCGGGATCGATCTTCAAGGTCTTCACGACCGCCGCGGCCATGGAGAAGGGGCTCGGCATCGACGCCCAGCTGGAAGTGCCCGGTCGGTTCGAGGCGAAGGGCATGGGTAACGGCGGTGCGCGCGGATGCCCGCCCGCCACCTACTGCGTCGAGAACGCGGGCCGGTACAAGTCGCCCATGTCGGTGACCGAGGCGCTGGCCACGTCGCCGAACACCGCGTTCGTCAAGCTGATCCAGGCGGTCGGGGTCACCCCGACCGTCGACATGGCGGTCCGGCTCGGCATGCGCTCGTTCACCGAAGCGGGCAGCTCGGGCCACGGCAACCAGAGCCTGGCCGACATGATCAAGGGCCAGAACCTCGGCTCGTTCACCCTCGGCCCGGTCGCGATCAACCCGCTGGAACTGTCCAACGTCGCCGCGACGCTGGGTTCGGGCGGCCGGTGGTGCCCGCCGAACCCGATCAAGGAGGTCATCGACCGCCAGGGCAGGCAGGTACCGCTGACCCAGCAGGCTTGCGAGCAGGTGGTCGAGCCCGGCTTGGCGAACACCCTCGCCAACGCGATGAGCAAGGACGACACCGCGGGTACGGCGGCGGCCGCGGCCCAGTCGGTGGGCTGGAACCTGCCGATGGCGGGCAAGACCGGTACCACCGAGAGCCACCGCTCCTCGGCCTTCCTCGGGTTCACCAACTCGCTGGCCTCCGCGGTCTACGTCTACGGCGACAGCCCCACCCCCGGGGAGATCTGCTCGTTCCCGCTGCGCAACTGCGGCGACGGCAACCTGTTCGGCGGTAACGAACCGGCGCGCACCTGGTTCAACGCGATCAAACCGGTGATCCCGCTGTTCCCGCCGCCCGCGCTGCCGCCGCTGGACGACAAGTACGTGCGCGGCGCCAACAACGCCCAGGTCCCCGACGTCGTCGGCCTCACCCAGGGTGAGGCGACCGCCAAGCTGGTAGCCGCCGGGTTCCAGGTGTCGCCGGTGACCGGGGCGGGCGATCGGCCCAAGGGCACCGTGATGGGCACCGCGCCGAACGGCTCGGCGATCCCCGGTTCGGTGATCACGCTGTACATCAGCGACGGCACCGTCCGGGCCGCGCCGCCGCCGGGGCCGCCCCCACCGGCGCCGGGCATTCCGGGGCTGCCGCTACCGCCGCGGCTGCCACCGATCCCGATTCCGATCCCGCTCCCGCGCTGAGTACGAGAAAGGGGCCGCGAACCACACGGTTCGCGGCCCCTTTCACGTCGCTGCCCTACAGTCGCGCTTTCACCGCGGCCGAGATACGCGAGCCGTCGGCCTTGCCCGCGGCGAGGCCGGTGGCGATCTTCATGACCTGGCCCATCTGACGCATGCCGGGGCGCTCCCCGTTCTCCTCGGCGACCTGCGCGATCGCGGTGTCGGCGAGATCGGCGACTTCGGCGTCGGTCAGCTGGGTCGGCAGATACTCGTCGATGATGCGCGCCTCGGCGTGCTCGTTCGCCGCCAGTTCGCCGCGCCCGGCCTGCGTGTAGACCTCCGCGGATTCGTTGCGCTTCTTCGACTCCTTCTGCAGCACGGAGACGACCTCGGCGTCGGTGAGCTCACGAGCCTCCGTACCGGCGACCTCGGCGGTCTGGATCGCCGACAGCAGCATCCGCAACGTGGAAAGGCGCAGCGTGTCCTTGGCTTTCATCGCGGCGGTCAGGTCCGCCCGCAGCTGCGATTTGAGTTCCGACATGCCGATCACGGTAGCCGCTGTGGCGCGGCGGTCCCACTACATTTGCCGCGCCGCCGGTTTTCCCGCCGGATAACGGGCGCTTGTGCGGAAACACACTCGGCGCTCTCGAGCGGGGTCACCTATGCTGGGCAAATGCCCGTGATCTCGACCTCTGCTGTACGCACGACCGCGCTGGGAGCCGCCGGGGCCGCGGTGGCCGGACTCGGCTACGCCTCGCTGGTCGAACGCAACGCCTTCGTTCTGCGGGAGGCGACCATGCCTGTGCTGGCGCCGGGGTCGTCGTCGCTGCGCGTGCTGCACCTCAGTGACCTGCACATGATGCCCGGCCAGAAGCTCAAGCAGCAGTGGCTACGGGAGCTGGACCGGCTGGAACCGGACTTGGTGGTCAACACCGGCGACAATCTCTCGCATCAGAAGTCGGTGCCCGCGGTGGTCCAGGCCCTCGGCGGACTGCTTTCCCGCCCGGGCCTTTTCGTTTTCGGCAGCAACGACTACTTCGCGCCGGTGGCGAAGAACCCGTTCAACTACTTCAAGAAGGACCATCGCCGCACCTACGGCGCGCCGCTGCCGTGGAAGGACCTGCGCGCGGCCTTCACCGAACGTGGCTGGCTCGACCTGACGCACGTGCGCCGCGACCTCGAGGTGGCCGGTGTCCGCATCGCCACCGCGGGCGTCGACGATCCGCACCTGCAGCGCGACCGCTACGACACTGTCGCGGGCGCCCCGAACCCGCTGGCCGACCTGCGCATCGGCCTCACCCACTCGCCCGAGCCGCGAGTACTGGACCGCTTCGCCGAAGACGGCTACGACCTGGTGATGGCGGGCCACACCCACGGCGGCCAGTTGTGCCTGCCCGGCTACGGCGCCTTGGTCACCAACTGCGGGATCGACCGGTCCCGGGTGAAGGGTCCGTCGAAGTGGGGTACGCACACCCAGCTGCACGTCTCCGCGGGCATCGGCACCTCGCCGTGGGCGCCCTACCGCTTCTGCTGCCGCCCGGAGGCGACCTTGTTGACGCTGGTGGCCGCGCCGCCGAAGCGTCCGGTCGCCGACACTGGTCAGGGTGTGTCGGCATCGGAGGCCGTCGCCCGCTAAGGTCCCCTGCCGAGACGTGTGGCAGGTAGGGGACAACTGTGAGTGGATTCGACGACCGGCGCGACGACCCGACGACTCCGCGGCGGCCCGCCGGGCCGCCGACTCCCCGGCAACAGTCTTTCCCACCGCGTTTCGCCACTGCCCCATCCGGTGACTCCGACGGCCCTCGGCAGCCGGACGCCCCGGCACAGCCGGGCGCACCGAAGCCGTCCGGCACGCCGCAACAGTCGTCGTGGCAGCGGCCCGGCTACGACGAAGCCGGACGCCCCGCCGTCACTCCTTGGCAGCGGGGCGCCGAAGATCCCACCGGCCACGCTTCGGGATGGCGGCCGCTGAACTCGAACGAGCCTGCCCCGTCGGAGCAGTGGCCGGCGGCCGAGACAGGCAGCGGGGGCGTTCCGCCCTATCCCTGGCAGCCCGAGCCTTCCACGCAGTGGCCGCCGAACGACGAGCCCGCGCCGACGCTCCAGTGGCGACCGGAGCAGAGTGATCCCGCCACGCCTTGGCAGCCGGACGCCGATTCGGCGGCGAACACGCCCGCACTGGCCGACCCGACCCTGCTCGCCCAGCCGCTGGGTGGCTGGCAGCAGGATGCCGCACCGCCCGACCAGGCCGGTCGCAACGACCCCACCATGCTGGCCCCGTCTCTCGGGCAGTGGCCGCAGGCCGAGCCGGTTCCCGGCGGCCGCGACGATCCGACCATGCTCGGGCAACCGCTCGGCGCGCTCGACCAACACGCGCCCTTCGGCGGCCGGGGGCCGAATCCGGCGCCGGGCGATTCGGCGCCCACGCTGCTCGGCTATCGCAGCGCCGACGGGTTCGGCCCGCCGCCGCAGGTCTCGCAGTGGCAGCCGGTCGGCGGACCGGGGCAGTACGGCGGTCACTATCCGCCCGGTCCGCAGGGCGGGGTCGTGCCGCCGCACAACAGTCCGCGCGGGAAGTGGGTCCTGTCCGCCGCGCTCGTCGCACTGCTGGTGGCCGGTCTGGTCGCCGGTGCGGTCGCGTTGACCACTGGGCAGAAGGACGATTCCGCACAGGACAGCCCGCCCTCCATGGTGAGCGCGCTCACCACCACCACCGCCGCCGCCGCGAGTTCTCTCGTCCCGGCCACGACCAAGCCCGCACCGACGACGACCGCGCGCGGACAGGGCGACCGAACGCCGCTCATCCCCGGCTACCAGGTCGTCCAAGCGCCCGACAGCGGGGCCGCCTATGACGTGCCCGCCGGCTGGACCGTCGCCCCGCAAGGCACCATCGGCGGCTTCGGCGAACCGCCGAACGCCGTCGCGGGTAAGGGCTTGGCCAGCGAGGGCAAGGGATACTGCCCCGGCTCGACCCGGACCGTCGCTTTCCTCACCGGCTCGAACACCTCCGACCCAGGAAAGGCGGCCACCGAGCTGGGCACGAAGACCGCCACGCTCGCCTACAAGGCGACCTCCGGCGGCACACCCGGCCTGCCCATGCCGCTGGCGTCGCTGGACGGCTCCCAGCACGGCATGTTCGTGGAAACCAAAGGCACCGTCGCCGACGCCAAGCCCGGTTGCGCGAAGGCGTACTCCGTCTACACCGCCGCCTTCCCCAACGACACCGGGAACTTCGTCATGGTGATCGCCGCCGACACCGGCGTTCCGAACGCCCTCGACGCCGAGACCGCCAAGCGCATCTTCACCACCATCCGCGCCCTCGAAGGCTGACTGACCTGCCGGTTTAACGTCTCACGCCACCCTGTTGTAAGCTACTCCAGGTTCGCTTCACGGGGTGTGGCGCAGCTTGGTAGCGCGCTTCGTTCGGGACGAAGAGGTCGCAGGTTCAAATCCTGTCACCCCGACTCGTGGTTGAGACGACGGGAAGGCCCCTGACCGGTTCACGGTCAGGGGCCTTCTTTGTGGTCTAGGACGCCAGGGCCGCACAGCCACGGCGGCCGTCGGATCGGCGTCGGCCGCAGCGGCGGGACAATGTCTTGTATCTGCGGCAAGACATCCGTATCGGCGTCGTCCACTCTCAGATCCACGACGAGGGTCGGCTGGCTGGGAGGCCACATGCAGTCCTTCCCGACTTCGTCACTGCGGCGGCTGTCCAGCGCGTCGGTGTGCGCACTGAGAAGGCGGACACCTTGCCACCACACGCCCGCCCGGAAGCACAGCACCCCCACGAAGACGACCGAGCCGACCCACGGCACCGAGACAAGAAGTGGTGATATCGCTCAGAAATCGCCCTCGATCATCAGCAGGTACGCCGCCTCCAGGTGCACAAGGCATTCGTCCGGGTGGTGCTCGCAGTGGATATCCAGCAGTTGCCGGGCACGTTCCACCGTCAATCCCAGTAAGCACACTTGGCACATCACCTCGGCCAGCACGCCGTCGGCCTGTACGAAGGTGGTACTCCCTCCGGGGTTCGTCGTCATGCCGGTTTGCCTTCGCGTGGCATGGCAGCCTTGCGCGGGCAGCGCTTCGTCCGGCAGGCCATGTGGTAGCGCATCACCATGTGCGCCTGCGAGATCGTGAACGGCACACTCGGCGCATTTCGAGGGGCTGCATCGCAACGGCGATGAGTTGGTTGGTGGCGAGAGATTCGGCAGGCATGGCGCAGTACTTCTCTCCATCCGGAGCAGCGGAGGTTCGGGCGGTATCCGGCACCGGGGGCTTTCGCCACCGGCCTGCCACTCTGGCGAGCTGGTGCGCCGTGCGGAGTACAGCGTCGCCCCGGTGCCGGATACCAAGCGGACCGTACGGCCAAAAAACCGCTTGTTTCCGGTTCAATGCCGAAACCTGTTGAGAGATACGGAAATCGGTATATGGTGCGGACGGGCCAAATGCTATTGGTAGATAACACCCGACTGGACGACTACCGCGCACCTACGGCACAGCAGGGGGTACCCGAAGATGTATATGACGACGGGCGAGACCATCCGCCGGATTCGCAAATCCGCCGGAATGACCCAGGCGGAACTCGGTGCGCTCATTCACTTCACACAACCTGCCATCTCGCAGCTAGAGCATGACGGCCCCGCCGTTTACGATGTCCGCGTTCTCCGCCGCGTGGCAAGAGCGCTGCAAGTACCGATGGCCATACTGGCGGTGCAGTCGGATGAGGAGGCGGATGTGAACCGACGCCATTTCTTCAGAACGGGAACAGTCGGTGCCGCAGTGGCAGCAGGCCAAGGGCAGAAATCTGGTGCCGCGGTCGCCGCCGCAGGCGTGCGGGTAGGCCGATCAGACGTCGAGCGGATCAACCGCAGTATCAACCAAATCCATGAGCTTCAGTTGATCGCAGGAGGCGATCGCCTGTGCGCAGTCGCGGCCAACGAAGTGCGGTATGTCGAGCAGTTGCTGGACGCGGGTAGCTACACCGACCAGATAGGCAACATGCTGACCGGTGCCGCTGCCGAGATGATGACTGCCGCAGGCTGGGTGCACTACGACGCTGGCTGTTGGCACGAAGCCCGCCGCTACTACGCCGATGCCGCGCAGGCCGCCGCGGTTGTCGGCGATGGCATCGCCGCTGCCCATGCCTGGATCAACGCGTGCCTGCTGTCGTACCGGGAGGGTTCACGTGCGAAGGAAGGTGTTCAGCTGGCCGAAGCCGCACAGCTCGCCGCCCGACGTGAGGGCGGTCCGAAGCTGCGAGCCTTGGCAGCGATCCGCGAGGCCGAAGCCCATAGTGTGATCGGTGACCGGACTGCCGTGGTGGCAGCAATCAACCGGGCGCATCGCGCCTACGATTCGACCAGGGGACATGACCCCGAATATCTCGCTCACTTGCCCGCAGCGCAGATCAGCGGCCTCACCGGACTGGCCTTTATGCGCCTGGGCGACCACCAGACGGCGACCACCTACCTGCGGTCCGCCATCAACGGAACTGCGGCTTACCCGCGTGAACGAACTGCCTGGCAAATTCGCCTGGCGGAGAACATGATTCAGGCCGAGGTCATCGATGACTGCTGCACCCTATTGACTGACAATTTTGCCCACATGCGGGCAGTGGCATCAACCCGGCTTCAAAGCGCTCTCGGCACAATCGTCGACCAGTTGCGGTCGTACTCGACGGTGCCGGAGGCCCGAGCGTTCCTCGGCATGTGGATGGCACACTGACAACTCGGTAACGTTGCTACGCGCTGCCACCAATGTAGTCGGCAACCCGGCTGCGAAGGCTCTCGTATCGCAGCCGGGTGCTTTCATACGAGAGGCAGTACTCGCGAGTTGAAGAATATCGACCCCGCTTCTCTGCCGGCTTCGTGAATATCGTCCCCTCCGGGAACTGCTGCCGCGTCAGGTCGATGGTCTTGCCGTCTACGATATTGAAATAGTGCGACACAGTTTGATCGTCGGGCAGGGTAGCGACCGTGTTGAGAATATATCCGCCGAGGTAATCTTGCACCACACACGCAGTGACGGCGCATTGCCCCTTGGCACTGTTGGCTTCCGTCCAGCCGGAAGCGCTACTGGTATCTGCGGACCAGGATTTGTGAAGCGCGCTTGCCAGAGTTTCCAGCGTTCCAGCCCACACGCGCACAGTCTACCGCGCTCGCTGTGGAAACAGACTGAATCGCTACAACGGGCATACCTGATGGTTGTCGGCTCTGCGGCGGGGGATGAAGTCGCCGAGCACTGATCGCAGGGGCGGCACGTCGATACACTCTGGGCGTGCCATTGATCGAGGTGACCTATGCGTCGCATGTCCCCGAGACGATCCTTCGGGAACTCTCGCAACAACTTCCGCATCTGGTGTCGGTGGCGGTCGAATGCCCGGAGGAACCTTACGACTCGGATCTGCGGCCGGGGGATGTCGAGATCCGGTTCCGGGAGTTGGGTCCGTTCGATCGCAGTGGGCTGGATGTGGTGATCGAGGTGCGGTCGAAGTGGTTCGCCAGCCGGGCCGACAACAGGCAGGAGCGCGTCGAGCGGCTGCATGCAGATATCGAGAAGGCGACAGGACTGGACGATTTCGGGGTCTATTTGTCGCTGCCGGTCGCGGCGTGGGAGCAGAGCGAGTCAGACCGCCAGGCGTGAGCCGGACCTCCGACTGGTGAGCGGTGGCGGGTCTGCGGCGAAGTGCGCGGGCCAGCAGGGGTCCGTGGTGGACAGTGACGGCATTCGTCGAGGGCCTCCGAACCGCTCCCGCACGCAGCGGACGCCGGTTAGCCTCGGAGCACGATCGACCCGAATCCGAAGGGCAGCAGCGGTTATGCACGGATCAACTCCCCATGCGGCAGACGAGGGCTTGCTCAGCGGCAAGACAGCGGTGATCACCGGGGCCAGTCGGGGCATCGGCCTGGCGATCGCGATCAGGTTCGCGGCGGAGGGGGCGAATGTCGCGATGATCGCCCGCACCCAGGAGCCGCATCCCAAGCTGCCGGGCACCATCCACACCGCCGCCGCGCACGCCGAGGCGGCGGGCGGCGACGTGCTGCCGCTGGTGGCGGATGTGCGCGACGACAAGGCGATGGCCGGGGCGGTCGATCGGATCGTCGACCGGTTCGGCGGCATCGACATCTTGGTCAACAACGCCGGATCGGTCGATCTGACCGCCGCCGAGCGGATCGGCATGCAGCGCTACGACCACATGCAAGCGGTGAACCTGCGCGCCCCGTTCCTGCTGTCGAAGCTGACGCTGCCGCATCTGCGCGTCTCGGCAGGAGCCGGACGGAATCCGCACATACTCACCCTCTCCCCACCGCTCAATATGAATCCCGAGTGGGTCGGCAACGGTGTCGCCTACACCGTGTCCAAATACGGTGTCAGCATCGCGACCATCGGTTTGGCCCATGAGTTCCGGCCCTACGGCATCGCGGTGAACTCGCTGTGGCCGCGCACCAAGATCGACACCGCCGCGGTGCGCAACCTGCTCGGCGGCGCGGAGGCCGTCGCGGCGTCCCGCACCGCGCACATCTGCGCCGACGCCGCCCTGTTGATGGTGACCAGTCCCGCCGCCACCTACACCGGCCAACTCCTGCTCGACGAGGACGTGCTGACCGCCAACGGTGTGACGGATCTGGACCGATACCGCGTCGTCCCAGGCGACGGCGAACTGGCCAACGACCTGTTCGTCGACGCGTAGGGATACGGGTTGCGACGATCGCGCGCCAGATCGCCACAAACACGGCGGCACGCTCCCGACAAATCCGACACGTGGGTCACTTGCGCCTTTCCGGGTAAACGGATCGTATGCGGGAATATCATCGCTGAAACCTCTATTCCCGCAATCGACGAAAGGTCGGCAGATGAGCAAGCCCGTCGATGGCGTGCGCGCAGACGAATCGCTGTCCGGGAAGACCGCGCTGGTGACGGCGGCCTACACCGGCCTCGGCAGGTCGATCGCGAAAACGCTCGCCGCTCGAGGCGCAAACGTCGTGATCCAGCATCCGCACTTTCCGGAGCCCGCCGCGGAGGTGGTCAAGGAGATCACCGAGGCGGGCGGCACGGCGCAGGCGCTCGCGGCGGACATCGCCGATCGCACCGAGTACGAGGAATTGGTGCAGGTGCTGCTGGAGGAATGCGGTGAATGGCACGTGCTGGTCAACACCGCGGCGGTGCCGGAGTCCGAGCCCTTCCCCAAGCTCAGCTCGGAGGCGTTCGACAGCAATTTCGCCGGGACGGTGCAGGGCGTGTTCCACGGCCTCCAGCTGGCCTTCCAGCACTTGGCCGACGAGGGCCGGGTCATCACGGTCTGTGATCCCGCCGATCCGGGCGGCGCGGTGCACGACGCGACGCGCGGCGCGGTCGAGCAGCTCGGCCAAGCCGTGGCCCCGGACTTCGTGCCGCGGCGGATCACCGTCAACACGGTCAGTTACGGCGCGGGCACGACCGACAACGCGGAACTCGAGGTCGCTCTCGCCGCGATCGCCCCGGCCGAGCCGGCGGCGGTGGTCGCCTATCTGGCCGGCGATGCGGCGAGCACGGTGAACGCGCAGGTCATCCGGCTCGGCGCCACGGGCGAGCCGCCGCGATAGACGCGGCGGCGCGCCCGAGGCAGCACGTCACGCGACGATCGTGCCGCCGTAGGTCGTGAAGCCGCGGCCCAGCGCCTGGCAGCCGAAGCTGCCGTGGAAGCCGACCTGGCAGGTCGCCCCCGCGTGCGCGATGATCGGACCCCACTGTCCCGAGCCGGTCCGCACGTCGTAGATGCTGGGATTGCCGCCCGGCAGTGTGTAGGGCGTGGCCGGGTCGAAGGTGGGATGCGCGGGCAGCCACGGCTGGTCGATCACGATTTCGCTCACCTTCACCGGCACCGGCACGTAGGTGTCGCCGACGTAGTAGCTCAGGTGCAGCGGAGAGGCGAAATCGCAGCCGACCGAGCCGTTCCCGAAGATGGCGCAGTTCGTGCCGCCCACCGAGAAGTAGACCGTGCCCGGGTCGGCCTGCGCGTTACCGGCCGCGATGATCGGCGCGACCGCTACGGCGGCGAGTGCTCCGGCGAACTTCGTGCTGCGCTGCATACCGACTCCTTGGTGATTCGCTGAGGGACAACCGACTCGACAACTCTGTCGAACCCGCGCCGGATTCTGTTTCGCCCAGCGCCGGGCACGGCGCGGTGAGCAGACGCTAACGCGGCGATAACTTATGGACACCCCACCGAAATGCGAGGTCAATAGCGTACACAGCCATGTCGACACGGATAGCCACCTTGGCGGACGCGGCGGGCAAACCGCTGCGCGACGTGGTGTACGCGGCGCTGCGCAGCGAGCTCATGAACGGGGACATCAAGTTCGGTGAACGCCTGACCGAGCCGAAATTGTCGGCGCGCTTCGGCATCTCGCGCACACCGATTCGGGAGGCGCTGACCGTGCTGTGCTCGGACGGGCTGCTGCAACGAGAAGAGTACGGCTTCAGCCCGGTGCGCCCGAGCATCCCACTGATCCGCGACCTGTACGAGCTGCGAATCACCTTGGAACTGGGCGGTCTCCAGCGCGCCGTGACCAATCCGGCCGTCACACACGATCGGGAACTGCTGGAAGCCGAGCGCGCCGCCTGGCTGGAACTGCGCGCCGATCCGCCCGAACAGGAACCCGGTTTCGTCGTGCGCGACGAGGAGTTCCACGTCACGCTGCTCACCGCCGCGGGCAACACCGAGATGGTGCGCGCGCTCAAAGCGGTGAACTCCCGCATCCGCCACGTGCGCATGTACGACTTCATGGTCAACAACCGGATCGAGACCACCATCGCCGAGCATCTCGGCATCCTGGACGCCGTGCTGGCCGACGATCTCCCGCTGGCCTACCGGCTGCTGCACACGCACATCGGTGAATCGCTGGACGTGGTGCTCGAACGGGTCACCCGCGCGATCACGGCGATGTCGCTGGCCACGGATTAGCAGGGAGCGGTTGTGGGGCTGGAATTCGATACGGTGCTCGTCGCCAATCGCGGCGAGATCGCCTGCCGCATCATGCGTACCGCGCGGACGCTCGGGTTGAAGACGGTCGCGGTGTACTCCGACGCCGACGTGGGCGCCGCGCACGTCGAAACGGCCGATGTGGCGGTGCGTCTGGGTGCTGGCCCGGCCGCGGCGTCCTACCTGCGCGCCGACCTTGTGGTCGAGGCGGCGCTGGAGACCGGAGCGGGGGCGATCCATCCCGGCTACGGATTCCTCTCGGAGAACGCCGATTTCGCCGCCGCGATTTCGGACGCGGGGATCGCGTTCGTCGGGCCCACTCCCGAGCAGCTGCGTGTCTTCGGCGACAAACACACCGCTCGCGCGGCGGCTCGCGCGGTCGGCGTGCCGCTCGTCCCGGGCAGCGACCTGCTCGAGTCGGTCGATCACGCGGTGGCGGAGGCGGAGCGGATCGGCTTCCCGGTGATGCTGAAGGCGGTCGGTGGCGGTGGCGGCATCGGTATGCAGGCTTGCTTCGACCCGGACCAGGTGCGCGTGGCCTACGAGCGCGTGCAGCGCGTGGCGGCGTCGAACTTCGGCTCGACCGGCGTCTTCCTGGAACGTTTCGTCGCACGTGCCAGGCATGTCGAGGTGCAGCTGTTCGGCGACGGCCACGGCCGCGTCGTCAGCCTCGGCACCCGGGACTGTTCACTGCAACGCCGCAACCAGAAGGTGATCGAGGAGGCCCCCGCGCCGGGCCTCACCGAGGCGTTGTCGCAGCGCCTGCTGGCCGCGTCCCGCGAACTCGCCCGCTCGGTCGGGTACCGCTCGGCCGGGACGGTGGAGTTCGTGTACGACACCGACGACGGCACCGCGTCGTTCCTGGAGATGAACACGCGTTTGCAAGTGGAACATCCGGTCACCGAGGCGGTCACCGGCGTCGACCTGGTGGCATGGATGCTGCGCCTGGCCGGCGGGGACACCTCGATGGTGGACGAGCTGCCGGAGAGCGGACCGCCGATCACCGGCCACGCGGTGGAGGCGCGCGTCTACGCGGAGGATCCCGGCCACGATCACCGCCCGAGCGCGGGCCTGATCACGGCCGCGCGTTTCCCGGCCGACGTGCGGGTCGACACCTGGGTGGGCACCGGCTCGGAGGTCAGTCCGTATTACGACCCGTTGCTGGCCAAGGTGATCGGTTCGGGCGAGAGCCGGACGGAGGCGTTCGCCGCGTTGCGCACCGCGCTCGCCGCCACGCGGATCTACGGCGTGCAGACGAATCTGCCCCAATTGCGCCGAGCCGCAGGCGATCCCCGGGTGCTGGCCACCGAGCACACCACCACGACGCTGGCCGAGATCCGCCCGGTCGGGCAGCGCATCGATGTGCTGCGCGGCGGGACCATGACCACCGTGCAGGACCACCCCGGCCGGATCGGGTTGTGGGAGGTGGGCATTCCGCCGTCCGGTCCGATGGACGACCTCTCCTTCACCCTCGCCAACACCGCGGTCGGCAATCCCACCGGCGTGCCCGCACTCGAATGCACTCTGCAAGGCCCGCGATTGCGATTCTCCGACAGCGCAGTCGTGTGCGTGACCGGCGCGCCGACCCCCGTGCTGGTGGACGGCCACCCGGTGGCCATGTGGGAGCCGGTCACCGTGGCCGCGGGCGCGGTGCTGGATATCGGCGCACCCACCGACACCGGTCTGCGCACCTATCTGGCGGTGCGCGGCGGTATCGACGCCCCGCTCTATCACGGCAGCGCGGCCACCTTCACCCTCGGCGGCTTCGGCGGGGTGACCGGGAAAGCGGTCGCCACCGGCGATGTGCTCGGCATCGCCCCGATCACCGCCGGCGAACTCGGCGCCCCCGCCACGGTGCCGCCGGAGGTCCGGCCGCGGTTCACCCATGACTGGCGACTCGCGGTCGGTGTCGGTCCGCAGACCTCGCCCGCGTACTTCACCGCTGCCGACATGACCCAGTTCTGCACCCACCCGTGGCGGGTCGGCAGCCACGCCAACCGCACCGGCATCCGCTTGGAGGGGCCGAAACCGGCCTGGTCGCGGACCGATGGCGGCGACGCCGGGCTGCACCCGTCCAACCTGCACGACAATCCCTACAGCGTGGGCGCGTTGAACGTCTCCGGTGACACGCCCATCCTGCTCGGTCCGGACGGTCCCAGCCTCGGCGGCTTCGCCTGCCCGCTCACCGTGGTGTCCGCGCATCGCTGGCGGATGGGCCAGCTGCGTCCCGGCGACTCGGTGCGCTTCGTGCCGGTCGACGACGCGGAGGCGGCCGCGTTGCGCGCGGCCGACCACAGTCGCGTGCCGGATCCGGTCACCGATTCTCTTGCGGCCCTGCGTGATCGCGGCGTCCTCGGCGGCGTCGAGGCGGCGCGGGACCGGCCGGGTGTGCGGTATCTGCGCGGCGGGGACGACAACGTGCTGGTCGAATACGGCGAGATGGTGCTGGATCTCGGGCTGCGCATGCGGGTGCACGCACTGGCCGAGGCCTTGGCGGGCGCTGGGCTGCCCGGCATCCTCGACGTGACGCCCGGCGTCCGATCCCTGCACATCCACTTCGATCCCGAGGTGCTGCCGCAGTACCGATTGCTCGGCACGCTGGCCGAACTCGAACTGGAGCTGCCCGCCACCACCGACCTGGTGGTGCCGAGCCGCACCATCCGGCTGCCGCTGTCGTTCGACGACCCGTCCATCGCCGAGGCGATCGACCGCTATCGCAGCGGCGTGCGCGACACCGCGCCCTGGCTGCCGTCGAACATCGAGTTCATCCGCCGCATCAACGGGCTCGACAGCGTCGAGGACGTGCGCGGCGCCGTGTTCGACGCCGAATATCTCGTGCTCGGACTCGGTGACGTGTATCTCGGTGCGCCGCTGGCCGTCCCGCTCGATCCACGCCACCGCCTGGTCACCACCAAGTACAACCCGGCGCGGACCTGGACCCCGTCCGACGCTGTCGGCATCGGCGGCAAGTACCTGTGCGTGTACGGGATGGCCTCGCCCGGCGGCTACCAGCTGATCGGCCGCACCGTGCCGATCTGGTCCAGCTATCGGCAGTCCGCGCCGTTCGAAGCGGGCACGCCTTGGCTGTTCCGGTTCTTCGACCGCATCGTCTGGGAGCCGGTCGGCGCCGAGCAGTTGCTCGAATACCGTGCGGCGGCCGAGGCGGGCCGGTTCGACGCGGAGGTGAGCGAGGGCAGTTTCGCCCTCGCCGACCATATGCGGATGCTGCGCACCGAGGCCGACGCCATCGCCGAGTTCGAGGCCAGACAGGCGGCCGCGTTCGAGGCGGAGAAGCAGGCGTGGCGGGCGGCGGGCGAATTCGAACGCACCACCGTCGCACCGGTCGCCGCACCGGTCGAGAACCCGCTGGCCGGGGTGCCCGCGGGGGCGGACGTGGTGACCGCGCCGATGGTCGGCAACGTCTGGCGGGTGGAGGTCGAGCCGGGACAGCGCGTCACGGCCGGGACGCCGGTCGTCGTCCTGGAAGCGATGAAACTCGAACTCCCGGTGCACAGCCCGGCCGATGGCACCGTGTTGAAGGTCCTGACCACCCCCGGCGCCAAAGTCGAGCCGGGGACTGCCCTAGTAGTGATCGGAGTCGACTGAATGCCCCCAGGCGTCCCAGACAACCCGGCCGACCCCGTCGAACGCGTCGCGGCCGCCTACCGGCGGATCGCCGAGGTCGACCGGCCGGAGGTGTGGATCACGCTGCGACCGGAACAGGAGGTCGCCGCCGAAGCGGCCGTGCTCGCACAGCGGCTCGCCGCGGGTGAGACATTGCCGCTGGCCGGAATCCTGGTGGCGGTCAAGGACAACATCGATGTGGCGGGCCTGCCGACCACCGCGGCCTGCCCGGAGTTCGCCTACCTGCCGGAGGTCACCGCGGCGTCGGTCGAGCGATTGATCGCGGCGGGCGCGCTGGTGCTGGGCAAGACGAACCTGGACCAGTTCGCCACCGGGCTGGTCGGGACGCGCAGCCCGTACGGCGCGGTGCGCAATGCCCTGCACCCGGAGCTGGTGTCGGGCGGATCGAGTTCCGGCTCCGCCGCGGCGGTCGCGCTCGGCGTCGCCGACATCGGCGTCGGCACCGACACCGCCGGGTCGGGGCGGGTGCCCGCGGCGTTGCACGGGATCGTCGGCATCAAGGCCACGCTGGGCGTGATCCCGGCGCACGGGACCGTACCCGCCTGCGCCGACTACGACGCCGTGACGGTCTTCGCGGCCGACCTCGACCTGGCGGTCACCGCGGCCGCGGTGATGGCGGGCCCGGAGCCGCGCGACCCACGGAGCCGAACCTGGCCGGCCGACGTCCGGCTGGCCGCCCCGCTCGCGCCGCGCGTCGCCGTGCCGCGCGCGGAAGATCTGGCCGCGCTCAGCGAGCCGTATCGGGAAGCGTTCGCCCGCACCGTCGCCGCGGTTGCCGACACGGACGCGAAGACCGAGGAGCTCGACATCTCCGTCCTGCTCGACGCCGCGCTGTTGCTCTACGACGGCGCGCTCGTCGCCGAACGCTATGCCGCGATCGGTGAATTCCTGGACACCAACCCCTCGGGCGCGGATCCCACGGTCGCCGCCATCATCGGCGCCGCGCGAGCGCAGACCGGCCCGGCGTTCGCCGCCGATCTCGACGCACTCGCCCGTGCGAAAGCGGCGGCGGCCGAACTGCTGAGCGGTTTCGACGCACTGCTGTTGCCGACGACCACCGAGCACCCGAGCATCGCCGCGGTGCGGGCCGATCCGGTCGGGATCAACCGGCGGATGGGCACTTACACCAACTTCTGCAATCTGCTGGACATGGCCGCCGTCGCCGTCCCCGGCGCATCCACCGCCGACGGCGCGCCGTTCGGCGTCATGCTGGTCACCCCGGCGTTCGCCGATCAGGTCGCGATCGACCTCGCCGCCCGCCTGCTCGGACTCGACAGCGCGCCACTGCTGGTGGAACACGGGGTCGATCTGGCCGTCTTCGGGGCGCACCTGCGTGGACAACCGCTGCACTGGCAGCTCGAGCAACTCGGCGCCCGCTTCCTCGGCGACATCCGAACCACCGACGCCTACCGCCTGACCGCGCTGGACACCACCCCGCCCAAGCCGGGACTGGTCCGTCACGGGCCGGGTCGCGGGGCTGCGATCGAAGGCGAACTCTTCCGGGTCTCCGCGGCCGGACTGGGCGGCTTCCTCGCCGAACTGCCCGCTCCCATGGCGCTGACCAGCATCGAACTCACCGACGGTCGCGCGGTAGTCGGCTGGACCTGTGCCTACGATGCCGCGCGGGCCGCCACCGACATCACCCACCACGGGAGCTGGCGCGAATACCTGCGACATCGCTCCTAGCCGCCCCGATGGCCCGTGGTTCGCGAGCACGCTCGCCGCCACGGGCCATGCTTCGGACCACGGTTTTAGACATTTGTGCTAGACATTCGTACCACCCTCGTGTTAGACATTTGTCTCAGACGTTTGGTCAATCCAGTGTGAGTCGAGGGAAGTCATGAGCGCCAAGTCCGTCAACAGCCAGCTCCGCGTACTCGTCGCGGGCGGCGGCATCGGCGGCAACGCCGTCGCGCTGCAATTGCTCCGCAGCGGCATCCGAGCCACCGTGGTGGAACGCGCCGCGGCGCCGCGGCCGGGCGGGCAGGCGGTCGACCTGCGCGGACCCAGCCGGGAAGCGGCCGAGCGCATGGGCATGATGCCGGGCGTCCGCGAATACCAACTCGACGAGCGCGGCATGAAGTACGTCGACGACGCGGGCCGCGAGATCCTCCGCATGCCCGCCGAGATCTTCGACGGCAAGGGCGCGGTCGCCGAGATCGAGATCACCCGTGGCGACCTCAACCAGGTGCTGCTCGATCTGCTCGCCGCCGAGGGCGGGGTGGACTACCGGTACGGGGAGTGGATCACCGAGATCCGGCAGGACGACGCGGGCGTCGACGTCACTCTCGCCTCCGGCGCCGCCGAGCGATTCGACATCGTGATCGGTGCGGACGGCCTGCACTCCGCCACTCGCCGGATGGTGTTCGGCCCGGAGGAGCGATTCACCACATACCTCGGCGGCTACATGTCGTTCTTCACGCTGCCGCGTCCGGAAGACCTGGAGCCGCATTGGTTCACGATGCATTCGCTGGTGGGCGCCACCGGCTTGGGCATGCGGCCCGACGCCGATCCCGCCACCTGCAAGGCGCTCGTGGTGATCCGCGCCGAAGCGGATCCGCTGCTGCGCCGGGACGTCGCGGCGCAGCAGCGGTTCATCCGTGCGCGCCTGGCCGGCGGCGGCTGGGAGGCCGCCCGCATCGCGGCGGCCATGTCCGAGGCGCCCGACTTCTACTTCGACGAGCTGGCCCGCATCGACATGCCGAGCTGGGTCGAGGGCCGGGTGGTCCTGCTCGGCGACGCTGGGTACTGCGGCTCACCGCTCACCGGGCAGGGCACCGCCATGGCGCTGGTCGGCGGGTACGTCCTCGCCGGTGAACTCGCCGCGCACGCCGACAACCCCCGCGCGGGACTGACCCGCTACGAGGAGGTGCTGCGCCCCTTCGTGCGGAAGGCCCAGCAGTTGCAGCCGGGCGGCCTGAGCGCCATGACGCCCAAGTCGCGCTCGGGTATCCGCGCGGGACACGCACTCAGCAAGCTGATGATGTCGAAGGCCATGCGCCCGGTCATGATGCGGATGCTCAGCAAGACCGAGACCTACGAACTGCCCGAGTACTCGGCGGTGACCGTCGGTCACTGAGCCGGTGCGTCGGCGGCGCGGTCGCCGGGCGACGACGTACCGGGATCAGTCGATCACGGTGCGTTCGTCGAGCAGGAACGGCAGCACGAAATTCCGCAGCATCGCTCGTTCCTCGTCTTCGCCCGCGCCGGGCAGCGTCAGCAGCGACACCATCGCCCGCACCACCCATCGACCGACGCGCTCGGCCGCGAGCGCGGGCAGCCCGGGGCGGAAACCGGCGACGAAGTTCGTGGCGAGCGCGTCGACCACACCCGGCGAATTGGCCAGCTGCGCAACAATTCCCACGTTGGAAGGTTCGAACCACACCGCCAGATGCGGCGTTTTGCGCACCTCGGCCAGCAGCGCGATCAACGTGCCGAGCAACTGCTCCCCCGGCTCCGCGCTCGCGGGCCCCGCCCGGTCGCGCCACACCCGCTCGACCAGCTGACGCGCCTCCCGGCCCGCGAACGCCACGTAGAGCGCTTGCCGGTTCTCGAAGTAGCGATACAGCGTGGCCCTGGAACAGCCCGCGGCCTCCGCGACTTCGGCCATGCCGACGCCGCTGACGCCCTTGTCGATGAACAGCGCGCGCACCGCGTCGAGGATGCGCTCACCGGCCAGCTCGGCGCGGCCGTCTGCCAGCCAATCGCCAGTCATGGCGTGTCCTGGTCCTCTCCTATCGCACCGCTGCTGCGGTGCGGACTTCTGCGTCCCGCCGACGCCCACCTATTTCCGGCGCGAGCGGCAGTGCGTGCCCGGGCCGCTCAGCCCCTGCACCGGAAAGGCACAGTAGTCGGCCTCCGGACGTACGGGCCGTTCGCATACTCGACCGCGTCGATGTCGACCACATACTGCGGGAACCGATCGAGCAACTCCTCCAGCGCGACCCGGGCCTGCATTCGCGCGGCCGCCGCCCCCAGACAGTGGTGCGGACCGTGCCCGAAAGTGAGGATGCGCTGCGGATTACGCTCGATGTCGAGGTCGGCGGCGTCGGCGCCGAATGCCCGTTCGTCCCGGTTGGCTGACCCGAACACCAGCAGCACCTTGCGTCCCGCCGGCATTGTCCGCCCGGCCAGTTCCACATCGCGCGTCGTCGTGCGGGCCAGTCCTTGCACCGGCGAGGTGAGCCGGGCGAACTCCTCCACCGCGACGCGGATCCGGTCCGGTTCCGCCGCGAGCACCGCGCGCTGGTCCGGATTCTGTTGCAACAGTTGCACCGCGCCGCCCAGCAGGCCCGTGGTGGTGTCGTTGCCGCCCGCCACCATGGTCCAGGTGTAGGCGAGGATCTGGACCAGGCCGCGCACGTCCGCGTCGTCGGCGGCCATCCCCGCCTGGACGAGCAGTGACACGGTGTCCTCGCCCGGATCGGCGCGCCTGCGCTTGATCAGCTCCGCGAAGTACCCCATCATCTCCGCCGACGCCGCTTGCGCCTTGGTGTTCGTCCGATCAATGCTGCCGGCGACGACGGCGTCGGTCCACCCGTCGAACCTCACCCGATCCTGCTCGGGCACGCCGAGGTAGTGCGCCACCACCATGCTCGGCAGCGGCTTGAACAGCTGCCTGACGATGTCGCCGCCGCCCTGGGCCGCGAGGTCGTCCAGCCGGTCGCGCACGAACCTGCGCACCACCGGCTCGACCTCCTCGACCTGGCGCGGCGTGAACCCGCGGGCCACCAGTCTGCGGAAGTCGTTGTGCTGCGGCGGATCCTGCATCACCAGTGGCGGGTTGTCGGTCAGGCCGAGTTCGTCGAGTTCGCCGTACTCCACCGTCAGGCCGTCGCGTGAGGAATACGTGTCGCTGTCGCGTGCCGCTGCGTAGACGTGCTCATGGCGGGTGAGAACCCAATAGTCGTTCTCCGGTCGCGCGGGCGGTACGACGTGCTGCACCGGATCGTGCTCCCGCAGCGCCGCGTACATCTCCCACGGCGAGGCCCAGGTGGGACCGGACCGAAGTTCGAAAACCGGGGCCGCCCGATACGCAACGTTAACCATGTATCGACCGTAAGACAAAATGCGCAAACTGTCTATAACGGGTTACTGTTCGACCGGCCGATCCCCTTACGACCGGCCAGCCACCCTTCCCATCCCGGACCCGGCGCCACACACTCGTCGGTTACCTTCGGCAGCGGCAACAACCGTCTCGTTGCCGGTCAGCTCCGGGAAGAGCCGGTGCGAGCGATCGCCGCGCGTCCCGCGTCCGCCGGGCCGGCCACCCCTCGTAGACCGGCCCGGCGGACACCGTCCCCGAGCTCCGACCTGTCACCCCTCGAGACAGGTCGTTCCCCGGTTCGCACCTCCGGTGGAGGCTTGTCCTCCCTGCGGTACAAACAATGCAGGCGCGGGCTTGGCGCGCACTTAAGAACACCTTGCAAGATCAAACCCGCAGGTGAGAGGGGTTTACCAAGTGGTGACCCGGCAAGCGCCTACCGCCGGACCCCGGTTCGCGGGATGATGGTGACAAGTGCGCCAAGGAGATTGGGAGCGACGATGGAAACCGTGGTGGTCTGGATTCTGGCCAGCCTGCTCTACTGGTGGGGCCTGCTGTAGGTGTCCGAACCTGGCCGCCTACCCCGGCCAGGTCTACTCCCGCACGTCCGCACCCTTCCGCGCTTCGCCGGGCAGCGTCTCGACGCAACGCACCCACACCGCCCCGGCGGCAGAAACGATCGAAGGCGACCGTCCGCCGTGACGGAATCCGTCACACGGACCGCAATGCGTGACCTATACCTGCGCATGCCCCGTCAGGAAGGGCCGCCGTGCTCGGTGCCGCTCCATACTCGAACTCGGAGTCCGTCCTATCGGAGCACACGCGCGACGAATGACCCGAGCGGGCGGGTACCTCACCGCAGAACGTCTACGACGGCTTTCGTCACTTCCGCCAGCAGGGCATTGTTCACCTCGGCGGCCTCGTCGGACTTGCGGCTCTGGATCGCGATCACCAGCGGCGCCCGGCCGCCCTCCGGCCAGACGATCGCGACGTCGTTGGCGGACCCGTAGGAGCCGGTGCCGGTCTTGTCGCCGGTGACCCATGCCGGGGGCAGCCCGGCGCGGATGCGTTCGGCGCCGGTGGTATTTGCTTTCAGCCAGGCGATCAGCTGTTCGCGTTCCCGGGCGCCGAGCGCGTCGCCCAGCACCACGGCGCGGTAGTCGGCGGCCAGTGCGGCCGGAGTGGTGGTATCGCGCTCGTCACCGGGGATCGCGGTGTTGAGTTCGGTTTCCCAGCGGTCGAGCCTGCTCGTCGGATCGCCGAGCCTGCGCAGGAACGCGGTGAACGCCTCGGGGCCCCCGAGTTCGCGCAGCAGCAGGTTGCCCGCGGTGTTGTCACTGCGGGTGATCGCGGCCTCCGCCACCTGCGCCAACGTCATTCCGTCGGCCACCGCGGCGCTGGTCACCGGAGAGTGCTCGACCAGATCCGCCTCGTGGAATCGGATCACCCGGTCGAAATATCCGGTGTCGAGCGGATGCGCGTGCAGCAGCGCCGCGGCCGCGAGCGCCTTGAAGGTGGACAGGAACGGGAAACGCTCGTCGGCGCGGTGGGTCACCGTCGCACCGGTGCCGGTGTCCACGGCGAACAGCCCGACCTGCGCGCCGTAGCGCGCCTCCACCGCGTCCAGGCTCGCGGGCGCGGCGGGCCCCGCCTGGACGCTGGTGGTGACCGAACCGGGCTGCGCCGCATCGGTTTCCGCCGCGCATCCGGCCAGTAGCGCCAATGCGGCGGCCATTGCCACCCGATAGTCGCGTGTCAGCCGAGACATGCCCTCACTCTGACATCCCGGCACTCACCGGGCGAACAGGATCGGCCGGACACGCCGAAGGCAGGCGCGCGCCGTGGCGCGCGCCTGCCTTCCGCGCGATCAGCCCGCCAGCCCGGCGCGCACGCCCTCCTCGACCCGCTTGCCGAGGTCGGCGTCCACGTTCTTCCAGTACTCGAAGACCCGGCTGAGCACGGGCTCCCGCACACCGCCGAGCACGTGACCGACGATGTTGCCCACCAGCCGCTCGCGTTGCGCGTCGTCCAGCACCTCGCGCACGAGGGTGCCCGCCTGGGTGAAGTCACCGTCCTGCTCGTGCTGGACGTAGCCCGCCCGGACGATGGCCGGGTCGAAGTCCCAGATGCCGCCGTCGGGCGCCTGCTCCGGGTCGGCGTGCGGACCGCCGAACGAATTCGGCGCGTAGACCGGGACACTCGGGTCGTTGTAGTAGTACCGCATGGCGCCCTCCTTGGAGTAGGAGTTCACCTCCGCCGCCCTGGCCTGGTTCGGCGGCAGCTGCGCGTAGTTCGCCCCGATGCGGTAACGGTGCGCGTCCGCGTAGGCGAAGACGCGGCCGAGCAGCATCTTGTCCGGCGAGAACCCGATGCCGGGAACGACATTCGACGGCTCGAACGCGGCCTGCTCGATGTCCACGAAGTAGTTGCGCGGGTTGCGGTTCAGCGTCCACTTGCCCACCTCGATCAGCGGGTAGTCCCGATGCGACCACACCTTGGTCAGGTCGAAGGGGTTGAACCGGTAGCCCTCCGCCTCCGCGACCGGCATGACCTGCACGTAGACCGTCCAGCTCGGGAACTCGCCGCGCTCGATCGCCTCCCACAGATCCTTGCGGTGGTAATCGGCGTCCTCGCCCGCGATCCGGTCGGCATCGGCCTGGGTGAGGAACTCTATGCCCTGGTCGGTCTTGAAGTGGTACTTGACCCAGAAGCGCTCGCCGGCGGCGTTGATCCACTGGTAGGTGTGCGAACCGTAGCCGTTCATGTGCCGGTAGGTCTTCGGGATGCCGCGATCACCCATCAACCAGGTCACCTGGTGGGCGGTCTCCGGGCGCAGGGTCCAGAAATCCCACTGCATGTTGTGGTCGCGAAGACCGTTGCCGGGCAGTCGCTTCTGCGACCGGATGAAGTCGGGGAACTTGATCGGGTCCTTGATGAAGAAGATCGGCGTGTTGTTGCCGACGAGGTCGTAGTTGCCGTCCTCGGTGTAGAACTTCACCGCGAAGCCGCGCGGGTCACGCCAGGTGTCCGGGCTGCCCTGCTCCCCGGCGACGGTGGAGAACCGCGCCAGCGATTCCGTGCGCGTACCCGGCTGGAACAGCCGGGCCTTGGTGTACCTGCTGACGTCGTTGGTCACGACCAGCTCACCGTACGCGCCCGCGCCTTTCGCGTGCACGATGCGCTCCGGCACCCGTTCACGGTTGAACTGGGCCAGCTTCTCGATGAGGTAGTGGTCGTGCAGCAGGATCGGGCCCTGCGCGCCAGCGGTGAGCGATTCGTCGTCGCTCTCGACCGGGATTCCGGTGTTCGTGGTCGTCGGCTTGGTCATGAGTCTCCTCGACTGGTGGACATCGTCCCGGGAGGGCTGCCCGGGCGTGAGGGGTGGACCGCTACTCGGAACGGCACGTCGGGCACAGTCCCCAGAAGACGACCTCGGCTTCATCGATCACGAATCCGTGCGCGTCCGAGGGGTCCAGACAGGGCGCTGCGCCCACAGCGCAGTCGACATCGACGACCGCGCCGCAGCTTCGGCACACCAGGTGGTGGTGGTTGTCACCGATCCGGGTCTCGTACAACGCGGACGAGCCCGCCGGCTCGATGCGGCGCAGGATCCCGGCGCGCACGCAAGCGTGCAAGACGTCGTAGACCGCCTGCGTCGACACCGAGCCCAGCGCTTCCCGGACGGTGGCGGCCACCGTGTCGGCATCCGCGTGCGGCCGCGCCGCGACCGCGTTCAACACGGCGATGCGCGGGGCGGTGACCCGCAGACCCGCTGCTCGCAGCCACTCGCGTGGGGCGGCGCCGTTGGTGTGCATGCTTCGATTCTGACCCTTTTCTGGAATAAGTCAAGAAAATAATCTGGAATCAATCAAGAAAACTCGACCGCGCCAAAAGTCGCGTCTACCGGCCGCGACATACCTTTCGCGACACCAGCCTGGCCGCATGCCTGTGTCGAGCGTCACAAATTTGGGCCGGAATACGTTGCGAGGACTCGTGGTTGAACCCCCTGTCGGCGTCCGGACAGCCCCGGGCCGCACCCCTTGTCGCTACGAGCGACCACCCGCCGAGAGGCGCTTGTGGGACGTCGACACCCCCGCGTCGGCGTCCGGACAACCCCGGGCCGCACCCCTCGTCGCTACGAGCGACCACCCGCCGAGAGGCGCTTGTGGGACGTCGACCACGGTTGCGACACCGCACGGTGTCCGAGCTCGCAGCGCCGCCGGGTTCCTCGCGAACCCGGCGGCGCTGTCATTTCTCCCGCAACCAGTACGCCGGTCAGGCCCGAGGGAACCTGGTCGAGGGCTCCTCGCGTTTTCGCGCGGCCAGGTGCGGCTGGTGTGAGCAAGGCGTCGGCTATGAGTCGGCATAAATGACAACGCTGTGTGTGTAGTCACAGGGGCACACCGGATCGTCGTCGGCGCCGTTGCAGCGCTCGGTGAGATGGACCAGCACGCTTGTGCCATCGGGGCGGGTCAGGGTCCACAACCACGGCTGTGGCTCGGCACCGAAGCTACAGAGGACATCGGCGGCATATCGCGCCGCGAGCAGGGCGACGAACTCCGGACCGTCCATCGCGCCCTTCTCCGGCGACGCGGCATCGGCACTGATCGAGAACGTCGCCGCGAAATCTCCACCGACTCGACCGTGTGTGCAGAAGACCGTGAAGGGGCTGTCCCGGTGGTCGTCTCGAAGCGCCGCGTCCACCAGGTCGTTGCTGCTGACGAAGATGTCCTGCCCGGGGACGCCGAAGCATTCCCGCAGGAAGGTGCGGAGTTCAGTCGTATCGAGAGGTCGAGTGCACAGTCCGTCACACACGAACACTCGAAAAGCGTACGCAGTCGGCTGGGCCGACTCGTACCTGCGCTGCGGCGGCGGGAATGGTGCGGGAGGATGCGTCATATGGCGTCGCAGGACGGAACGTTGCACCGCAGGCTCGGGCTCACCGATTCGGTTGTCATCGGGTTGGGGGCGATGGTGGGGGCGGGAATTTTCGCGGCGCTGGCGCCTGCGGCGGCTTCGGCCGGAAGCTGGTTGCTGGTGGCGCTCGCGGTGGCAGCGCTGCTGGCGTACTGCAACGCGATGTCGTCGGCGCGGCTGGCGGCGCTATATCCCGTATCCGGTGGGACGTATGTGTACGGACGAGAGCGGCTGGGACCGTTCTGGGGATATCTCGCCGGGTGGGGATTCGTCGCCGGGAAGACGGCCTCGTGCGCGGCGATGGCGCTCACCGTCGGTAGCTATGCCTGGCCCGAACAGGCACATGCCGTGGCGGTCGGGACAGTGGTGGGGATCACCGCCGTGAACTACACCGGCGTGCAGAAGTCGGCGTTCGCCACGCGGGTGATCGTCGCGCTGGTGCTCGCGGTGCTGGCCGTGGTGATCGTGATCGGCCTGACCGGAACGCACACGGCGGCAACGGTCTTGCCCGACCGGATCGGTCTGCTTGACGTGCTCACCGCGGCGGGATTGCTGTTCTTCGCGTTCGCGGGATACGCCCGCATCGCCACGCTCGGTGAGGAGGTGCGCGAACCGCACCGCACCATTCCCCGTGCCGTCATGGTCGCGCTCGCCATCGCCCTCGCGGTCTACACGCTGGTGGCGGTCGCGACGCTGAGCGTGCTCGGCTCGGCCGGGCTGGCCCAGGCCACCGACCCACTGGCGCGAATGGTGAGCGCGGCGGGCGTTCCCGCGGCCGCCCCGGTGGTGCGGATCGGCGCGGTGCTCGCGGCGGCCGGATCGCTGCTCGCATTGGTCCTTGGCGTATCGCGCACGGTGCTCGCCATGGCACGGGACCGCTATCTGCCCGGCGCGCTCGCCGCCGTGCATCCGCGGTTCGGCGTGCCGCATCGCGCCGAACTGGTGGTAGGAGCGATCGTCGCCGTGGTCGCCGCACTCTTCGATCTGCGCGCGGCCATCGGATTCTCCTCGTTCACCGTGCTCTTCTACTACCTGATCGCCAACCTCTGCGCCGCCACGCTGACCGCCGAGGAGAATCGCCCGCCCCGGTGGATACCCGTGGTCGGTGCGGTGGGTTGCGTGGTCGTCGGGTTCTCCCTGCCCCTCGGCTCCGTCCTCGCGGGGCTCGGCGCGCTCGCACTCGGCGCGGCGGTATACGCACTGGGTAGGCGTTACCGCCGATGACGCCGAAGTCCACCAACCACATTGCGCTTACCACTCGACAGCGCGCCGGCGCGGACGCCGGTCGACTCGTCCCGCGCGACCGCTTCCCGCGCATGACGACTCGACGAGCAGCCCGGCCTGCGTTCGTCTCGCGCTGGATCGAACGTCCAGTCCCCCGCCTGTTGACGGCCTGAACAGGCGAAAGGACGCTAGCCTTCTGCCTATGGGGCGTTTCGGTGGATTCCTGGCGGGAATCGCGGCGGTTTCGCTGGTGGCGGGCAATCTCTTCGCCCCGCATGCGGTCGCCGCGCCCGGCGATCAGGTGCGGTGCGCCGTCACTTCAGGTCGTGACCTGGAGCGGGCGGCGCCGGAACAGGTCGGGCTGGATTCCGCGAAGCTGCGAGACGCGATGACGCTCGCGGCCGGACGAAACCGCTTCAACGTGCAGGTGTTCCGGCACAACTGCCTGATCGGCGAGGGGCTGACGAACGACCAGACCGGCGATGTGGCGTGGAACATCTGGAGTTCGACCAAGAGCGTCGTCTCCTTGCTGGCCGGAATCGCCTGGGATCAGGGCAAGCTCGACCTCGGCGCACCGATCGACCGCTACCTGCCCGCGGGCCTCGGTGACGCGGAACACCGGTCGATCACCGTCGAGAACCTGCTCACCGAGACCTCCGGCATGCGGGTGGGCGTGCTGACCGAGGGTGTCACCGGCGTGATCCCGATCGACCCGGACAGCCCGGTGCAGGCGCTCGGCGTGCCGCTGGACAATCCGCCCGGCACCGTCTTCACCTACAGCCAGCGCAACGTCGACCTGCTGGCCTACGTGCTGGAACTGGCCGTCGGCGAACCTCTGCAACAGTTCGCGCAGCGCGAATTGTTCGCTCCGCTCGGCATTCTCCGCGGCGACTACTACTGGGCCCGCGACCGCTCCGGGCACACCTACGGCTACGCGCACCTGATGATCCCGCCGAACGACTTCGCGAAGCTGGGTCTGCTGGTGAGCAACGACGGACGGTGGGGCGAACAGCAGATCGTCTCCCTCGACTACCTGCGGAAGGCACGCACGCCCTCGCCTGCGAACGAGTGCTACGGATACCTGTTCTGGCTCGGCAGCGGTTGCGCCGAGATCGCGGACTACCTGCCCGACGACGTGTACGCGATGGCGGGGCTCGGGTTGCAGAACGTCTTCGTCATTCCGAGTCTGGATCTGACGGTGGTGTGGACCGGCGTCTTCGGCAACCGCAGCGGCCAGGGCGTTTCCGGAGTCGTGCAGAACACGCAGGAATTGCCTTACGAATTCTTCCGCAAGGTGTTCGACGCGTTCTACGACCGGCCGGTGCCCGACCCGGGCCCGTACGTCGAACCGCCCTTGCGGCTGGACCCGCGGCGCTTCGTCGACACGGACATCCTGATCGCGGTGTTCGGCATCGGCCCCGCTGCCTATCCGGGCTGCAATGTCTTCTCGTGCCTGAACCAGCCGCTCGCACCGCCGTTCGCGGATACCCCGCCGGGTTGCGCGATCATCGCCTGCCTCGGTACCGACCCGCGCACCCCGGGCATCCGCTGAGCGAGGCTGCGTGCACTAACGGGCGGTGGACAAGTTCGTGACCCAGCCGTGCACGCTGTCGGAGCGCAGTGCCGCGCTATGACGTTTGCGCAGCGCCTGGGAGATCGGGCCGGGCACACCGTTCGCGACCACGCGGCCGTCCACCTCGACGACCGGCGCCGCGCCTGCCGACGTTCCGGTCACGAAGACTTCGTCGGCGATGTACAACTCGGTGAGGTCGACGGTGCGTTCCACCACCGGGATGCCGTCTTCGGCCGCCAGGGTGAGCACGGTCCTGCGATTGATGCCGTCGAGGATGTCGCAGGAGACGTCCGGGGTGATCAGCGTGCCGTTGCGGACCAGGAAGATGTTCGCCGCGCTGAGTTCGCAGACGTGCCCGTTCCCGTCGAGGAAAACGCAATCGTCGTAGCCGCTGTCGATCGCGTCCTGTTTGGCCAGCACCGAATTCACATACGCCCCGTTGACTTTGGCGCGGGAGGGAATCGCGTTGTCGGGAATGCGCCGCCAAGGGCTGGACTTCAGACGCATGCCGTCCTGCGGGACGATCGGCACCGCGTCGTAGACGAAAATGCTGACCTGGATCGCACAGCCCCGCACCCGGGTGCCCGGAATCGACTCGACCACGTGCACCGTCGCCCGCACGAAGACGTCCTCGCTCGGGGCGTTCGCCGCGATCAGTTCCACGACGGCCGCACGGAACCGCTCGAAATCCCATTCCGAAGCGAACCGGTCGATCCCGATGATCTTGCAGGACTCCTCGAGCCTGCGGAAATGGTCGTCCAAACGGAATGCCGTCCGCGCTGCCCCATCCACGTGCACCGGGAAGACGGTGTAGACGCTGAGCCCGTACAGCACCGCCGACGATGCGACGCTCACCGTGGCAGCGTCCGCCGCCACGATCCGGTCGCCGAGATACACCTGAGGATAAGGATGAGCCATCGGCGCAGGCTAACAGCCGCGCCGTCCGCCGAGCCAGGCGATTTCCCGGCCGGGACAGATCAGTCGTAGTGCTTGCCGACCTTGGCAATCCAAAGCGCATCGTCCACAACCCGATACACGATGCGATGTTCCTGCGTGATCCGACGTGACCAGTACCCCGCCAGGTCATGCTTCAACGGCTCGGGCTTACCGATGCCTTCGAAGGGATCGGTCAGGATCGCTTTGATCAGGACATTGACCTTCTTCAGCACAAACCGGTCGCGCTGCAGCCACGCCGAGTATTCATCCCAAGCGGACTCGGAGAAAACGACCTTCATTCGATGAGGTCGCGTTCGACGCCGCCCCCACCTTCCAGCTCCTGAATCGATCGGCGTAGGCGAGCCCCGTCGCGCCCGCTCAACAACTCAACGGTTGTCATCAGCGAGTCGTAATCTTCTTTGGACATCAGCACAGCGTTCCCCCCTTTCGACACGATCTCGATCGTGTCGTGATCCTCGTTGACCTTCCTGACCAGGGGGAAGAGATTCTTCCGCGCTTCGCTCGCGGTAATCGCCGCAGCCATGATTCCTCCCAGCCAGTAGTACGATATATGGTACCACTCTTTCGGCCCGTCCGCTCAGCGTTCCGCCAGACGGCCCGCGCGCGCCTTCCCTGGTCCGGGAATGGCGAACGGGCCGCGGGAATCCCGCGGCCCGTTCGAAGGGGGAAGTCCTCAGCGGTTGCTGAGCAGCACCTCGGCGATCTGGATCGTGTTGAGGGCGGCTCCCTTGCGCAGGTTGTCACCGGAGATGAACAGCGCGAGCCCGCGGCCGTCCGGCACACCCGGGTCCTGCCGGATGCGTCCGACGAGCGAATCGTCGATGCCCGCGGCGGCCAGCGGCGTGGGCACGTCGACCAGCTTGACGCCCGGGGCCTTGGCCAGAATCTCCTTGGCGTGCTCGGCCGAGAGCGGTTCGGCGAATTCGGCGTTGATCGACAGGGAGTGACCGGTGAAGACGGGTACGCGCACGCAGGTGCCACTGACCGCCAGATCCGGCAGGCCGAGGATCTTGCGGCTCTCGTTGCGCAGCTTCTGGTCCTCGTCGGTCTCGCCGGAGCCGTCGTCGACCAGCGAACCGGCCAGCGGAAGCACGTTGAACGCGATCGGAGCGACGTACTTGTTCGGCGCGGGGAAGTCCACGGCGCGGCCGTCGTGGGTCAGCCGCTCGGCGTCGTCGATCACCGCGCGGGCCTGGGTCGCCAGTTCTTCGACACCGGCCAGGCCGCTGCCGGAGACCGCCTGGTAGCTCGACACGATCAGCCGGCGCAGACCGGCGATGTCGTGCAGCGGCTTGAGCACCGGCATGGCCGCCATGGTGGTGCAGTTCGGGTTCGCGATGATGCCCTTGACCAGGTTGCGGGTCTGCTCCGGGTTCACCTCGCTGACCACCAGCGGGACCTCGGGGTCCTTGCGCCACGCCGAGGAGTTGTCGATCACCGTGACACCCGCCGCGGCGAAACGCGGCGCTTGCACGCGGGACATGGTGGCGCCCGCGGAGAACAACGCGATGTCCAAACCGGACGGATCCGCGGTCTCGGTGTCCTCGACCACGATCTCCCGGCCGCGCCAGGGCAGCGTCTTGCCCGCCGAACGCGCGGACGCGAAGAAGCGCACCTCGTCGGCCGGGAAGTTGCGCTCGTCCAGCAGTTTGCGCATGACGGCGCCGACCTGTCCGGTCGCGCCGACGACTCCTACGCGAATTCCCATGCCCTATCGCCCCGTTCCGGCGTGGACCACCGCGACCTCGTCGCCGCCGAGGTCGAACGCCTTGTGCAGCACCTGGACCGCCTCGTCCAGCTCGGTGTCCTTGACCAGCACGGAGATCCGGATCTCCGAGGTGGAGATGAGGTCGATGTTCACACCCGCGTTGGCCAGCGCCTCACAGAAGGTGGCGGTGACGCCGGGGTGGCTCTTCATACCCGCGCCGACCAGCGACACCTTGCCGATGTGGTCGTCGTAGAGCACCTGCGAGAAGCCGATCTCGGCCTGGCGCTTGGTCAGCATCTCGACCGCGCGGGCGCCTTCGGACTTGGGCAGCGTGAAAGTGATGTCGGTCTTGCCGGTCTCGATCTTCGAGATGTTCTGCAGGACCATGTCGATGTTGATCTCGGCGTCGGCCACGGCGCGGAACACCTTGGCGGCATAACCCGGTTCGTCCGGCAGCCCGACCACGGTCACCTTGGCCTCGCTGCGGTCGTGCGCGACGCCAGTGAGGATTGCTTGCTCCAAGGGGATGTCCTCCATCGATCCGTAAACGTAGGTGCCCTGCTTGTCGGTGTAGGACGAGCGCACATGCACGGGCACGTTGTAGCGGCGGGCGTATTCGACGCAGCGCAGCATCAGCACCTTGGCGCCGCAGGCCGCCAGTTCCAGCATCTCCTCATAGGAGACCTGCTCGAGCCGCTGCGCGTCGGGCACGATCCGCGGGTCGGCGGTGAAGACGCCGTCCACGTCGGTGTAGATCTCGCAGACGTCCGCGCCCAGCGCGGCGGCCAGTGCGACGGCCGTGGTGTCCGAACCGCCGCGGCCGAGGGTGGTGACGTCCCGGCTGTCCTGGCTCACGCCCTGGAAACCTGCGACCAGCACCACGAGGCCTTCGTCCAGCGCGGCGCGCACGCGGCCCGGGGTGACGTCGATGATCTTCGCGTTGCCGTGCGCGCCCGTGGTGATCACCCCGGCCTGCGAGCCGGTGAACGAGCGGGCCTCGGCGCCGAGGGAGTGGATGGCCATGGCGACCAGCGCGTTGGAGATGCGCTCACCGGAGGTGAGCAGCATGTCCATCTCGCGGGCGGGCGGCGACGGCGCCACCTGCTGAGCGAGATCGAGCAACTCGTCGGTGGTGTCGCCCATGGCGGAGCAGACGACCACCACATCGTGGCCCTGCTTCTTGGTCTCCACGATCCGTTCAGCGACGCGCCGGATCCGCTCGGCGGTCGCCACCGAGGATCCTCCGTACTTCTGAACCACGAGAGCCACGACAGGGTCCTCCAAGATCGACAACAAACTGGTAACAGTCATTCAGACTACCGGCCGAGGCCAGCGGTTTTGCCGCTACCTACCCGGCTTGTGGAAAAACCCACAGCCGCATCCGATCCCGATCGCACCGCGCGCACCGTCCCGGATGGGGGACGATGGGCGCATGAAGAGCACGCTGCTCGAGGTGCGGACGGGCCACGGTGAAGTGGTACAGGACATCACGCCGCAATGCGCGACCTTCGTGCGCTCGGCGGGCGGCGACGGGCTGCTGCACGTCTTCGTGCCGCATGCCACCGCCGGGATCGCGATCATGGAACTCGGCGCGCGCAGCGACGACGACCTGCTGGCCGCACTGCGCGATCTACTGCCCGCCGACGACCGGTGGCGGCACGCCCACGGCTCCCGCGGACACGGGCGCTCGCATGTGATGCCCGCGCTGATCGCGCCGTACGCGACGGTCCCGGTGCTGGGCGGCAGACTCGCGCTGGGCACCTGGCAGTCGATCGCGCTGGTGGATCTCAACGTCGACAACCCCGACCGGCAGGTGCGGTTGTCGTTTCTCACCGACGCGGGCTGACCCGGTCCGGTCGATTCCCGCCCGGGGGCGGCGGCCTGCGGACGACAGCAGCGTCTCGCAGCCGCCTCGGCCGAGCGGACCCGGCGCCCGCTCACGCCCGGGTGAACCAGCTGACCTGGACTCCACCGCCTACTTCGGCGCGCCGGGTCGGCCGGAACAGCGTCGGACGGAACTCGCCCGCGAAACCGGGCACGCCGGCGCCCGCGACAACCGGGTAGCTCTTGATCACCAGTTCATCGATTTCCTCCAGTAGCGCGGCGGCGAACTTGCCGCCGCCCGCCAGCCAGATGTCCAGACCGCTCTGCTGCTTCAGTTCGCGGACCAGCCCGACCGGGTCGCGCTCGACCAGTTCGACGGACGGGTCATCGATCCGGCCGAGCGTGCTGGACACCACGTACTGCTTCATATGGGCATACGGGCTGGTCACGCCGATGGCGAGGGCTGGGTCGTAGGTGCCCCGGCCCATCACCAGCGTGTCGAATTTCCGGTTCGGCGCGTCCGCGGCGATGCCGACGTGCGGCCGGACGTGGGTGGGCAGCGTCTCCGGGTACTCGGCGCGCAGCCATTCCCACATTTCGTCGGAGAGCGGGTAGAAGTCGAGTTCACCATTCGGGCCCGCGATGTAGCCGTCGAGGGAGAGACCGACGAAATAGACAAGTTTTCGCATGCGGAATCCTTTCGAAATCAACGACGGGGTCAGGCCCGCTCGAACCAGGTGACCTGCGCGCCGTTGCCGAACTCCGTGCGCCGCGCCGGGGCGAACAAGGTGGGCCGGAACGCGCCGGAGAACGCGGATATGCCGCTGCCCGCGACGACCGGATAGCTCTTGATGATCATCTCGTCGATCTCGCCGAGCAGCTCGGCCGCGAGTTTGCCGCCGCCGGCGAGCCAGATGTCCCCGCCTTCGGCCTGCTTCAGGCTCCGCACGAGCCCGAGCGGATCGCGCTCGACCAGTTCGACGGCCGGGTCATCGATCCGGCCGAGCGTGCTGGACACCACGTACTGCTTCATGTGCGTGTACGGGCTGGTCGCACCATCGGCCACGCCGGGCTCGTAGGTGCCGCGCCCCATCACGACGGTGTCGCACCGTTTGTTCGGCTCGTCCACCGCCATGCCCACGCCCTGACGCAGATGAGTGGGGATGAATTCGGGATATTCGCCGATGCTCCAGGCCGTCATCTCGGCGTCCCACGGGTAGAAGTCGTACTGCCCCTCCGGGCCCGCGATGTAGCCGTCCAGCGACACGCCCACGTAGTAGACCAGTTTTCGCATACCGTTACCGCCCAACTCGTTGTACTCTGCATGTAGTGATTTGAAAGTAGTACTACGAATGGAGTGGTGTCAAGTGCGGACCAACCCGGAACGTCGGCAAGCGCTGGTCGACGCCGCGATCGAAGTCCTCGCCCGCGACGGCGCGCGCGGACTGACCTTCCGCGCGGTGGACAAGGAGGCCGCCGTACCGGCGGGCACGGCATCGAACTACTTCGCCAACCGCGACGACTTGCTGACCCAGGCGGGCCGCCGTTTCTACGAGCGGCTACAGCCGAGTGAGGCCACCGTGGCCAAGCTGACCGGGGGGCCGAAGACCCGCGCCAACATCATCGAGTTGATGCGCGAGACGGTCGGACGCATCGAGGCGTTCCGCACCGGCTACCTGGCACTGCTGGAACTGCGCCTGGAGGCGACGCGGCGGCCCGAGTTGCGCGCGGTGCTCACCGCCCGGGTGCGCGAGGACATCGAGTACAACGTGCGCAATCACCTGGAGGCCGGCCTGCCGGGCGACGAGAAGTCGGTATTGCTGCTCTACCTCGCGTTGAACTGGCTGATCGTCGATCGGCTCACGCTCCCCGAGGTGTTCACCGAGGAGCAGAGCCAGGAATTGATCGAAACCGCGGTCGAGCGCGTCATCGGCACGCGGGACTGAACCGGACCCGCCGCACTTGCCGCGAGTGGTTGTGACGCGCAGCACTGCCGTTCGATAATGGGGCGATGATGGCACATGTAGGAGATCGACTCTGCGTGCACGGGCATGTGGTGGGAGAAGTGGATCACCTGGCCGAGATCATCGAGGTCCGCGGACCGGACGGGACGCCACCGTACGTGGTGCGGTTCGCCGACGGTCACGAGTCGCTGGTGTATCCAGGGCCCGACGCGATCGTGGAGCCCGCCGCGTCGGAATGAACGTCTCGCCGGGTGCGAGCGGAGGCGGCGCCTTCGCTCGCGCCCGGCGCTAGCCGACGAGCTACGTCCGACCGCGCGGGTCAGGCGCGTCGCCTGGCGCAGCGGGTCAGCGCGAAGGCCAGGATCGCGGCGATCAGCACCCTGCTCGCGGATTCGATGATCGCGTTGACGTCCACGGCCGGGTGCCAGGTGAGTTCCCCGTCGCGCAGCACGAACGCGCCGACGGGCTTGGCGCCCACGCCGAACGCCGCGCCTTCGCCCGCGCCCTCTCCCTCGGGACCGTTCCCGGTACCACCGCCGCCACCACCACCGCCCCCGACCGAGGCGGCGGGAATGATCGTCGCCCCGCCGGATTCATAGGGTTCGCCGTATACCCGGCGCACCGTGATCGCGTCCCGTGTCTGCGCCAGCAGTTCGGCGTATTTCATGACAACCTCCCGACCGGACCGACGGCGTCGGATACCGACGATCATTCGGCTCCGATCGTAGGCGCGCGAGCCCCACTCGGCCCCTTCCTTCCATCCGGAAGATGTTCCCCAGGTTGCCGATCGCCGATCTCGACCAGATAACGGCACGTTTCCGGTTAGCCGAGAAACCGCGCGCCACAGTCAATTTGACGAACCGGACAAAACGCGGAGACAATCGGGCCGACTTGTCCATCCGGGGGTCGGAGGTATGCCATGCGCACCAAAACGGATATCCGATTCTTCGTCGACACCGATCCCGAACAGGTGATGGACGCTCTGACCGCGGTGGAATCCCTTCCGGAATGGTCGTCCTCCTACAGCGACGTGCGGGTCGCCACGCGCGACGCACGGCGCAGGCCGCGGCGCGTCTTTCTCGCGGCGGAGCTGCTGGGCAGCTCGGATCTGCAAGTACTGGAATACGATTGGACCGACGACCGGTCTTCCTGGATCGTCGCCGACAGCACCCGGGGCGTGCGGGGCGGCGGCTTTTTCGAGGTGTCCGACAGCGTGGACGGCACGCACGTCTGGTACCACGTCGAGCTGTATCTGCCCCTGCCGGTTCCCGGGTTTCTGCTCAAACGCACCTTCCGCAAGGCCAACGAAGTGGTCGTGGAGTGTTTCATCGATTTCGCCGAGCGGTTCCCCGAGAGCGAGACATATCAACACATCTAGCCGCGGCACTGTGCTCTGCGCGAAATCGGCGGCCGAGCGCGGCAGCGAACCGGCGCCGATCCGGTCGGGGTGCGACGATGAGCGCATGATCGGTTCCAAACGAGTGCGGTTCCAGCCGATGGCCGAAGGCGCCTCGGTAACCCAGCTCGAATTGTTCTTCGACCTGGTGCTCGTCTTCGCGTTCACCATGGTCACCGGCTTGGTCGCGAACGAGACCAGCGCGAAGAACGCGCTGCGCGCGCTGCTGGTGCTCGCGGTGATGTGGTGGCTGTGGATCGCCTACTCGTGGCTGGGCAACGTGGTCCGCGCCGACGAGGGCTTCGCACGCGTCGCGATGTTCGCGGCCATGGGCGGCGCGTTCCTCGCCGCGCTCACCATCCCGGAGGCGTTCGACGACGCGCCGGGCGGCTGGTTCGGGCCACTGGTCTTCGCCATCGCCTACCTGGTCGTGCGATTGGTGCACCTCGGAATCTTCTGGCTGGCCAGCGCCGAGGACCCACAGTTGCGCAACCAGCTGCTGCGCTGGGCGCTCGGTTCGATCACCCTCGGCACCACGCTGCTGGTCGTCGCCGCGCTGACCACCGGCAGGGTGCAGATCGCGCTGTGGATCGCCGCGATCGCGGGCGACTACCTGTGGACGCTGTTCGCCGGTACCGATTGGCGGCTGAATTCGGCCAGGCATTTCATCGAGCGCTACGGGCTGATCATCATCGTCGCGCTCGGTGAATCGATCGTCTCGATCGGCATCGGGGTGGCCGGGCTGCCGATCTCCTGGCCGATCGCGCTCGCCTCGCTGCTCGGTCTCGCCGTCTCCGGTCTGCTGTGGTGGGCGTACTTCGACGTCGCGGCCTTGGCGGTGGAGCACGAACTCGTCCATGCCGAAGGCAGGCGGCAGATCAAGATCGCGCAGGGTTCCTACACCTTCTGGCACTTCCCGATGATCGTCGGGATCATCGCGCTATCGCTGGGGCTGAAGAAGGTTCTCTACTACGTCGGGGACTCCGCGGAGCACACCCTGAAGGACGCGCTGTACGGGATTCCGCTCTACGCCCTCTACGGCGGCGTCGCGCTGTATCTGATCGCCCTGATCGGGTTCAAGCACTTCGCCACGGGCGCCGTCACGGTGCCGCGGGTCATCGCCGTGGTGGTGCTGCTGGCGCTCATCCCGGTGGCGTGCGCCCTGCCCGCACTGGCGTCGCTGGCGCTGCTGTGCCTGGTGCTGGTCGCGCTGATCACTTGGGAGACCGTGCGTTTGGCGCAGCCGCGGGACGCGATCAGGCACGCGGTAGCCGATTGACGCGCTGCCGCACGCAGTCCTCGTCGGGCGTGCGGCCGTACGCGGACGGCGGCACCCGGACACCGTCGCGGACCGCGTCACGGATCTGATCGATGTTCTCCCGCAACATATCCGAGACGAGTTCGTCGGTGCGCGGATCTTCCAGCACCTGGAACACGATGCGGAAGCTGGTGTCGGCGATCAGCCGGATGATCTCGTCGTGGAACGGGATGTAGCGCACCCGGCCCGCCTGCGGGTCCTTCTTGATCAACTCCAGGATCATCTCGTCCAGCTCGGCGCGGTTCTCCTCCAGAGCGGCCGCGATATTGCGGGTGTAGTGCCCGGTGCGCAGCACCTGCGCCACCTCGTCCATCACCGCGATCGTCATCGGACGGCGGATGGTGTCGACGATGGTCGCCACGAACCGGTTCACGACGGCGGCCGTCACCCGGTCCCCGAACAGGCGGTCGGCGACCCGGGCGAGCCGCACGACGATCACCACGATCCGCAACAGCCGGAAGCCGCGGAAGAACGGGCTGGTCACCGGGATCATGCCGACGACCTCGTACCAGTAGACGAACGGGAAGGTCCACGGCCAACCCGCGCGGCGCCAACGCCACAGGAACTCGGCCGCGAACACCGCGCACAGCGCCCAGTCCACGACCACGATCACCTGATAGGTGCGCCCGGAGACCGGGAAGAAGGTGATCCAGCCCACCAGCGCCACCGAGACGACGGCCAGCGCGAGCATCACGAAATCGGTCCACAGCATCGGCGGCTTGCGCGGATAATCCTGCGACTGTTGCGGTTCCCGCAGACCGTATCTGTCGACGGACGACTTCTCGATGCCCGAGCTGGGACTGGGAGCGGACACTGCGGATCCCTTCGACGCCGAACGGTGCCGCCGACATTAGTACGCGGAAAGCATGCTCGGCACGGTTGGCGATAGCTCGGCAGCAGCGCCGAAATCACACCAGGCTCGGCTGTCCCCAGTCCTCGGCCGGCGTGGCCAAGGCCAGGAACCCGCTCACCCGGCGAACGATCGGTCAGCGACCGGCGCGAACGATCGCCTCGATATTGCGTTCGGCCAGCGCGGCGATGGTGAGCGACGGATTGACCGTTCCGGTGCTGCCGGGTATCGCGGCGCCGTCCATCACGTAGAGGCCGGGATGACCGTGCACCCGGCCGTGGCCGTCGGTGGCCCGACCCAGCACCGCTCCCCCGAGCGGATGCGCGGTGAACAGCGCGTTCGCGTCATAGCCGAGAGCGCTGTATTCGACCAGGGCGTCCGCTCGTTCGGCGATCCGGCGATCGACCGCCCTTGCCGCGGCCACGGTGTCGTCCCGGTTCCTGGTCGACCAGCTCAGCCCGACCCGGTTGGTGGCCCGGTCGTAGCCGAACCGGGTGCGGGCCGGGTCGAGCACCATGCCGAGCGAGGCGAGCGCGCCGGTCTCGAACGGGATCCCCGGGATGTACCAGCTCTCCAGGGTCAGCGGCACGCCGGACTCGTCGAAGATCCGGCTCGCGCTCGGCACGCCTTGGCCGTGACCGGCCAGCGCGCTGGCGCCCCGGGCGAGCACCACGTCACCGTTGGTGCCCCAGCCGTCGCCGACATGTTCGTTCAGGTTCGGCAAGGCGCCGGTGGCCTGGGCGCGCACCAGCAGTTCGGAGGTGCCGATCGAGCCCGCGCCGAGGAAGAGCCGATCACAGGTGAGGGTGCGGGTACCGAGTACCGCGCCGGTCGGCGACAGCTTCGCCACGGTGACCGCGTAGCGGCCGCCGGACTCCTGCGCGATGGCGTCCACCCGGTGGCCGGGGAAGACCCCGCACCGGCCGGTGCCCTGCGCATACGCCAAGTAGTTCTGGTTCAAGTCGAACTTCGCGCCGTTGGAGTTGCCCAGGTTGCTCCTGGCCGCGGTGGCCGAAGCCCTTGTCGCGCCGGCGAGTTCGCCGCGCAGGATGTCCCAGTTGAAGATCGAGTCGTTCGCCTGCGGTTGGTAGCCGGCCTTGCGAACTTGGTCGTCCCAGGCGCGGGAATGCGCGAACGGGGAGGAGTTGTAGATGTCCGCCGGCATCGGGCTCAACCGCAGCATGTCCCGCACGCGCGGGTAGTAGACGCGTTCCATCTCGCCGTAGTCGACGGTGCCGCCGAAGACGTGATCGAAGAAGCGGCGCTGCGGCGCGATCATGGCTCCACTGAAGATCACCGAACCGCCGCCGACCGCGGCCGCGCGCCAGACATCGATGCCCGGGTACTCGGTGCAGTCCAGCACGCCGCCGAAACTGGCGAACTGCATGGGCACCTTGGTGACGCCGGTGAACTGGGTGCGGTGCCAGAAGCCGCGGCCGTCGGGCAGGTCGTCGCCGGTGAAGATCTCCCGCCACGGGTCGTTCGGCCAGCGTGAACCGCGTTCCAGCACCGTGGTGGCGATCCCGGCCTCGGCCAGGCGCAGCGCGGACACCGCGGCGCCGAAGCCGGAGCCGACGACGATCGCGGGCGAGTGCTCCGGCGGATCGGGGATCGGGGCGAAGATCTCCGGCACCCAGGTGCGGAACAAACCCTCCCAAACCGGGTCGGCTGACGCCACGCTCGTCCCCGCCGTCGTTCCCACAGCACCGAGCAGGGCGGCCGTGCCCGCCGCCTTGAACAAGGCACGTCTACGCACCGGTCACCTTCCATCATCAGGCTTAGCGTGCGCAGATTACCGGTATTCCCGTTTTGTGAACAGATATCCGTTTTTGCTATCGACCGAACGGCAGCTCGTCCGGGCGGCAGGTCGCCCCGGGGGCCGGTAGCTGCAAGTCGACGAGATAGCGCTCGCGCAGCTTCCGGGTGCAGTCGTTGAGCGGCGTGTGCCCGTAACCGTCCTCGACGACGACCAGCCGGGCATTCACCAGTTCCTGCTGTGCGCGCCGAGCGTCGCGCAGCGGGGTCACCGGGTCGAATCGGTTGTTGACCAGCAGAGCCGGGGTGTCCGACCGCAGGATCCACGGCCCGGTGTACCGCTGGACGTATCCCTCCGGCGGGGACGACCAGGACGCGCAGGGCTGGCGCAGCGACAGCCAGAACGCGCCGTAGGTCGGGCTGACCTTCGCCAGATCCCCTGCCATCGCGGGCCATTGGCCGGAGTCACGCGGAAAGGCGTTGTCGGCGCAGGAGATCGCGATGAACGAGTCGAGGAAATCGTACGGCTGCTCGGTGGCCGCGAGGATCTGTCCCACGGCGACAGGGTCACCCGCCGGTCCGCGCTCCAGCTCGGCGAGCAGCCGGGCCAGGGCGGGCCAACCCTGCTCCGGGTCGTACAGCAGCAGCGCGTGCGACGAGAGCGCCTCGGCGTAGGTGACCGTTCGCGCCCGCTCGCCGGTCCCCACCACCAGGGGCGCCGCGCGAAGACGTTGCAGCACAGCGTCGTTGCGCGCCCGAAGATCGGCGGGGCGGACCGGATCGCCGGCGCCGCCCTGCGCCATGGCGTCGTTGCCGCCCGGCTGGGCGGCGAACGCGCAACCCGTCCGGCCCGCGTCCGCGCACAACCGCAAGAATTCGTCGAAGACCTCTTCGGTCCCGGCCGCGGCGCTCTCGATGGCGCTTCGCGTGTCGTTGGTGTAGGCGTTCGGGTCGATCATCGAGGCCAGGTGCAGCGCCCGTACCCGATCACCGAACAGCGCTCCGTACACCTGCCCCAGATAGCTCGCGTAGGACCCGCCTTCGTAGGTCAGTCGCGGATCGCCGACGGCTCGGCGCAGCAGGTCCAGGTCACGCGCGGCGTCGACGGTGGTCAGGTGCCCGAGCAACGCGCCGCCGTGCGCCGCGCAACCGGCGGCCAGCTCGCGGCTCGCGGTGTCGGCCGCGCGCTCCTGCTCGGGACCCACCGGCGGCAGCACCGTGCCGGACCAGAACCGGCGCTGCTGTTCGGCGTCCGCGAAACAGCGCACCTGGCCGCTGCGGCCGACGCCCCGCTGGTCGAAGGTGATCACATCGAAGCGGCGCGCGAGTTCGCCACCGAGCAGTTCCCCCTCCGCCGCCCAGCGCAGCCCCGAACCGCCCGGACCGCCGACGGCGGAGAACAGCGTGCCGATGCGCCGCTGCGGGTCGGTGGCCTCCTGACGCACCAACGCCAGCTCGAGGGCCGGGCCGTCCGGGTGCGCGTAGTCCACCGGCACCCGCGCGGTCGCGCAGTGGAACCTGTTCAGCTTCGGGTCCACGCAAGGCGCCCAGTCCAGCCGCGGCGTCGGTGCCGCGTCGGCCTGCGCGACCAGGTCCGCGACCGCCGATTCGTGTCGGCTCGGCGGCCCGCCACAGCCGCTCGTCGCGGGCAGCAGCGCGGCGAGGGCGGCGACGATGACGATCTTCCAGCTAGGCACGGCTCTCATCCTGAGCCCCGCGCCGGGCGGCCGTCGTCAGCCTGAGGACTGACATCCGACCCTGAGATTCCGGCGGCAGCACCTCGGCGCCCGGCAGCCGCCGTAGCCGTTCCTCGTCATAGGCCGGGCCGACGCTGTGTCGCATCGACCACAGCGGACGCTTCGCCGCAACGGCTCGAAGCCTCGGTGACGCCGGTACGGCAGCGTCAACGATGCCATCGGGCAGCCTGCTACGACGTCACCAAGCGGATCACCGCGATGAGGCCGACCACGACGATGACGGCCCGAAGCAGAGTCGGCGGCATCCGCCTGCCCAGCCGTGCGCCGAGCTGTCCGCCGAGGATCGAGCCCAGGGCGATCAGCACGACAGCCTGCCAGTCCACCTCCGCCACGACGATGAAGATCAGCGCCGAGACCGCGTTCACGATCAGGGCCAGCGCGTTCTTCACACCGTTGAGGCGCTGGATGTCGTCGTGCACGAAAACGCCGAGCAACCCGATCAGCAGCACGCCTTGGGCGGCGCCGAAGTACCCGCCGTAGACGCCCGCGGCGTAGATCGCGACGAACAGGATGGGGCCGCCGTGCTCCGGAACAGGCGCGCCGTCGTTCTCCCTGCGGCGCTTGACCCAGCTCGCCAGCCGCGGCTGTACGACGACCAGCACCAGTGCCACGACGATCAGGACGGG
>NZ_BAFS01000015.1 GCF_000308415.1 Nocardia asiatica NBRC 100129 | reverse complement strand
TTCTGGGCCGAGCAGGCCCGCAGGCTGCACTGGGAGCAGCCGTGGACCCAGGTGCTGGACTGGAGTGACGCTCCGGTGGCGAAGTGGTTCGTCGGCGGCAAACTCAACGTCGCCTACAACTGTGTGGACCGCCACGTCTTGGCCGGCCACGGCGAACAGGTCGCCATCCACTGGGAAGGCGAACCCGGCGACTCGCGCGCCATCACCTACGAACAGCTCCAGGACGAGGTCTGCCGGGCCGCCAACGCGCTCACCGAACTGGGTCTGGTCGCGGGCGACCGGGTAGCGATCTATATGCCGATGGTGCCCGAGGCCATCGTGTCCATGCTCGCCTGCGCCCGCCTCGGGCTCACGCACTCGGTGGTCTTCGCCGGATTCTCCCCCGCCGCCCTGCGTCAGCGCGTCGACGACGCCGGTGCGCGCTTGGTGATCACCACCGACGGGCAGTGGCGGCGCGGCAAACCCGCACCGCTCAAGACCGCGGTGGACGAGGCATTGGGCGACGACCCGACGACCGTCGAGCACGTGCTGGTGGTACGCCGCACCGGCGTCGAAGTCCCCTGGACCGAGGGCCGCGACCTGTGGTGGCACGACACCGTCGCCCCCGCCTCCCCCACCCACGAACCCGAAGCCTTCGACGCCGAACACCCCCTGTTCATCCTC
>NZ_BAFS01000016.1 GCF_000308415.1 Nocardia asiatica NBRC 100129 | reverse complement strand
GTCGGGCCGCCTCACGAGCGGCGTCGACACAGCGGACCTGTGTCGACGCCGCCAGCAGAGCACCGAGACAGAGCACGACGGCGGCGAGGACAGCGGTGAGTGCGAGCGCGGCCTCGACCGTCACCGCGCCTCGGTCGTCGGCCGGTCCCGGCGCGGCACGGCACCACCGTGACGCGGCTACACCGATGTGTTGAGCGCCCGATCGATGATCTTCGTCAGCGCGTCCACGATGCTGTCGCCTGTCACCACGCCGTAGAGCACCGCGCCGAACGCCGCCGCCGCGATCGTGCCGATCGCATACTCGGCCGTGCTCATGCCGTCCTCCGCGACCACCGCCCGCAGCACTCGTGCACGCAGGCCCATATATACAGCCCTCAGTCTGCGGCCCACGGACCTCGCCACCCCCTCGATACGCACCCGATTCCTCCTTTCCGGCTCGTGCGGCCGTTCCGCCCGAGCACGCTTCCTCCGGCGGCCGACGGAGCCACGTCAGGCACCCCCGTTCCGTATGAACTTGGCCACCAGCCACCTTCGGCACCGGCCACAACCCGGTGCGCCCCGCCCCGTGGACAGCGCCGAACTGTGGCGGGTTCGGCGGCCGCTGAACGGGCGGTCCGCTCGCGACCGCTTGCTCATCGACAGCAGCAGTACACGGAAGCGCAAGAGCGACACCGCCGAACGCCTGCGACGACACTTCGCGCGGAGCAGCCATCGGAACACCGGATTGCCGGGGCACCGCCGAACGGGCCAACCGCAGGGAGCCGGACCAGTCACGCGGTGCCCTTCCCGCCTCGAGGCAGAGACGGTGAGTACGAACGTGGCCGCGCAGCCGACCCGCCCCGATGGGAAAGGTCGTGCCGCTACCCGAACCCGCTCCTCCCGCCACAGCTCGTGGCAGAACAACCAGCGCACTCCTGCCTTTCCGCCAGTGCCCACTTCCAGGCCGCCGCGCGGGTCTCGAGTCCGGGTATGCCGTAACCCGACGAACCGGCGCGAGCCCATCGCGCGCATGCTCTCGAGCCCGCACCGGGCGCGGCGCGACCGCACCGTGTGAATCGGCTACAGCAGACCGCCGTCGAGTACTCGGCCCGCCAAGCCGATGACGACCGGGACGATGCCGAGGCAGACGAAGGCAGGCAGGAAGCACAGACCGAGGGGGCCGCCGATCAGTACGCCTGCGCGCTCCGCCCGCGCGGCTGCCGAGTCCTCGACCGCCGAGCGGCGCTGCTCGGCCAGCTCTGTGACCGCGGCGGCCAGTGACGAGCCGGACCGCGCCGAACGGCGTGCCATCCGGGCCAGTGACTCGATTTCCTCGGCGCCGGGACGCCCGTTCGCATCCCGGGCGACCTGTTCCCAGGCCGTGGTCGCATCGGCACCCAGGGCCAGCAGGTCCGCCGCCCGTCGCAAAGCTTCGCCCAGTGATTCCGGCGCTTCCGGCGCCACGGCCCGCGCGGCGGCGGCCATCGGAAGCCCGGCGCGCAGGCAGGCGGCCAGCAGGTCGAGAACCGAGGCGGCAACCAGCGGATCGGTCCCCCGGTTTCCCCGGCCCGACGAGGCCGCCGGTTCGTGCCGCGTTCGGCCGAGGGCATGCAGCCGTCGGCTGACAGCCACCCGCCCTGGCAGCAGTGCCAATGCGGCCGCCACCAGCAGTAACGGCAGTGCCGTCTCGGAAATCGACACCATCGGCAGTCTCCCTCGTCAATACCGTTGCTCGACAATTCCGTGCACTATCGGTCGCCATGTCGCGCGCGACAGCGATGCCGACCACGACTGGCAGGAGAACATCCGCTCGACCGGGCTGGCCTCCGCGCCTCCGCCCTTGACACCCCGGCTCCCCCTTCGCGGCCGACGACTTTCGCCGAACAGTCCACCGACCCCGAGGTGCCATCGAAATACTCCTCATATCAGAACCTTTCGCGTGATGGCATCGCTCCACAGCAAGCCCACGCAGGCCAGGCCCGCACCCAGCGGCAGCAACACCGTCCCGGCGGGCGACCTGAACAGAACGTGCAGCGGTGACGCACCCATCAGTTGGCCCAGCGCTATGCCGAGAAACGGCAAGCAAGCCAGAACCGCGGCAGTGGCGCGTGCGCCGGCCAGCGCGGCGGTGGTGCGGCCGTGGAATCGGATGCGCCCCGCGAGATCCGTCCGGGCTGCCGACAGCAGTTCGGCCAGTGCCAAACCGTGCTGCTCGGCCACCTGCCATGCGCCCGCGACACGGGAAAACTCGGCGGCGACAGCGGAATCCGGGCAGCGCAGCCCCTCCGCCGCCGAGCCACCCAGCCGACTGCGGGCGGCGCCGACGGCGAACGCGCGTGCCGAATCGCCTCGCGCCTCCCGCGCCGTCACTTCGGCGGCCGCACTCGGGTGCGCGCCGACGCGCAACTCGGCTGTCACGGCCTCCAAGGCGTCGAGCAGGTGCCTGCGCTCGTTGTCCCTGTGCAGGTCCCGGGCGGCCCGACGGACTCGCAGCCCGACCGTTCCGGCGATCAAACCCGCTGCGAGGAACGGACCTGCCCCGAAGACGACGAGCGCGATGACGACGCCTGTGACCGCACCGACCCGGAAGACGGTCCCCCGGTGCGGCCTCCGATGCCCCTTGCGCACGGTGAACAGCTGACCGAATCGACGCCGGGGCCGCGGCGCTGGATAAACGAGCAGCGCCGAGGCGAGGCACAACACCGCGCCGCTCATTCTTCGAGCCGTTCGGTGAGCAGGCTGGACAGGTCCGCGGCGGCGGGCGCCGCATCCGTCTCGTGCCAGGCCGGTGTGATGCGCACGCGTCCCGCTTCGGTGCGGTGCACGAGACCGATCTCGCGCAGCCGACGCGAGCCGTCGGATCGTCGGTGCACATGCAGGACGACCTGCACCGCGGCGGCGAGTTGGCTGTGCAGCGCCGCTCGATCCATTCCACCCAGCGCGGCCAGGGCCTCCAGGCGGGCCGGGACCTCCCGCGGCGAGTTGGCGTGCACGGTGCCCGCCCCGCCGTCGTGACCGGTGTTCAACGCGGTCAGCAAGTCGACCACCTCGGCGCCCCTGACCTCGCCGACCACGATTCGGTCGGGCCGCATACGCAGCGCTTGCCGGACCAGGTCGCGGACCGTGACCTCGCCGGCACCTTCCACGTTCGCCGTTCTGGCGACCAAGCGGACCACGTGGGGATGCGGCGGCGCGAGTTCGGCGGCATCTTCGACGCAGACGATCCGCTCGGACGGATCAACCGTGGCGAGCAGGCCCGACAGCAGCGTCGTCTTTCCTGCCCCGGTGCCGCCGACCACGAGGAATGCCAACCGCGCCCGGACGATTCGCTTCAGTAGCACCTTCGCCGCGGCGGGTACCGAACCTGCCGCCGCGAGTGCGTCGAGCCCCTGCGTGGCCGGGCGCAGCACACGTAGTGACAGGCAGGTGCCGCCGTGCGCGACCGGCGCGAGTACCGCGTGCAAGCGGACACCGAACGAGTCCCCCAGCGCCGCACCGGTTCCGGCCAGTCGGCCGTCCACCCACGGCTGCGCGTCGTCGAGTCGCCGCCCTGCCGACAGCGCCAAGCGCTGCGCCAGCCGCCGGACGGCGGCCTCGTCGGAGAAGGTGATGGCGGTCTTCTCCAGACCATGCCCGCGGTCGATCCAGACCGCGTCCGGACCGGTTACCAGAACGTCGGCGACATGCGGATCGTGCAGCAGCGGTTCGAGTACGCCCGCGCCGGTCAGCTCGGTCTGCAACAACCGCAGCGCCCGCAGCAGGTCGGTGTCGCCGAGCACCCCGCCCGCCTCGGCGCGGATAGCGGCGGCGACCTGCGCCGGATCCGGATCGCCGGTTTCGCCGGCCAATCGCTCCCGTACCCGGTCCAGCAGCTCGCTGGTAAGTATCGCGCTCATCGCCGCTGCCCGGGTGACGCGCTGAGCACATCGAGCACGGCGTCGGCGGCATCGCGCAGCGGGCCGCGGCGGCGGAGCGAGAGGCCGCCGCGCTCCAGGCGGTGCGCCAGACCGGCCTGGGCGCCGACGGCAGCCAGCAGCGGAAGGTCGAGCACCTCGGCGACCTCGCCTCCGCGTAGCCCGCCGGGTGCAGGCCCGCGGACGATCAAGCCCTGGTTCGGGTTTCGCCGAGCGATATAGGCCGATACCGCTTCGGCGGCGGCGACCGCTCGCAGGCGCGCCGGAACGATCAAGACCACCAGATCCGCGGAGTCGAGCATCTGGTCGGCATGTGCCCCGCGCTCGCCCGAAATATCGCAAACTACGAAATCGCCTGCGGCCCGGCCCGCTTCGATCACCGCGCGAACTCCGGCGGAGCCGAGCTCGCGCGGCAACCGTCCCGCACCGCAGCGCCCGCAGGACAACACCGCGAGCCCCGGCGCCGCGACGGGCAGTGCGCCGTGCAGCGCCGCCGCGGACACGCGACCGTCCTCCACCACCAGGTCGGGCCAGCGCAGGCCCGCCGTGTTCTCGATACCGAGCAGCAGGTCGAGGCCACCGGCGAAGGGTGCGCCGTCGACCAGCAAGGTGTCGCGCCGGAACCCTTCGGTGGCCGCGCGCAGCGCGATCGCGACGGCCAGGGTGGACGCCCCGGCGCCGCCGCCCGCTCCCGCTACGGCGACCACCACGCCGTCTCCCGCGCGCTGCTCGCCGTACTCAGCAAACATCTCGATCAGCTCCACCGCCGCGCCCGGCAGGGCGATAGCCCGCTCGGCCCCGACCGAGGCGGCGGCCTGCCAATCGAGCAAACCCGGCTCACCGTCGGTTACCAGCACCACGCCGGTCCTGCGCAGATAGCCGCTCGCGGCCGCCTCCCGCGCCGCATGGGTGTCCAGGATCACCAGCGGAGCGCCGGTCCAAGCGTGTCTGCCGACGGGGTATGCCCGCTCGTCGAGCGCCCGTTCGGCTGCGGCCGCGACTCGCCGGACTTCGTCGCGCAGCCGGTCGTCATCGATGAGCACGAGGGCGGGCGGCGGTCCGCTCGGCTCCGATGCTTCCAGGTTCATGCAGGTCAGCGTCGCTGAACTGGACCAGGGAAAGAAAGGGCAGGATGCCGAATGTGGACAACTCGCGAGCTGTGGACAACCACCCGAGCCACGCGGCCTACGAACCTTCCCCGAAATAGAGGACGGCCCCAGCCGGGGGGGGAGGAGGCTGGGGCCGTCGGGTTCAGCCCCGGGGGGTCGGGCTGAACGCGCCTGGACCATGTCCAGGTGCCAGCAATACTACACCCATGCCCCGGCCACCACGCAAGTCTGTCGTCGGACATCTTTGCGGCCGCCGTAGCCCCGGCGTCTGCGGGGCAAACCTCTCCGCCGCGCCGCCCACCGCGGACGCACCGGCCGGAACACCGCTAGCCGGAGGCGCTCAGCCGCGCCCATCCGCCGCCCATCTGGGCCGATCGAAGGCAAGACAGCCACATAACAGGCACGGCGGGCCCGTCCATCCTCGATCACACTCAGCCGTTCCGAAGCAGCGCTGCCCGGGCAGTTGCGCAGCCCCCTCGAAGCCGAGACAGCCGCGCGATCTCGCGACACGCGCACGTCGGCATGATCGCGCCGAAGGCGTGCCGCCCCGCCGAACGAAGTCCGCCCGGCCCAGCGGAGGCGAGGCCGCCCCCTATCCTGGTCAGGTGGACAACTCAGCCACCGCGGGCGGACGCGTCGCCGCCTTCTTCGATCTGGACAAGACCGTGATCGCGAAGTCGAGCACGTTCGTGTTCAGCAAGCCCTTCTACGCGCAGGGGCTCCTGAACCGGCGCGCCGTCTTGGAGAGCAGCTACGCCCACTTCCTGTTCCTGCTCTCCGGCGCCGACCACGACCAGATGGAACGGATGCGCGCCCACCTGACCAGCATGTGCGCGGGGTGGGACGTCGAACAGGTGAAATCCATTGTGGCCGAGACACTGCACGAGCTGGTCGATCCGCTGATCTACGCGGAGGCCGCCGACCTGATCGCCGACCACAAGATCCGGGGTCACGACGTGGTGATCGTCTCGGCCTCCGGCGAGGAGATCGTGGGCCCGATCGCGGCGGCGCTGGGCGCCTCGCACACGGCGGCCACCCGGATGGTCGTGGCGGACGGCAAGTACACCGGCGAGGTGGAGTTCTACTGCTACGGCGAGGGCAAGGTCACCGCTGTCGAGAAACTCGCCGCCAGCGAGGGTTACGACCTCACCCGCTGCTACGCCTACTCCGACTCGATCACCGATCTGCCGCTGCTCGGCGCGGTGGGCCACCCCACCGCGGTCAACCCGGATCGCAATCTGCGCCGCGAGGCCACCGCGCGCGGCTGGCCGATCCTCACCTTCTCCAACCCCGTGTCGCTGTGGGCGCGCTTCCAGGCGCCGTCATCGACGACACTGGCGGCCACCGCCGCGGTCGGCTTGAGCGCGGTGCTGGCCGGCGCGATCAGCTACCGGATGCTGCGTCGCCGGCGCTGAGATCGGGCTGCCCGAGCTCGCGCCGTCCTCGGTCGCCGGATGCTTGCCGGAGGGTTCGCCGACTTAGCAGACAGGGCGAAGGACCAGGCATTTAACCACGAAACGCCGCGAAACACGCCGATTATTCGATGTCTTGCGACCCCTTGATGTGAGTGCAGTCACAGTGTAGAAAGGTAACTACGGAAGGACGGAAGGCCAAGGCAGCACCGGAAGAGAAGGCACTGTCTCCCGACCCTTCTTCCCAGCACGGACACCAGGCACCCACGCGGAGCGCGCCGCGACAAGGGCAGAAGCGTTGTGGGCCTGCGAAATACGGATAGTCGACGGCGAAGGCCTCGCACAGGTTGCGGGGATGAACCGGCCGATGTCCGGATTGTCGCCGAGGCCGCAGAACACAACCCACCTAGCACGCTTGGTAACCGGGTAGTCCGTGCTCGCGGGCGGTGAGGTCGACAGACAACGCCGCCCGCTTTGACGTGTACGGGGGGATCAATTCACCGCCGAGTCGGCGATCGACGTGGCCTCGCGCGCACCGTCCTCCAACGCCCCGCAGCAGTAGATCACCCAGCCGCCCACGGCCTCCGCATCCCCGGTCGCGAACCCGGCGGCCGCGTCGAGATACGCCTGACGCCTCCGCAGCCAGAACACCTCCGGCACGCCGAGGCTGTGCGGGTCCAGCCCACTGGACACCGCGACCAGCCTGGAGGCCGCCCGCGCGACCACCCCGTCGGCCGTGCCGAACGGCCGCAGCGCCAGTAGCTCACCGTGTACTACGGCGGCGATCACCGGCGCGGGCGCTCGCGAGCCGAGCACCGTCTGCGCCAGCAGATCCAGCCGCTGCGCCACACCCGAGTCGCCGCGCGGCCTGCCGAGCCCTTCTTCCTGGTCCACCAGATCGGCCGCGGCGAGCAGATGCAGCCGCGCCAGCGCCTGCAGCGGAGCGCGCTGCCAGGTGCCCACCAGATTCCGCAGCGCGTCGCCGTCCAGCGCCTGCCCCACGCGCAGCGATCCGGCCAGGATCGGGTCGGCCACGCGCCCGTCGGCGGGGATGTCCGTGCTGCCGCCGTCGATCGCCGCCGAGGATCGGGCGGCACGCACCGCGGCCTCGGCCGCCGTGGTCGGCCAGCCGCGCCGGTTCGCTTTGTGCCGGTGCACCTCGGCGAGCGCGTCGCGGGCGCGGTCGGCCGCGTCCCGGACACCGGGCAGATCGACGAGGGGCTGCAGCGGATCGGTCACGGGATACGAGGCTACTTGCGCCCATGCGCAGCGATCCGCGCGACCGGCTCGGCTACCCGGCCAGCAGATCGCGTCCCGGGATCGCGTCGAGCAGCTTGCGCGTGTACTCCTGCTGGGGATCGTCGAACACTTCGTCGGTGGTCGCCGCTTCGACCACCCGGCCGCGCCGCATGACCAGCACGTCGTCGGCGATCTGCCGGACGACGGCCAGATCGTGGGTGATGAACAGATAGCTCAGTCCCAGCTCCGCCTGCAGTTCGCTGAGCAGCCGCAGGATCTGCGCCTGCACCAGGACGTCGAGCGCGGAGACCGCCTCGTCGCACACCACCACTTCCGGCCGTAGCGCGAGCGCACGCGCGACCGCCACGCGCTGGCGCTGCCCCCCGGACAGCTCGTTGGGGTAGCGCCGCATGACACCGGCCGGCAGCGCGACCTTGTCGAGCAGTTCTCGCACCATCGCCTCCCGCTGCGCCGGAGTGCCGATCCGGTGGGTCCGCAACGGCTCCTCGATGGTGCGGTAGATGGTGTACATCGGGTCCAGCGAGCCGTACGGGTCCTGGAAGATCGGCTGCACCCGGCGCCGGAACGCGAAAGCGCTCTTGCCGACCAGGGTGGCCACGTCTTCGCCGTCGAAGGTGACCGTGCCGGAGGTGGGCTCGAGCAGACCGAGCACCATGCGCGCCACTGTCGTCTTGCCGGAACCGGATTCGCCGACGATCGCGGTGGTCGACCCGCGCCGCAGCCGGAACGACACATCGTCCACGGCGACGAACTCGGTCGACTTCCACGGTGCGCGATCGCGCATGCGGAACGTCTTCGTCAGGTGTTCGACCACCACCACGTCCTCCGGCGCCGCCGTGTCGCCGGCCGCCGCCGCTACGGCTTGCGCGTGGATCTCGGCTCGGCGCCGCACCGCCGACCGGCGCTGCGCGGCCAGCGAGGGCGCCGAACTCACCAGCCGCTTGGTGTACAGGTGCTGGGGATCTCGCAGAATCCGCAGGGCGGGGCCGGATTCCACGACGCGGCCGCGATACATCACCACCAGGTGCTCGGCGCGCTCGGCCGCCAAGCCGAGGTCGTGGGTGATCAACAGGACCGCGGTGCCGAGGTCGGCGGTGAGGTGTTCGAGATGGTCGAGGATCTGACGCTGCACCGTCACGTCGAGCGCCGAGGTCGGCTCGTCGGCGATGAGCAGCTTGGGCCGGCAGGACAGGCCGATCGCGATCAACGCCCGCTGGCGCATACCGCCGGAGAACTCGTGCGGGTACTGGCCGACCCGGCGTTCGGCGTCGGGCATGCCCGCCTCCTCGAGCAGCTCGACCGCCCGCTTCGCGGCGGCCTTGCCCTTCGCGATGCCGTTGGCCTCGAGGGTTTCGCGGATCTGGAAACCGATCTTCCACACCGGGTTCAGGTTCGACATCGGGTCTTGCGGGACCAGCCCGATTCCGCTGCCGCGAACCGCGACAATGTCTCGTTTGGAGGCGGCGGTGAGTTCCTTGCCGTCGAATCGGATCGAGCCGGAGGTGATCTGGCCTGTGCCGGGCAGCAGGTCGATGATCGCGTGCGCGGTGGTCGACTTGCCCGAACCGGATTCGCCGACGATGGCCACGGTCTGGCCGGGATAGACCGACAGGCTCACATCCCGCACCGCGGGCACCGGCTTGCCGTCGGCGGTGAAAGCGACGTTCAGATCGGTGATCTCCAGCAGCGGCCGCGCCGAGTCACTCATCGCTTCCTCGCCTTCGGGTCGAGGGCGTCGCGCACGGCGTCGCCCAGCATGATGAAGCTGAGCACGGTCAGCGCCAGCGCCGTCGCCGGATAGAACAGGATGGCCGATGTGCGGATCTCCTTCTGCCCGGTGGCGATGTCCGCGCCCCAGGACACCACCGTGCGCGGCAGCCCGACGCCGAGATACGACAGCGTCGCCTCGGTGACGATGAAGACGCCCAGCCACAGTGTGGTCACCACGATCAGCGGTCCCGCCGCGTTCGGCAGGACGTGACGCAGCAGCGTCTGGAATCGGGAGACGCCGAGCGCTTTCGCCGCCGTCACGTAATCGCTGTTCTGTGCTTGGATCACCGCGCTGCGGGCGATCCGCGCCGCTTGCGGCCAGGTGAACGAGGCTAGGATGACGATCACGGTCCAGATCGTGCGCGCGTCCAGCAGCTGCATGATCACGATGGCGGCCAGCATGAGCGGGATCGCGTAGAAGATCTCGGCGACCCGCGAGACGATCGAGTCGAGCGGCCCGCCGTAGAACCCGGACAGCGCCCCGAGCGTTCCCCCGATCAGCACGAACAACAGCGTCGCGCCCACCCCGGCCAGCACCGACGCCCGTGCGCCGTGGACGGTCCGGGCGTAGATGTCGCAGCCTTGCTTGTCGAATCCGAACGGGTGGCCCACGCTGCGCGGGTCCATGCTGAAGTCGCCGTTGCAGTAGCGCGGATCCTGATCGGTGAACAACCCCGGCCAGATCACCACGACCAGCACGAACACGATCAACACCGCCGCCACGACGAAGATCGGGTTGCGCCGCAGCTGCCGCCACGCGTCGCCCCAGATGCTGCTCGGCGCGCCCGCGTCGAGCACGGCGTCGGTGGCGAGCACCTCGACCTCGTCGGCCGGTGCGACGAAATGCTCCTGGCCACGGCGCGCCGTGCACTCGGTCGGGTCAGGCATAGCGGATCCTCGGGTCGAGTGCGGCGTAGAGCAGGTCGACGATCAGGTTCGTGAGCAGGAAGATCACGATCAGCACCGTGACGAAGGAGACCACGGTGGGCGGCTCCCCCCTGGTGATGGCCTGATACAGCGTGCCGCCGACACCGGGGATGTTGAAGATCCCCTCCGTGACGATCGCGCCGCCCATCAGCGCGCCCAGGTCGGCGCCGAGGAAGGTGACCACCGGGATCATCGAGTTGCGCAGGATGTGCACGGTCACCACGCGCGGCCTGCCCAGCCCCTTGGCGGTCGCGGTGCGCACGTAGTCGGCGGACATGTTCTCCGCCACCGAGTTCCGCGTCAGGCGCAGCACGTAGGCGAACGAGAGCGAGCCGAGCACGAACGCGGGCACCAGCAGTTCGCCGACCGTCGCCTTCCCGGAGACGGTCACCGGGGCGACCCCCCACTTGACCCCGAGCAGATACTGCGCGAGGAAGCCCACCACGAAGACCGGCACCGCGATGACGATCAGGCTGACCACGAGCATCGTCGAATCGAACAGCTTGCCTTTGCGCAGCCCGGCGATCAGGCCGAACAGCACGCCGAAGACCGATTCGATCAGCACGGCCATGAACGCCAGCTTGATGGTGATCGGAAACGCGCGCGCGAGTTCGTCCCGCACCGGCCTGCCGGAGAAGGCGGTGCCGAAGTCCAGCGTGACGATGCCCTTCAGATACAGCAGGTACTGCACGATGAAGGGCTCGTCCAGGTGGTAACGCGCCCGCAGCTGCGCCTCCACCGCGGGCGTCATCGGCTTGTCACCGGCGAGCGCGTGGATCGGGTCGCCAGGGACGAGGAACACCAGGGCATAGATGAGCAGCGTCGCGCCGAGGAACACGGGGATCATCTGAAGCAGACGCCGCCCGACGTACCAGGCCATCGCACCTCCCGGATAGCACCGCCGAGCGTCACGCGGACGCCGGGCGGCGAGCGGCTACTTCTCGATGTTCTCGAAGTCGAACAGACCGTTCCAGGCGAGTTCGGCCTTGGCGACCCGGTCGGAGCGTCCCGCCGCGGCCACGTAGTCGAACACCGGGATGTCGGCCAGGTCCTGCAGCAGCAGGGCCTGCGCCTGCGCGACGATCTTGTAGGACTCCTCCTGGGTCGGTGCGGCCAGGGCGGCATCGAGCAGGCGGTCGAATTCGGGGTTCTTGTAGTCGACGTTGTTCGTGTCGGAGTAGCTGTAGTACTGCGAGGTGAGGAACTGCAGCATGGTCGGATAGTCGCCTTGCCAGCCGTAACGGAACGCCTTGTTGATGGTGCGGGCGTTCACCTCGTCGCGGATGTTCTTGAACGTCGGGTACGGCGTGCCGACGGCATCGATGCCGAGGGTGTTCTTGACGCTGTTGGCCACCGCCTCGATCCATGCCTGGTGGCCGCCGTCGGAGTTGTAGGCGATCTCGTAGCGGCCCGACCACGGCGAGATCGCGTCGGCCTGCGCCCATGCCTTCTTGGCCTCGTCGGGGTTGTACTTCAGCACCTCCGAGCCGGGCAGATTCGGCTCGAAACCGGGCAGCGTGCTGGCGGTGAAGTCGCGCGCCGGAATGCGGGTGCCGTGAAAGATGTTCTGCGCGATCTGTTCCCGGTTGATCGCCATGGAGATCGCCCGGCGCCGCAGCAGCCCTTCCGCACCGGCGAAGTGCGCGACGTTGGACTGGATACCGATGTGCTGGTTCTGCGCGCTGGGCTTGGTGATCGCGCGGTCGCCGAGATCCTGCTCGTAGGAGGTCAGCGCACTGTCGGGCACGGTGTCGAGCGCGTCCAGGTTGCCCGCCTGCAGGTCCGCGTAGGCGGTGTCGAAGGACTGGTACATCACGAACCGCAGCCCCTTGTTCTTGGCCGGGCGGCCGCCGGGGTAGTCCGGATTGGGCGCGAGGTCGATCTTGACGTTGTGCTCCCACGCCCCGTTTCGCGCGAACTTGTAGGGGCCGTTGCCGATCGGGTTCTCCCCGAAGGCCTTGATGTCCTTGAACGCGGCTTCAGGCAACGGATAGAACGGCGCGTACCCCAGTTCGGTCTCGAAGTCGATCGAGGGCGCTTTCAGCTCGATGGTGAAGGTGCGGTCGTCGATCACCTTCAGCCCCGACATCGTCTGCGCGGTGGGGTTTTCCGCGGACACCTCGTCGAAACCGACGATGGGACCGAACACATAACTCTGCAACTGCGCGTTGCTGCCGAGCGCCCCGTAGTTCCAGGCGTCGACGAACGACTTCGCCGTCACGGGGGTGCCGTCGGTGAACTTCCAGTTGGGTTTGATGGTCACCCGATAGTTCTTGCGGTCGGTGGTCTGGATCGACTCCGCCATCTCGTCGTGCGCCTTGCCCGCGGCGTCGTAGTACTTCAGACCCGCGAACAGCCGGTCGACCACCCGCCCGCCCATGTTCTCGTTGGTGTTGGTGGGCACCAGCGGATTCTGCGGCTCACCGCCGTTGACGGTGACGATGTCGGCGTCGGCGCCGTCACCGGAGGAACATGCGGACAGTCCGAGGCCACCGGCCAGCACGACCGCCGCGGTCAGCGCCACCGCTCTGTGGAATTTCAACGCGTCCTCCCGGTGCGAAGGGGGGAGCCGGACGCCACGCGCGCGGGTCCATCAGCGCATGCCGCCACGATCCCCCTGTGTGGTTGGCAGAGTAACGACCGGCGCGGGCACTGTCACCTGATTGATCCGAGTTCGTTGCACTTGTTACCGATCCGGCAACATCGCCGAAACACCCCGACTTTCCTGCGGAAATGCCCATTCGGCTGGAATATTGCCACGGGGAGGTCAGCGGGGAGCGCTGCGCGCCGACGCCGGGAGGGCGGAGCGCGGCGACGCGAGGCCGCCAAGACCCGGGCGCCACACCGTGCGCGGCGTGGGTCACAGTTGATTACTGTCGAACTCGGCTGCGTCGAATCGAGCGCTCAGGCTACGTGGAAAGAAGAGACGAGATGACTGAAACCAGCGCCGACCACAAAGACTCGTACCCGCCCACCGCGGAGTTCGCCGCGGCGGCGAACGCCGACGCCGGACTCCACGAGCGGGCGGCGGCCGATCGTGACGCGTTCTGGGCCGAGCAGGCCGGGCGGCTGCATTGGCATCAGCCGTGGACACAGGTGCTGGATTGGAGTGACGCGCCGGTAGCCAAATGGTTCGTCGGCGGCAAACTCAACGTCGCCTACAACTGCCTGGACCGCCACGTCTTGGCCGGCCACGGCGACCAGATCGCCATCCACTTCGAAGGCGAACCCGGCGACACCCGCGCCATTACCTACCGCGAACTACTCCACGAAGTCTGCCGCGCCGCCAACTACCTCACCGAACTCGGCCTCACCGCCGGCGACCGCGTCGCGATCTACATGCCGATGATCCCCGAAGCCCTCATCGCCATGCTCGCCTGCGCCCGCCTCGGTGTGACCCACTCCGTGGTCTTCGCCGGATTCTCGCCCACCGCCCTGCGCCAACGCGTAGACGACGCCCGCGCCCGCCTGATCATCACCACCGACGGACAATGGCGCCGCGGCAAAACCGCCCCGCTCAAGCAAGCCGTCGACGAAGCCCTCGCCCACGACGACACGCCCTCCAGCGTCGAAAACGTGCTGGTGGTACGCCGCACCGGCGTCGAAGTCCCCTGGACCGAGGGCCGCGACCTGTGGTGGCACGACACCGTCGCCCCCGCCTCCCCCACCCACGAACCCGAAGCCTTCGACGCCGAACACCCCCTGTTCATCCTG
>NZ_BAFS01000017.1 GCF_000308415.1 Nocardia asiatica NBRC 100129 | reverse complement strand
GGCGCTGCGCCGGATGCTGGCGCGCGGCAGCGGGCACATCATCAACATCGCCTCACTGGCCGGGGAGACCCACATCCCCGGCCTGGCCACCTACAACGCCAGCAAACACGCGGTGCTCGGGTTCACCGACACGCTGCGGGAGGAGTATCGCGGCACCGGCGTGCGCTTCTCCTCGGTGCTGCCGACGTTGACCAACACCGAGCTCGGGTCCGGCGTCACCCCGCCGAAGCTGCTGCGCCCGGCCGAGCCGGAGGAGATCGCCGACGCCGTCGTCAAGCTGATCGTCGCGCCGAAGTCCAAGGTCAGGGTGACCGCGATGGCCGGGTTCATCTCGCAGTTCGTCGGCCTGCTGCCCGAGGCGCTCGGGGACGGCATCGGCCGGGCGCTCGGGTCCGGGCGCGCGTTCCTCGACGACGTCGACGCCGACAAGCGCAAGGCGTACGAGGAGCGTGCCCGCGGCGTGTGATCGCGGGTGTGGCGCCGGGGCGCCGCGGTCGGGAGTCGTCTCGGCCGCGGCGCCCCGCTGCGTTCTGGAGCACACCGAGCGGGGGTGGCGGGCCGTTCGAAAACGATTGTGTGACGAATATCACGTGCGACATCGGCAACCCCCGGTAGCCGGTCGGCGGCATATTCTCAGCCGATAGCAGGCAACCCCAGCCATGTCCGCAATCCGCTACTCCGCGAAGTGGCCGACTGCCATTGATGCTGGTCAAGTGCCCAAATAAGGAAACGCGACGATAACCCGTCGGCGGGTGCCCAGAATTCGCCAACCGCATCGTGCGCTGCACCAGCACAGGCAATATGCTGTCTCTAACAAACCTGCCGACTGTTTCGGTGCCCGTATCCGAACTTTTCGGCCTGATAAGGCTGGAAATTCCGGACTGATTCTGATAGCAAGGGGCTATGGACCCGCACTTGCGCGACCTGCGGTATTTCGTCGCTGTCGCTGAGGAACTGCACTTCACCAACGCCGCTCAGCGGCTGCACATCGCACAACCCACTCTGTCGCGTCAGATCCGTCAGCTGGAACGTCAGCTCGACGTGGTCCTGTTCGACCGCAACCAGCGCAGTGTCGCGCTGACCGTCGCGGGCAAGGAGCTGCTCGAAGGCGCCCGCAAGATCTTGGAGCTGTGGGAGGTCACCAACGTCTCGCTGCAGGAAGCGGGCGAGGTGCTGCGCGTCGGCATCCAGTCCGCGCTCGGTCGCGGCCTGCTCAGCGATCTGGAGAGCGCCAGCGGGCATCGCCTCGCGCTGCACGCGGCCTCCTGGACCGATCCCTCCAGCGGGCTGGCGGGACGGCAGGCCGATCTCGCCCTCGTCTGGCTCCCCCTGCCCGACCAGAGCCGCTACCGCTGGCAGGTGCTGCGCACCGAGCCGCGCTGGGTGCTGCTTCCGGAGAACCATCCGCTGGCCGTCTCGGAGACCATCGAGTTCGCCGACCTGCTCGACGAGCCGTTCGTGGCGCTGCCCACCGAAGCCGGTGCGGTACGCGACTTCTGGCTCGGCAACGACGGACGCGGCGGCCGTCCGCCGAAGATCGGCGCCGAGGCCGCGACCGCCGAGGACAAGCTGGAAGCCGTGAGTCTCGGGCTGGGCGTGTGCCTGCTGGCCGAGAACAACGTGCCGATGTACCGCTGGCCCGGTCTGACCGCACGGCCCGTGTCGGGTCTCGCGCCGTGCGAACTCGCCGTGGCGTGGCGGGCCGACGACAACCGGCCCACCATCCTCGAGTTCGCCGGTCGGGCCGTCGAAGGCGGTTTCGCCGCGCAGCAGTCGCCGGTCAGCGTCTGAATCAGCGAATCTCGGGCGCGGTGCGCTGCCACGGACAGCGGGTCTCCACCTGAGCGGACAGCCGCAGCAGCGTGGATTCGCTGCCGGGCGGCCCCGCGAACTGGGCGGCCACCGGCGTGCCCGACCGAGGATGCATGCCCATGGGGACGGAAGCGGCGGGCCAGCCCACCAGATTCCACAGCGGGGTGAAGGGTGCCAATCGCGCGCCGGCGAGCAGAGTGGCCGGTCGATCGCGGAAGTGCCAGGCCCGCGCCATCGGCGGCGGGGCGGCGAGCGTGGGAGTGATCACCACGTCGTAACGCTCGAAGAACTCCAGTAGTCGTGCTTCCACCCGGTCGATCTGGGCGGGGTGGTCGAGCCGGAACCGGTGCACCGCCCGGCCGAGGGCCAGGCGACGGCGGGCTCTGCGGGATAGCTGGTCGGGGTCGGGTAGCGCGGGGACATCGCGCGCGCTGAGGGCCAGCCAGCGTAGGAACGCCGCGAATACCGCGTTCCCGTACGGTAGCTCCGTCGATTCGACCAGGTGGCCCGCCCCCGCTGCCACCGAGGCGGCCGCGCGGGCCGCGGCTGTCCAGTGCCGGTCGACGCGCAATAGCGGAGACGGTGGATCCACGGCCAGGCCGATGCGTAGTCGGCCGGGTGGATCCACCTCGGCCAGGTCCGGCCGCGCCGCCAGGACCGATAGCGCCAGCGCGGCGTCGTCCACGCTGGTGGCCAGTACACCGTTCTCCACCAGCCCCGACCAGGCGCCCACGTCGGGAACCGTGTGCTGACCGGGCTTGATGCCGAAGATTCCACAGCAGGCGGCGGCGACCCGCACCGCGCCCAGACCGTCGCAACCGTGCGCCACTGGAACCAGCCCGGCCGCGACCGCCGCTCCGGCCGCGCTGCCCGCGTTCCGTGCGGGGTTCCACGGATTGCGGATGACGCGCTCGGCGCCCGCGCTGGTCGACCACCGGCCCAGTTCGGGGGCCGCGACCTGCCCGAGCACCACCGCGCCCGCGGCACGCAACCTGGCCACCACGGGATGATCCGCGGTGGCCGCCGCACCCGGCGGCGCGGCCTGGCCCGCCATCGGCATTCCGTGCTCGACCGCGACCGGCACACCCGCCATGGGCAGTACGTCGAGGTCGGCGCGCTCCATCAAGCCGACCGAATCGGCCATCGCCTGCTCGGCGCGAAGGACACTGAACGCGTTGTCCTTGCGATCCGCCGCCGCGATCCGCGTCCCGGCGTCCGCCGCTACTTGGCCCGGATGCAGCAGACCGTCGCGCACACACGCGGCGATCGTCGCGGCCGGGCCGCGTTCGAGGCCGGATTCGGCGTCCCACAGGCGCTCCGGCCGCGCGTCGGCCGTGGTCGCTCGTACTCGGGTGAGCATCGGTTCGGTGGTTTTCGCATTCGGAACGGTTGTTCGCGGCGCGGCCTTCGCCGCCGATATCGAGCCGTTCGCCACTACCGCGGCCTCGTCGGACATGTGCTGGTCATCCCCCGTCGCGTCGTTGTCGAAATCGGGTGATCCACTGTCGAGCCGCAAGTTATCATTTCGAATACGGCGCGGGGGATGATGGTGTGGGGTGTGGCGGGAAATTTTCGGCACACCCGACCGACAAACGATGCGGATTCCGCGGCGTCCGCCGAGCCACTAGGTCCGAGCATGAGTGCGAACTCTGAGAGAAGTTCCGGTCCCGACACAGGTGTTTCCACCCGTGCGAGGAGTGGTGAGCTGTCCCGTGCCGAATCCGACGCGGTGGCGGCGTTCTCCGCTGCATGGGAGTCCACCCGGCGCCCGCCCACGATCGCCGAATTCCTGCCCGACGCGACGACCTTGCGCCGCGAGGCCCTGCTGGAGCTGATTCGCGTCGACTTACGCCATCGCTGGCTGCACCGTCCGGGAGCCACGCCGGAACGCGCCGCTCGCATGCGCTTGGCCGATTACTGCGCCGAATTTCCCGAACTCGCGTCCGAGGATATTCCGGCGGGTCTGGTGTACGAGGAGTTCGTCATCCGCCGCCAGAGCGGGGAGCGGGTCGACCCGCGCGAATGCCTGCGCGAATATCCGCGGCAGGCGAAGCAACTGCGCGAATTGCTGAACGCCGACGAGCTCGATCAGAGCACCCGCCGCGCGACCCTGGAGGACTCCACGCGGACCGTCTTCGCGCAGCCCGTTTCCGATCTCGACGACACCGCGTTGAACCGAACCACCGAGTCCGCTCGTGATTCCGAGATGACCACGACGACCGCCGCCGAATCGACGGGCACCGCCACCGCCGTGCCGACGACGATCGGCACCGGGCCGGGCCGCCTCGACCCGCTCGACCGCATCGAGATCGGTCAGCGCATCGACGACTTCGATCTGCTGACCGGTTTGGGCAGCGGTGCGTTCGCCCGCGTCTTCCTGGCCCGGCAGCGCTCGCTGCAACGGCTGGTCGCGGTCAAGATCTCCAGCGACCACGGCACCGAGCCGCAGACGCTGGCCCAGCTCGACCACGACTACATCGTGCGGGTCTTCGACCAGCGGCTGCTCGACGACGCCGAACGCGCCGCGCGCCGGTTGCGGCTGCTTTACATGCAGTTCCTTCCCGGTGGCACGCTGCTGGGCGTGCTGCGCTGGGTGCGCGCCACCCCGCCCGCCGAGCGCAGCGGCCAACTGCTGCTGGACGCCGTGGACGTCGCGATGGAGGAAAAGGGCGAGATCCGGCCGACCGATTCCAGCGTGCGCGCCGAGCTCGCGACGCTGAGCTGGCCGGAGACGGTGGCCTGGCTCGGCCGCAGGTTGGCCGAGGCGCTGGACTACGCCTCTTCGCACGGCGTGCTGCACCGCGACGTGAAACCGGCGAACGTCCTGCTCACCGCCGAGGGCGTACCGAAACTGGCCGACTTCAACATCAGCTTCAGCCGCAACGTGGAAGGCACCAGTCCGGTGGCCTACTTCGGCGGCTCGCTGGCCTATATGTCGCCGGAACAGCTGGAGGCCTGCCACCCGAGCTTCGGCCGCAGCGCCGCCGACCTGGACACCCGCGCCGACATCTACTCTCTCGGCGTGGTGCTGTGGGAACTGCTCACCGGAGCCAAGCCGTTCGACGACAGCACGGCGGGAGCGGGCGAGCACGGCGACGACACCACCCTGGAGGCCATGCTGGAGCGGCGCAGCGCAGGCGTGGACGAGGCCGCGCTGGAGCGGGTCCCGCCCGACTGCCCCGCCGCGCTGTGCCGCGTGCTGCGGACCTGCCTCGAGCCGGAGCGGACCGACCGCTGGTCCAGCGGCGCCATCCTGGCCAGGCAGCTGGAGATGTGCCTGGACGAGCGCGCGCGGGAGCTGGTCGATCCGGCCCCGAACAGCTGGCGCAAGCGGCTGCGCCCGTACATGGTGCCGGTGGCGCTGGTGGCGGTGGCGCTACCGAACGTGCTCGCCTCGCTGTACAACATCCAGCACAACCAACACCTGATCATCAGCCGGATGACCGAGAACGCCCAGCAGACTTTCTTGATCATCACGGGCGCCGTGAACGCGATCTTCTTCCCGGCGGGCATCGCGCTGGTGCTGTACATGGCTAGATACGTGCTGACGGTGCCGCGCGGCCTGCGCAAAGGACGACGATACGACCCGAAGACTTTGCGGCGTGCCAGAAAGGACGCACTCCTGATGGGCGATCGTGCCGTGGCCGTCGCCTTCTCGCTGTGGGTGCTGGCCGGGTTGATCTTCCCGATCGCACTACAGGTGTCGACGGGAGACATATCGGCACCAGCCGTGGTGCACTTCTTCTCCTCACTGGTGGTATGCGGCGCGATCGCGGTCGCCTATCCCTTCTTCCTGCTGACCTTCTACATGGTGCGGTGCATATATCCGCTGTTCCTGCGGCACGGGGACATCAGCCCTGAGGACGCGGTGTGGCTGCGCGGCCTGGACCGTCGCTGTAACGGGTATCTGGCGGTGGCCGCCTCGGTGCCGCTGCTCGCGGTCGCCGGAGTGACCTTCCTGCCCCCGCCCGACATTCCGTCGGTGATCTTCGCGGTCCGGCTGCTGTGCGTGGGCGGCATAATCGCGTTCGTGGGCACCTATCTGCTGTTCCGTGCGCTGGAAGCGGATCTGCGTGCGCTGGAGCGGGTGGTCGATCCCGGAGCCGCCGTCACAGGGCCTGCCGAGGGGCGATCCGCACGCGTGCCGGCGGCCACCGTGGAGACCGGCGCGTGATCTCTTCGCGCGCCGATGCCGTCGTCCGTTTCGCCGACGACTGGCAACACAGCCTGAACAGCGATCGGTTGCCGCCCCAGATCCGCGACTACGTGCCCGATGGCACACAGGTGCGCTTGGCCGTTCTCGTCGACCTGATCCGGGTGGATCTGCGGCGTCGCTGGGAGCGCGAAGGGCTCGGCAAACGGATCGTGGAATACCGCATCGAGTTCCCCGAGGTGGCGAACAGCCCCCAGCTCCTGGATCTGGTGTGCGAAGAATTCCTGGCGCGCCGCGAACGGGGACCGCTGCCGACGGAGGATTTCCTCGCCGAGTACCCGGACCTCGCCGACATCGTTCGCGAACGCCTCGCCGATTTCGCCGCCGAGGATGAGGCGGGCACAGCCGAATCGAGCGACGCCGTGGCCGCGCTCGCCGACCTCGCGCCCGGGCTGCGGATCGATGACTTCGACCTGCTCACCGACCTGGGCGCGGGTCTGCTCGGCCGCGTCTTCCTGGCCAGGCAGCGTTCCATGCAGCGACTGGTCGCCGTCCGGTTCTCGGCGGGACGGGCGGGCGCACCGCACACGATGGCCCAGCTCGACCACGCCCACATCGTGCGCGTCTTCGACCAGCGGGTGCTCAGCTCCGACGCCGCGCGCAGCTCGACCTTCGCCGGTCCGCCGGCGAACGGCAGCCACTCTCCCGCCACCGCAGACGACGCGGAAGCGACCATCACCGCGCCGCGCCCCAAACGCGACATCGCGAGCGCCGAGCCGTTCGAGCCCGACGACACCCCACCACCCAACCGGGCTGCCAACCGCCCAGGGGACGACGCGACCATCGCCACCCCACCCCCGGACCGAACCGCGAACCGCCCGAGCGACGACGCAACCATCGCCACACCACCACCCAAGCGAGACGCCGACGCCGACGCTTCGCCGCCGGGCCGAACGACGAACCGCCCAGGGGACGACGCGACCATCGCCACCCCACCCCCGGACCGAACCGCGAACCGCCCGAGCGACGACGCAACCATTGCTGCCCCATCCCTCCGACCGAACCGCGAACCGCCCGATAGACGACGCAACCATCGCGGCCCCACGACCCGAACGAGACGCCGACGCCGACGCTTCGCCGCTGGACCGAACGACGAACCGCCCGAGCGACGACGCCACTGTCGCGACACCGCCACCCGAGCGAATAACCCACCATCCAGACGACGACGCAACCATCGCCACACCACCGCTCGGACCGAACCGCGAGCCGCCCGACCGACGACGCAACCATCGCCCAGCCCTTACTTCCCGGCCTCGCCGGAGCTTCTGTCGGCCGCCGATCCACCGCGGACGACGCGACGGTCGCGGCGGCGCATACCGTGCCCAGCCGGGTCGGCAGCGACGACACAACCGTGCACCGCACACGCCGACCTGGCCGCGACACCGCGCCCCTTCCCGATCGCGATGCCGGACCGGCGGCGGAATCCGGCGACGCCGCCACGCTCCTCGCCCCTCCGGACGCGACGCTGGTCGACTCGATCGGCCTGGACGTCACCCGCCCAGACCGACCCGATCACGCCGATTCCCCGGCCGCGCCGCCACCGCTCGCCCCGGAGGCCCGGGTGGCCCCGCTGCCGCGCCTGGTCTACATGCAGTACCTTCCCGGAGGCACCGCGGTGGGGGTGCTGGAGCAGCGCCGTCGCGGCCCGGTGTCCGACGGCGGTGCGCTGCTGCTGCGCGCGGTGGACACCGCGATGGAGGCCAAGGGCGAGATCCGGCCGTCGGATTCCAGCGTGCGCGCCGAGATCGCCCGGCTGAGCTGGCCGGAGACCGTGGCGTGGGTGGGCAGGCGGCTGGCCGACGCCCTGGACTACGCCGAGCACCACGGCGTGCTGCACCACGACATCAAACCGGCCAACGTCCTGTTCACCGCGGAAGGCATCCCGAAGCTCGCCGATTTCGCCCTGGGCGAGGCGGCGGCCCGCGTCCCCGCGCCGCGCGATTCCGGTAGCACCGACGCGCTGACCTACCGGTCCCCGGAGCAACTGGCGCACTATCTGGATCCCGGTGCGCCCGCCCCGCGCAACGCCAGCGACATCTACTCCCTCGGGGTGCTGCTGTGGGAGATGCTGACCGGTGTGCGTCCGTTCGCCGACCCGCCGCGCATCGAGGACGGCTCTGTGACCGAGACGTACGCGCGGATGCTCGCGGTCCGCCGTGACGGCGTCTCGACCGCGGCACTGGCGCGCCTGCCCGAAGACACTCCGGCCGCGCTGCGCCGCGTGCTACTGGAGTGCCTGCACGCGGACCCGGAACGCCGCTGGCGCAGCGGCGCCGAACTCGCGGGACAGCTCGATCTGTGCCTCGACACCCGCGCGCGGGACTTGGTGGACCCCCCGCCGGACAGCCTCGCCCACCGGGCCCGCGGCTGGCTGCTGCCGGTCGCCGCGCTGTGCGTCGGCGTCCCCAACGTGCTGGCCAGCTTCTACAACATCCAGTTGAACCAAGCTTTGATCATCGACCGGATGTCGGCGGCGGATCAGGAGAAATTCGCGGCGGTCGGGTTGATCAACAATCTCGTCGCGTTCCCGGTCGCCGCGCTGCTGCTGGTGTTCATGACCCGGCGGCCGCTCACCATCGCGTTCCGCCTCCGCCGCGGCCGCGGATACTCCGCGCGCACGCTGGCGAAAGCGCGCCGGGACACGCTGCTGATGGGCGATTGGGCGGTCTGGATACCCTTCGGCTTCTGGCTGGTCGCGGGCATCGTCTGGCCACTGGGCCTGGCTTCCTCCGGTGTCGACCTACCACGCGGGACCTTCCTGCATTTCTTCGCCGCGCAGGTGGTGTGCGCGGCGATCGCGCTGGCGTATCCGTTCTTCCCGATCATGGTCTACGCGGTGCGCTCGATCTATCCACAGTTGTTGGTGCGCGGTGGCATCGGCCGCGACGACGAAAGGCAACTGCGCGCGCTGGCCAGGCGCGGGAATTTCTATCTCGGTGCCGCGGCGTCGGTTCCGCTGCTGGGCGTGGCGAGCGCGACCTTCGTCAACGCCGCCGACCTGGAGCTGGTGATCGTTCCGGTGCGCGTGCTGAGCGTGGGTGGCATCCTGGCATTCGTGCTGACCTATCGGCTGTTCCGGCTCCTGGAAGCAGATCTGCTCGCGCTGGCCCGAGCGATTCCGCAGCGCAGCCGATGAGCACACCGAACCCGCTGGGGCGGTTGGTGAATCTCTCGCACGTCCACGATCCGGCCAGCACGCCGCTGTACCCGGGCGATCCCGAGTTCCGCACCGACGTCGTGGCCACGATCGCCGACGACGGCTATCACTTGCGCTACATCCAGCAGGGCGAACACACCGGAACCCATTGGGGCGCACCGGTCCATTTCCGCGCCGACGGGCTGGCCGCGGACGAACTGGAGCTGGACGACCTGCTGCTGCCCGCGGTGACCATCGATGTCCGGCAGCACTGCGCTGATGATCGCGACTACGCGATCACGGTCGGCGATCTGCGGCGATGGGAGGCGGAGCACGGCCGGATCCCGGACGGCGCCGCGGTGATCGCCTGGACCGGCTGGGACGCCAAGTGGGGCACCCCGGAGTTCATCGGCACGGGGGAATCGTCCGGCCGCCAGCCGGGTTTCGCGGTGGAGACGGTGGAATGGCTGCTGGGCACCGGCAGGCTCGGGCGCCGAGGCGCGCTCGGCATCGATACGTTCGGCCCGGACGTGGGTACCGACGAGACGTACGCGGTGTCCAAGCTGCTCTACGGCGAGCACCGGATCAGTCTGGAGTGCTTGTCGAACCTGGCCGCGCTACCGGCGACGGGCGCGTGGGTACTGGTGGGCGGACCGCTCTACCGCGGCGGTTCCGGTTCTCCGGCAACGATTTTCGGCGTCCTGCCCGGCTGACGACTCAGCCGCCGTAGACCTTGGGGTCCAGGGTGCCGATATAGGGCAGGTCGCGGTAGCGCTCCGCGTAGTCGAGGCCGTAGCCCACGACGAATTCGTTCGGGATGTCGAAGCCGACGTGCGCGACTTCCACGGGCGTGCGTAGCGCGTCGGGTTTGCGCAGGAGGGTGACCACCTCGAGCGAGGCCGGGTTGCGGGTGGACAGGTTGCGCTTGAGCCACGACAGCGTGAGCCCGGAGTCGATGATGTCCTCGACGATCAGGACGTTGCGGCCCGCGATGTCCTTGTCCAGGTCCTTCATGATGCGCACCACGCCGGAGGAGGAAGTGGACGATCCGTAGGACGAGACGGCCATGAACTCCATCTGGGTCGGGATCGGCAGCGCCTTGGCCAGGTCGGTCATGAAGAAGATGGCGCCCTTGAGCACGCCCACCAGCAGTAGATCGCCCTCCGGAGCGTCGGGGGGATACCGCTTGGCGATGAGTTCGGCCAGCTCCTGGGTCTTCGCGGCGATCTGTTCCTCGGTGATCAGCACCGACGCGATGTCGTCCCCGTACACGTCAGCTGGATTCCCTTCCGTGGTGGTGAGCCCGTCGGGCCGGTTCGGTCTGCGTCATCGCCTCCGATGCCCATCCTCACTCAGCCGCAGTGTCAGCCTGCCATGTTCGCGCCCGGCGACCAACCTGCTATCCGGCCTTCCTCCGCCGACCGCGACACCGCCCTGCCCGCGCCAAGCCGTCACCAGTTCGTCGACTGCCTGTAAATGCTTGGTGGTCAGCGCTTTCGCCCCCTGGTCCAGCAGCCATGCCCGGATTGCCCGTTTTCGCAGGGCCGCGGGCGCAGTGGCGAGGGTCTCGATCACCAGCGCCTGCCCATCACTCGCGGTGTGCCGCAGCTCGGCGGCGAGCGCGTCCAGCACCGCGCCGTCCTCCCGCAGCTGCTCGGCCGTGCGCGCCAGCGCCGGAGCCACCCCGCCGCCGAGGATCTGCTCGAGCAGCGGCAACGCCTCGGTACGCAGCCGGACCCGGGTGAACTCGGGCGCCGCGTTGTGCGGGTCGTCGTGTGGGGAGACGCTCAAGTCGGCGCACATCTGCCGGGTCGTTTCCCGGCGCACGCCGAGCAGCGGCCGCCCCCACGGCTCGGCGCAGGGGGCCATCCCTTGGATCGAGCGGCCACCCGAGCCGCGCGCGAGCCCCAGCAGCACCGTTTCGGCCTGGTCGTCGAGCGTGTGCCCGAGCAGCACCGGCAGGCCGTCGCGCGCCGAATCCAGCGCGGCGTAGCGCGCCCGGCGCGCGGCGGCTTCCACGCCGCCCTCGGTGCCGACCTCGACCGCGAGCACCCGTGCGGACCGACAGCCCAGGGCGAGCGCCTGGGCCGCCGCCTCGGCCGCCACGGCGCCGGAACCGGGTTGCAGCCGGTGATCGACCACCAGTGCGTGGACGGCGTTCGTCTCCGCCACCGACGCGGCCGTGAGGGCCAGCGAATCCGCGCCGCCGGACAGCGCGACCGCGACCACCTGTGGTTCGTTCTCACGCGGCCCGAAATCGGCCAGCCAGTCCCGGACGGCCCTGCGGACAGTGAGCACGGCAGCGGTCTCGGGCAGGCGCCGGACGTCGCCCGCACCGGCCGCCGGCGGCCGCGCGGAATCCGACGACCCGGCCTTCGATGCGAAACGCCCGGGTGTCGTTCCTGGCGAACGCCCCATGGGGCGCAGCCTACCGGCCTGCCTCGCTCGGCAGTCCGCCGCCGGGGCCGAACAGGGCCTGATCGCTCAGGCCAGCACCCGTTCGATCCAGCGTTGCGGCTGCTCGATCTCGTCGGTGCGCGGCAAAGTCTCGGGTTCGGTCCACACCGTGTTGAACCGGGCCGTCCCGACCGTGCCGACCACCTCGTCCACGAACTTCTTCCCGCGCACGTACTGGGCCACCTTGGCATCCACGCCGAGCAGGGCGCGCAGGATGCGCTGCACCGGATTGGTCGGACGCTTGCGCCGCTGGTCGAACGCGGTGCGGATCTGCTCGACCGACGGGACGACCGCGGGGCCGACCGCGTCCATGACGTGATCGGCGTGCCCCTCCAGCAGGGTGCCGAGCATGAGCAGACGGTCCAGCGCCTCGCGCTGCGGCGGCGCCTGGGTGGCGCGCAGCAGCCCGACCACGCCGCGCGCGACCGGGTCGTCGGAGGCGGTGCCGCGGCGACGGTCGCGCACCTCCTCGAGCAGCCGGGTCAGCATGTCGCTCACCGGCTCGTCACCGACCTCGCCGAGCACCTCGACATTGGCGCGCATGTATTCGGTGAGCCAGGGCGCCGAGGAGAACTGCACCCGGTGGGTCACCTCGTGCAGGCAGACCCAGAGCCGGAAATCGCCGGCCGACACTCCGAGCGCGCGCTCGACGGCCACGATGTTCGGGGCGACGAGCAGCAGGGTGCCGTCCGCTCCGGTGAACGGGTCGTATTGGCCGAGGATCGCGGTGGACAGGAAGGCCAGCATCGCGCCCGCCTGCACACCGGCGGGTTTGCCCGCCAGCAGCTTGCGTTCGGCGAGCGCCCCACCGGTTCCGGTGAGCTGGGCCATCGAGTCGGCGGCGGCCTGGATCCACCCCGGCCGGTCGACGATCCTGGCCGCGGGGACCGGCCGGTCGTCCAGCAACCCGCTGACCTCACGAACCGGCGCCTCGGCCCGCACGGAGGAATCCGCGAGTTCGGCCACGACCTGCTCGGCCGAGTAGCGCGACGTGCGCGGACCCGCTGGCGCGAGCGCCGAGCCGGTTCGCGCGGCCAGACGCCAATCGACCACGCCGGACAGACCCGAGCGGGCCTTGCGCCGCTCGGCCACGCCCGCGGAGCCGAACTCGGCTGTGTCGGAACCTTGCTGGGTCATGATCAACCACCCGTCACGTGCATCCACAGTTTCGCAGCGTGCCTGCGATCGCGTCCAACGCGGGCCTGCTCACCTCCGGCGGTCGATCGTTCGACATCAGAGCGAAGGTCAGCACCCGCCCATCGGCGTCCAGCACATACCCGACCAACGCGCTGGACACCGACAGAGTTCCGGTCTTCGCCCGGACCCAGCCCGCGGCCTGGCGGTCGCGGGCGACGTAGCGGCTGGTGAGCGAGCCGGTAGCGCCCGCGACCGGCAGCGCGTCGAGCATCGGAGCCAAGATGGCCGCGGTGCGGTCGTTCTCCGGCTTGGCCTTGGTACCGGCCGGTTGCACCGCCGTGGCGCCGGTGGGCTTGGCCGCGGTCGCCACGACCCGGTCGAGCAATCGGGCGGGAATCCGGTCATCGACCGAAAGCCCGCTGCTGTCGTGCATATCCAGGCCGGCCAGATCGAAACCTGCCGCGCTCAGCGCCGTGCGCACCGCGGCGACCCCGCCGTCGAAGGAGGCCGAGCCGCCGGTCGCGGCGGCCAACTCCCGGCCGATCGCCTCGGCGAGCACGTTGTCGGAATACACCATCATGTCGCGCAGCCGGTCACGCAGCGGCGCCGAGCGGACCGAGGCGATCTCGGCCGCACCCGCGGGCGCGACGCCCGCCCGCACCCGCGCCGGGTCGAGCCCCAATTCGACGGCCAGTCGCCGGCCGGCGTCCAGTGCGGGCGTAGCGGTACGCGGCGAGTACTCGACGAGCGGTTGCAAGCGGCCGCCGTCGAGCATCACCGGCTCGATCGGGGCGATGGAACCCTCGGGGATGTCGATCGGGTCCCAGCCCCGCGCCATGGTGGGTCCGGAGTAGGCGGAGGTGTCGACCACGATCGTGTCCACCTGGCGGCCCGTGGTCCTGATCTGGTCGACCAAGTCGGACAGGCGCGGCCCGTTCGGGTAGTACCCTTTGCCGTCCGGCTGCGCGGTGAGCGTCGGATCGCCGCCACCGACCAGCACCAGTTCGTTCGGCGCCGCACCGGCGACCACCTTCGTCGTCACCCGGTGCTCGGCGGGCAACGTGAGCAGGACTGCCGCCGTGGTGAGGATCTTCGCGGTGGACGACGGGATCATCGGCCGGTTCGCGTCACCGCTCCACAGCACCATCGCGCTGTCGGCGTCGGTCACCTGGCCCGCGAACGCGCCGAGGTCCGGATTGCCGATCACCGGCGCCAGCGCGGCGGCGATCCCGGCGGGACTCGGCGCCGAACCGGCCGACCGGGCCGGAGTGACCCGGGGCGACGGCTCGACCGGCGCGGGCGCGGCGGCGATGGTCAGCCCGCCGTGCCGGAACTCGTCGGTCCACGGGCGCACCGTGACCAGCGCCACCACGGCGACGGCGAGCAGCACGATCAGCGTGGTCGATATCCAGATCCATCTGTTGCGGCGCCGCCGGGCGGCCAGCCCACCGATGTTCTCGTTGCCACCAAACACGTCGCCGCCGCTCTCCTGACCGATTCCCGCAGCAGCCGCCTGCCGCACCCATGTCCCCGCCGCCCACACTATCCTCGTTGCGCAAACGTTCCCCCGAACAACCTGGCGAGTCGGCGCACTCCGCAGCGGCCGAGTCGGCAGTCGCCGAAACAAGCCGAGTCGCAGGCTCGGCACCGATGCACGAAGGAGATGGCGTGGAGTTCGACGTCACGATCGAGATCCCCAAGGGTTCCCGGAACAAGTACGAGGTCGATCACGAGACCGGCCGGGTCCGGCTCGACCGCTTCCTGTACACGTCCATGGTCTACCCCGCCGACTACGGCTACATCGAGAACACCCTCGGCGAGGACGGTGACCCGCTGGACGCGCTGGTCCTGCTGCCCGACTCGGTGTTCCCGGGTGTGATCGTGGAAGCGCGTCCGGTCGCGATGTACAAGATGACCGACGAAGCGGGCGGCGACGACAAGGTCCTGTGCGTGCCCGCCGGCGACCCGCGCTGGGATCACATCCAGGATCTGAAGGACGTCCCGGAGTTCGAACTGGCCGCGATCAAGCACTTCTTCGAGCGCTACAAGGACCTCGAGCCCGGCAAGTACGTCAAGGGCTCGGAGTGGGTCGGTCGCGCCGAGGCCGAGGCCGAGGTGGAGGCGTCCATCCAGCGTCTGAAGGACCAGGGCGGACACTGAAAGCCCGGTGGCACGAGAAAGCGGGGAGTCCGGAACGGATTCCCCGCTTTTGTCGTATGAACTGAAATTCGAACCGCGGCAGGCGAAAAGGGACACCCGGATGCCGGATGCCCCTTCTCTGTGACAGGTGGATCAGTAGTAGATGTAGAGGTCCCAGCCGTTCCAGGTCTCGATGCACTCCCAGTAGTAGCCGCCGGTGCTCGGCGACTCGCCGTCGGCGCGGCAGGCGTACAGCGTGGCGTAAGTGCCGACGTAGGTGCCGCTGTAGGCGACGTCCTGGTAAACCGGCGCGGCCGAGGCCGAAGCGGCCGTCGACACCCCGGCGACGGCAGCGGTGGCCAGCAGACCAGCGGCGAGGAAGGACTTGATACGCATTGGTTTTGCTCCTGAATGCGAGGCGAAATTTCTGACGTCTCAAACGATATGGACGATCGGCGCCTCGCACAGCCACCCCTAGGGTGAGTGCGACGCAACCCTGAGGCGAATCACCTTGCCCACCCTCGATACCCACCCTTGGGGCCGGAGCACGGCGCGCCCACTGCGATATGGACGCGCCGCGGGAGTCACTGGCCGCGGAATTCGGGCGGGCGCTTTTCGAAGACGGCCTTGATCGCCTCGGTGAGATCCTCCGAGGGCAGGAACGCGGCATTCCACGCGGAGACGTAGCGCAGGCCCGCGGCGACCTCGTCCACGCGGCGCTGATCCAGCACGTCCTTGACACCCTGCACCACCAGCGGCGGGTTGGCGGCGATCTCGCGCGCGGTCGCGTGCGCCGCGTCCAGCGCCGCTTCCTGATCCGGGAAGACGTCGTTGACCAGGCCGATCTTCTCCGCGCGGGCGGCGTCGATGTCCTTGGCCGTGTAGGCCAGCTCCCGCAGGTGCCCCTCGCCGATGATGCCGGGCAGCCGGTGCAGCGAGCCGATGTCGGCGACGATCGCGACCTTGGCCTCACGCAAGCTGAACTTGGCGTCCGCGCTGGCGTAGCGGATGTCGACCGCCGCGATCAGATCCAGCCCGCCGCCGATGCACCAGCCCGACACCGCCGCGATCACCGGCTTGCGGCAGTCCGCCACCGCCGTGACCGAAGCCTGCATCTTGCGCAGCTCGGTGAGGAAGTCGGTCCGCGGTGCGGCCAGGGCGCGCTCGGCCATCAGCGGACCGAAGGTGCCGCTCATCGCGGGCAGGTCCAGACCATAGGAGAAGTGCTTGCCGGAACCGGTCAGCACGATCGCGCGCACGTCGGGGTCGGCGTCCAGCGCTCCGAAGACCTCCGGCAGCTCACGCCAGAAGTCGGGACCCATCGCGTTGCCCTTGCCGGGGCCGGTCAGCGTCACCTGCGCGACGTGATCCTTGGTTTCGACGGTGAAAGCCTGCCAATCAGTCATTTGTACAGCGTATCGAGGCGACGCGCGCCCGGTGTCCCGGCCCGGGAGTTCGCGGCGTGCGAGGATTCGCGGTGAAACTCCGCAGCGGGTAAACCCTGTGCAAAAAATGCGGTGGCGAACTGGTTCCCGACTCGCCCGACGGCGGATCATGGTCGAGTCAGCAAACCTCATTCATCGGTTTCGGAGGACACCATGCTGATGCATCGGGGAATAGGTCTGGACCGGTTCAACGAAATGCCGCGCGCCCGCGCGGTGCACGCCCTGTACGCGTGCTGCTGCAACGTCACCTGGGCCACGACATTGAGCGACGCCCGACCATATCCGGATCACGAGGCCCTGCTGACCAAGGCAGATCTCGAATTGCTCGCGCTGTCCCCGCGGGATGTCGACCGCGCCTTCGAAGCGGTTGCGCACGAACAAGTCTCCGCGCGCGACCTGACCGAACTGGCCCGGATCACCCGCGAGCGGATCGCCGGGATGCTCGGCCCCAGCGAAGGCTACCCGGAATACTGAACCGGCCGCGCGACTTGTCCGGCGTACCGTCCGCAATCGCTCTACCCTGGTGAGATGCGCAGGTCGTCATTGCCACCGGTCGCCTGCCGGGTCGCCGACACCCTCATCTCCCGGGGTCATCACGGTCTCATCGTCACCCAGCCGGAACCGACGCGCACCGCGGTGGACGCCGCGCGGGCACTCGGCGTCGACGTGGGGGCGATCACGAAATCGCTGGTCTTCCTACTCGACGACGACCCGGTCCTCCTGCTGGTGTCGGGCGAACACCAGGTCGATCTGGCACGGACCGGTGCGCGCCTGGAAGGGACGTTGACCCGCGCTCCCGCCGATACGGTGCGCGAAGTGACCGGTCAGCCCATCGGCGGCGTCGCGCCGGTCGGCCACCCGACCAACCTGCCCACCTGGGTGGACAACGCGCTGGGGCGCCACCGCGAGATCTGGGCGGCGGGCGGACACCCGAACACCGTCTTCCGCACGTCGTTCCCCGAATTGCTGCGGATCACCGCCGGTCTTCCGATCGACGTGGACTGATCGCGGCGAGGGCCGCGAAACAGTGCCGAACCAACACACCCCTCGCGGGACCGGAAAATCCGGGCGTAGTTTCGTCATGTGACCGACGCACCACGCCCCGAGACGGAACTACGAATTCCCGATGACCTGAGCGGCATCACCGCGGAGCAGTATCGCGCGTCCATGCGCCACTATCCGGCGGGCGTCACCGTCGTCACGCTGCACTCGCCACAGGGGCCGGTCGGCTTCACCGCGACCTCATTCGCCTCGCTCTCACTGGACCCGCCGCTGGTCTCGTTCAACATCGCGCACACCTCCTCCAGCCTGTCCGCCATGCTCGACGCCGAGTCCGTCGTCATCCACTTCCTCGGCGAACACCAGCAGCATCTGGCGCATCGGTTCTCCCGGACCGCCGAGGAGCGCTTCACCGACCGCGCCTTGTGGACCACCCTCGACACCGGCGAACCGGTCCTGCACGGCACCCCGATCTGGATGCGCGCCACCGTGCACCAGCTGATCCCCATCGGCGACCACACCTTCGTCGTCGGCCTGGTCACCCGGGTGCACGACAACACCGACGAGAAGCCCGCCGCCGCACCACTGCTGTATTACAACGGGCGCTACTACCGCCCGACCGCTCTGGGCGACTGAGCCGACGCGGCTACGCCACCTTCGGCCGCACCTGCACGATCAACTCCGCGTCGAGCGCGCGAGCCAAACGCTCCAGCACGGGAAGACTCGGCACCGTCCCACCCGCCTCGAACCTGGCCACCGCGGACTGCGTCATACCCGCGGCCTCGGCCAATACGGTCTGACTCCAGCCCCGCTCCTCGCGCATGCGCCGAATCGTTCGACCCAGTTCATAGGCCAACCGGGCCGCTTCGTAAGCCTCCGCAGCACCGGGTTCCTGCATCCGGCGGTCTCTGATGTCCGCCCACTCACCGCGCTCAGCCATTTACTTCATCCTCCTCGGCCGTGTGCCGCTCTGCGATGCAGAGGTCGAACGCTCGCCGCGCTCGCTCGATCTCGGCATGCTCCCGCATTCTCGTCTTGACGAATACGGTCAGCATCACGATCCGACGCCCGGGCGCAATCCAGTAGGTGAGCCGGGACCGCGAAACTGTCCAAGTAAAACCGCAGTTCCCGCAACTTACCGTCCAACTGTCGGGTATACGGCTCGCCGAGCAGTGGCCCCTTGTCCGCAAGCAGATCGATATAGAACGCCACTCTGGCAAATGCGACCGAGGGGAGCCTTTCCACCCAATCGCGTACCTCCGGTTCCAACTCAACAGTACCCCACGCCATAGCATCAATGCTATACCTGCGGCGAGGGGCCCGCGCCGAACTGACGGCAAGCGCGGTGTCAGCCGACGAGGCAGGGGGCGGCGCCGGTGGGGGCGGTGGAGTTGAAGGGGCGGGTTTCCGGGGTGGGGTTCCACACGCCGCCGGTAAGGGCGTAGTTCCAGGTGGGACCAGTTCCTACGAGGGTGGCGATCGCATCGATCAGGCGGTCCACGTCGGCGGAGGTGGTGCCGAGGCCGATGCTGGCGCGCAGTGCACCGTCCAGTCCGAGACGGGTGAGCAGCGGGTGGGCGCAGAAGCGTCCGTCCCGCACGCCGATGCCGTGTTCGGCGGACAGATAGGCCGCGACGTGTCCCGGGACGAAATCATCGAGCGTGAAAGCGACGATGCCGACGGCGTCCGGGCTGTCGGTCCAGATGCGCAGCAGTTGGACGCCGGGAATCGCGGCCAAGCCGTCGCGCAGCCGGTCGGCCAGCCGGTGTTCGTGCGCGGCGAGGGTTTCCGCGTCGATGGCACAGAGCGCGTCACAGGCGGCGGCCAGCGCGGCGGCGCCGAGCACGTTCGGCGACCCGGCTTCGTGCCGCTGCGGAGCCGGCGCCCACTCGGCCCCGTCGGTACGCACCTCGCGCACTGCCCCGCCGCCCGCCAGATAGGGCTGCGCCGCGTCGAGCCAATCGCGCCTGCCCACCAGCACACCCGCGCCGAACGGCGCGTACAGCTTGTGCCCGGAGAACGCAAGGTAGTCGATTCCGCTGTCCCGCAGGCTGATTCGCCGATGCGGCGCCAACTGGGCGGCGTCCACCAGGATCCGGGCGCCGCACTGGTGGGCGATGGTGGCCAGCCGCTCGAGCGGGAGCACCTCCCCCGTCACGTTCGACGCGCCGGTCACCGCGAGCAATGCGGCGGGCCTGCTGCACAGTTCGGCGACCAACCTGCCGACGGTCTCCTCGACCGTGTCGGCGGCGGCGACGACTCGGCGGCCCTGCCTGTTCCACGGCAGGAAGTTCGCATGGTGTTCGATGTCGAGCACCACGGTGTCGCCTGGAACGCAGGCCGCGAGCAGGTTCAGCGAGTCGGTGGTGTTGCGGGTGAAGACCACCACCTGGTCGTCGGCTGCGTCGAGGAATCGGGAGACCGACCCGCGGGCGGCCTCGTAGCACTCCGTGGAGATCCGCGAGGCGTAGCCCGCACCGCGGTGCACGCTCGCGTAGTACGGCAGCAACTGCTGCACCCGGTCGGTCACCTGCGTCAACGCCGGCGCGCTCGCCGCGTAGTCGAAGTTGGCGTAGGTCGCCGTTCCACCCTGCACCAGCGGCACGCGCAATTCGGCACCCGAGACTGGGGCGAGTGCGGCACAGGAATTGTCGACAGCGGTAATCGTCACGTGAAATCCCGTCGGCTCAAGGACCCGTGATCGCATGATTCATCGAGTCCGCGCTTGCCGCGCCCGGTCGGGCGGCGGCCGGGTCGTCACCCGGAGCACCCCACCGCGGAGGAGGGTTGCCGGCCAGCAAGCCGGGGCTTGACGCTGGCACTCATGACCTGACCCGAGAGTGGCAGAAGCGCCCCGGCACTGTCAACCACGTTCGACCCGAGCTGCCATGAGCACCGCGTGGACATAACCACCACACCGGAGCCATTACAAGCACCCCCACGACAACACGCGCGCCGCGCCTTCCTGGGGCTTTCACGCAGCTCCCAACAGCCGATGCCCGCCCCTCCTCCGCAGATCGATTTTTGAACGAGCTGATCCGCCTGGCAGTCGCACGTAGCGCCGTGCGACCGGGACGCTCCAAGCGTCGGCACCATGACATCGGCGAGGCACGGACCGCTTCGATGAGCCGAATCACACCTCGGTGCCAGCGATCTTCCGGCGAACCCAGCGGACTGCCCGGCGACCAGCATTTCGGCCAGCCGCAGCGGCAAATCACGATTCCACCTGCAACAACACGCGCAGCGCCTACCGATCCGGCAGCCGGTCCGGTGCCCAACAAGCGACGACAACCCCGGGTACCGTGGACAGCTGGCCGTAGCGGTGTTTGCCGTTTGGTAACCCAGCTATGACACAACAACAGGAAAGTGTGAGGCAGGCCGATGGGAGGTGCGCAGAGCACCATGCTCGAGACAGACGTCCACGCACCGGCGCGCCCGTTGTCGCGCGGCGACCGCGCGCCCGAGGCCAGGACCCTCGTGGACATCCTGACCGCAACGGCCCTCGCCCATCCCGACGCCCCCGCGATCGATGACGGCCAGGTGACGCTGTCCTACCTGGAGTTGGTCGTCGAGATCGAGAAGACCATGGCCCGTCTCGCCACGGCCGGCGTGCGGCCGGGCGACCGGGTCGGCGTGCGGATGCCGTCGGGCACCCGCGGGCTCTACGTGACCATCCTCGCCGTCCTGTATTCCGGGGCCGCGTACGTGCCGGTCGACGCCGACGACCCGGACGAGCGCGCCCAGCTGGTGTTCGGGGAGGCGCAGGTCACCGCGATCGTGACCGCCGACGGCATCGAGACCACCGCCGCGGGCATCCGCGCCGCGGAGCTGCGGCGCGAGGACACCTGGTCGACGCTGCCCGGCCCCGGCGACGACGCCTGGATCATCTTCACCTCCGGTTCCACCGGCACCCCGAAAGGCGTTGCCGTCACCCACCGCAACGCCGCCGCGTTCGTCGACGCCGAAGCCGACCTGTTCCTGCGTGACGCCCCGATCGGCCCCGGCGACCGGGTGCTCGCCGGTCTGTCGGTGGCCTTCGACGCGTCCTGCGAGGAGATGTGGCTGGCCTGGCGCAACGGCGCCTGCCTGGTGCCCGCCCCGCGTGAGCTGGTGCGCACCGGCGCCGATCTCGGTCCCTGGCTGGTGCGGCGGGAGATCAGCGTGGTCTCGACCGTACCGACGTTGGCGGCGACCTGGCCGGTGGAGGCGCTGGAGGCCGTGCGCCTGCTCATCTTCGGCGGCGAGGCCGTCCCGCCGGAACTCGCCGAACGTCTGGCCGGGAACGGTGATTCGGCTCGCGAGGTGTGGAACACCTACGGCCCCACCGAAGCGACGGTCGTCGCATGCGCCGCGCGATTGGACGGCCGGTGGCCGATTCGCATCGGGCTGCCGCTCAATGGCTGGGATCTGGTCGTGGTGGATTCGGCGGGTAGCCCGGTGGCCGAGGGCGAATCCGGCGAATTGGTGATCGGCGGCGTCGGTCTGGCTCGCTATCTCGACCCGGTCAAGGACGCCGAGAAGTACGCGCCGCTGCCCTCCGTCGGCTGGGAGCGCGCGTACCGCAGCGGCGACCTGGTCCGCAACGACAGCGCCGGACTGGTCTTCCTCGGTCGCGCCGACGATCAGATCAAGCTCGGCGGGCGGCGCATCGAACTCGGCGAAATCGATAACGCGCTACAGCATCTACCCGGTGTCACCGGAGCCGCGGCGGCCATCCGGACCACCAAAGCGGGCAACAAGATCCTGGTCGGCTATTTGACCGGCCCGGGGCCGGACTTCGACGCCAAGGCCGCCCGCGCCGTCCTCACCGAACGACTTCCCGCTCCGCTGGTGCCCAGGCTCGCCGTCGTCGAGGAGCTACCCACTCGCACATCCGGCAAGGTCGACCGCGACGCGCTGCCCTGGCCGCTGCCCAACGCCGCCGAGGACGACGACGACAACGACCTCACCGGCACCGCGCAATGGGTCGCGGGACTGTGGGACGCCATTCTCGGCGCGGAGGTCGGCGACCTCGACGCGGACTTCTTCGACCTCGGCGGCGGCTCGCTCGCGGCGGCGCAGCTGGTCACGGCGCTGCGCGAACGGTATCCGCAGATCGCCGTCGCCGACGTCTACGATCATCCCCGCCTCGGCGCGCTGGCCGACCTGCTGGAGCAGACCACGCCCGCCGTGGCCGTCGCCGAGCGGACGGTGCGCCCGACGCCACGGCTCGCACAGGCGGCGCAGGTGCTGGCCACCATTCCGCTCACCACCCTCACCGGATTGCAGTGGCTCACCTGGCTGGCGATCGTCGGCAACATCGCCGCCTGGTCCGGTTCGCTGCCCTGGCTGCCGCAGCTGTCGTGGTGGTGGACGCTCACGGCGTTCCTGCTGTTCATCTCCCCGCCCGGCCGCATGGCGATCTGCGTGGCCGGGGCGCGGCTGCTGCTGCGCGGTATCGGGCCGGGCCGCTACCCGCGCGGCGGCTCGGTGCATCTACGCCTGTGGGCCGCCGTCCGCCTCTCCGAGGCCAGCGGCGCCGAGAACCTCTCCGGAGCGCCGTGGATGGTGCCGTTCGCCCGCGCGCTCGGCGCGAAGATCGGTGCGGGAGTCGATCTGCACAGCCTCCCCCCGGTGACCGGCATGCTCGAACTCGGCGACGGTTGCAGCGTGGAGCCGGAGGTCGACCTGTCCGGGTACTGGATCGACGGCGACGTGGTGCACCTCGGGCCGATCACCGTCGGCCCCGGCGCGGTGGTCGGCTCGCGCTCGATCTTGCTGCCCGGCACGAAGGTCGGCAAGAATGCCGAGGTCGCGCCGGGTTCCGCGGTGGCGGGCAAGGTGAAGGCGGAGCAGGAGTGGGCCGGTTCGCCCGCGGTGAAGGTCGGCAAGGCCCAGCACCGCTGGCCGGCGCACACGCCTCGGCGGGCCCGGCACTGGGTCGGCATCTTCGGCATCACGTCGATGGCGTTGGCCGCCATGCCGATTCTCGGTATCGGCGCCGGCGGCGCGTTCCTCGCCTGGTTCATTCGCGACACCCGCACGCTCGCCGACGGCGCGGTGCGCGCGTTCGCCGTACTTCCCCTCGCGACATTGCTCAGTCTGGGCGTCTACGCCGGGGCGACCATCGTCGCGGTCCGGCTGCTGAGCATCGGCCTGACCGAGGGCTACCACCCGGTGCGCAGCCGCGTCGGCTGGCAGGCGTGGGCCACGGAGCGACTGCTGGACTCCGCGCGCACGTTCCTGTTCCCGCTGTACGCGAGCCTGCTCACTCCGGTGTGGCTGCGCCTGCTCGGCGCCAAGGTGGGCAAGAGCGTGGAGGCGTCCACGGTGCTGCTGCTGCCGAAGTTCACCACCGTCGCCGACGGGGCGTTCCTGGCCGACGACACCATGATCGCCGGTTACGAACTCGGCGGCGGCTGGCTGCGCATCGGTGAGGCCAAGGTCGGCAAACGCGCCTTCCTCGGCAACTCCGGGATGACCGCGCCCGGCCGACGGGTTCCGAAGAACGGGCTGGTGGCGGTGCTGTCGGCGGCGCCGTCGAAGGCGAAGCCCGGTTCGTCTTGGCTGGGCAGTCCGCCGGTCCGGCTGCGCCGCGCCGCGGAGAGCGCCGATACGGCGCGCACCTTCGACCCGCCCGCCCGCCTGCGCGTCGCCCGGGGCGTCGTCGAAACCTGCCGCTTGATCCCGGTCCTGGTCACCTTCGCGATCGGCCTCGGCGTGCTGTTCACCCTGGCCTGGCTCGCGCGAACCTTCGGCCATCTGGCCGCCGGGGTGCTCAGCGGGCTGGTGCTGCTCGCGGCGGGCGCTGTCGCGGGAGCGAGCGCGGTGGCCGCCAAATGGTTGCTGGTCGGCCGCATCCGCACCGGGGAGCACCCGCTGTGGAGTTCGTTCGTCTGGCGCAACGAGGTCTCCGACACTTTCGTGGAAACGGTTGCCGCTCCGTGGTTCGCGCGCGCGGCGACCGGGACGCCCGTGCTGAACTTGTGGCTTCGCGGTCTCGGCGCGCACATCGGCCGCGGGGTATGGTGCGAGTCCTACTGGCTACCGGAGGCGGACCTGGTGACTCTCGGCGACGGCGCGACCGTGGAACGCGGCTGTGTGGTGCAGACCCACCTGTTCCACGACCGGATCATGGCGATGGACACCGTCACCATCGGCGCGGGCGCCACCCTCGGTCCGCACTGCGTGGCGTTGCCCGCTTCCGCGCTCGGCGACGGCGCGACCGTCGGCCCGGCCTCGCTGGTCATGCGCGGGGACACGGTGCCCGCCTCGACGCGCTGGTGGGGCAACCCGATCGCGCCCTGGTTCACGGGCGATCCCGGGACGCGCTGATGGCGGGCAAGTTCTACGAAGCCCCCATCGATGACTACCTTCCGCAGAACGGCAACCGCGGGTACCGCGTCTCCCGGTACGAGCTCGAGCTGTCCTACCGGGTGGCCGCCAACCGGCTCGCCGGCCGCGCCGTGATCACCGCGGTGACCACCGAGGTGCGGCCTCGGTTCGCGCTCGATCTCTCCCAGGCGTTGAGCGTGTCGAAGGTGTCGGTCAACGGCGCCAAGGCCGCGAAGTTCACCCACCAGCACGGCAAGCTTGTGATCACGCCGAACCAGCGGATTCCGGCGGGCGGCGTGCTCTCGCTCGTGGTGCAGTACGGCGGCGCCCCGAAACCGGTGCGCGGCCCCTGGGGCGAAGTGGGCTGGGAGGAACTCACCGAAGGGGCGCTCGTGGCCAGCCAGCCCAATGGCGCGGCGTCCTGGTTTCCCTGTGACGACCACCCGAGTTCCAAGGCGAGCTACCGGATCTCGATCACCACCGATTCACCGTACTACGCGGTGGCCAACGGGACCTTGCTGCGCAAGCAGACCAAAGCCAGTCAGACCACGTGGGTGTACGAGCAGCCCGAACCGATGTCGAGCTACCTGGCCACCATCCAGATCGGCCACTATTCCAAGCACCGGATCGGTTCCTCGCACTCCCTGGTGCCGATGCACGCCGTCCTGCCGTCGCGTCTGCGCGCCAGTTTCGATTACGACTTCGCTCGTCAGCCGAAGATGCTGGAGGTCTTCAGCGAGAAGTTCGGCCCTTACCCGTTCCAGGACTACACCGTGGTCGTCACCGACGACGAGCTGGAGATCCCGATCGAGGCCCACGGCATCTCGATCTTCGGCGCCAACCACTGCGACGGCCGCCGCGGCGCCGAACGGCTGGTCGCCCACGAACTGGCGCACCAGTGGTTCGGCAACAGCCTCACCATCCGGCAGTGGCGAGACATCTGGCTGCACGAAGGTTTCGCCTGCTACGCCGAATGGATCTGGTCGGAGGCGGCGGGCGGACCCACCACCGACCAGCTGGCCCGAGCCGCTCGGCACAACCTCTCTCGCGAACCGCAGGACATCGTCATCGGCGATCCGGGACCGCTGCGCATGTTCGACGACCGCGTCTACAAACGCGGCGCCCTGACCCTGCATGCCCTGCGCTTGGAACTCGGCGACTCGCCGTTCTTCGATCTGCTCCGCGAGTGGACCATCCGCTACCGGCACTCCTCGGTGACCACCGAGGAGTTCACCGACCTGGCGGGGCACTACAGTCTGGTGCCGCTGCGATCGCTGTGGGACAGCTGGCTGCGCGCCGAGCGACTACCGCAGCTGCCGCCCTTCGGCGGCGCCTCGACCGCCTGATCAGAACACGAGATAGCGCGCCGCCAGTTCCTCGACGAGCGGATCGTCCTCCGGGACGTTGGCCAGCGCGTCCAGATCGGTTTCCACGGCGATCTGCCGGGGGTCGTCGTGTTCGGTGTCGCGCGGATCTTCCACGAGCTGGCGCAGCAACTTCTGCCGCACCCTGGTCTTCAGCGAATCGTTCATACTTGCGGATGCCCTGATCCCGGATTGTTACACCGGTGTGAACAAGGTTCCCCACGGCGTATTGCGCAACACCGTGTAGATCGCCAGGAACGCGAAGAAACTCCACATCGCGGTGCGGCTGATCGACGGCAGCCGCATCTTCTGACCACGCCATGCCCGCACGGTCCAGTCCGTCACCCACACCGCGAACGCGAGGACCAGCGGAAGCGCGAGCAAGTTGCTGTGCAGCGCGTCGATGACCTGCCCATCGGTGAGGTTGTGCACGGCCCGCATGCCGCCGCAGCCGGGGCAGTACCAGCCGGTCAGAGCGTAGACCGGGCAGGTGCCGTAGGAGCCTTCGATATGCGGATCGCGCAGGTGCAGCAACACGCCGACACCTATTCCGACTCCCGCCATGAGCAGGGGGAGCGCGATGCCACGCCGACCTGTCCTCGGCTCGGGGCCCGGTTCCGTCACGGGGCCGGAAGCAGTGCGCGCGATGTCCACGAGGTCAACGGTAACCGTGCGGCGGTCGCGACTGCCACCGCAGCGCGGCGCTACGCCGGCTGCGATCCCGGCATCGAACTCCGACAAGCCCGATTCATCGCGTCCGAGTTTCGTGCCGGAAATGATCTTTTGCCGTAGCGATTCCGGGGGTACTCCCCGATATAGACCAGGAATACCGTCCTACGGCGCTAGCACTAGCAAGCACCCTGCTTGCACTGTACGGTGACGGTGGACACAAAGGAGTGCTCGATGCTGGTGAAGTCGATGAGGACGCTGGCCGACGCGCGCAATGGCGCGCTGACCGCCGAATACCGTGCCGGACTGCGGTCCCGTACGTTCCGCACCGCGTCATTGAACGCCCCCACCGCCCGTCACGCGGTCATCCCCGTCACCACCGCAGACGGCGCCCGCCTTCGAGTACACGCGTACGGTCCTGCCAAGGGCGACGTCATCGTGCTGATCCACGGCTGGAGCTGCAGCATCGAGTACTGGAACCCGCAGATCAACGCGTTCGCCGACCGGTACCGCGTGGTCTGTTACGACCAGCGCGGCCACGGCGCCAGCGAATGCGGCAAGTCGCTGCCCAGCAAGGAATCGCTGGCCGACGATCTGTCTGCGGTCCTGAACGCGACGCTGCGCCCCGGGCAGCGCGCCGTCCTGGTCGGCCACAGCATGGGCGGCATCACCGTGCAGGCGTGGGCCGCTCGTTATCCGGAGCAGGTCCGCAAGCAAGCCGCCGCCGCCGTGCTGTTGAACAGTTCCTCGGGCAATATCCGCTACGACACCGATCTGCTTCCGCTGCTGAACAAGCCGCTGACGCTGGCGGACCGGCCCATCACCGTGCTCGGCGCCACCGTGCGCATGCCGATGATCATCGCGGAGACACTGCTCACCGCCCCGGTCCCGCTGCCGGGCGGCTGGCCGGTCAGCGCACTGCTCAAGGCGCGCGTGATGACGCCACACGCGACCGACGACCAGGTGGAGTTCGCCCTCGGCATCGTGCGCTCGTGCCGGCCGCTCACCCGCGGCAGGCACGCCGCAGCGCTCGCCGACATGGATCTCGCCGAAGCCGCCGCGGCCCTCACCGTGCCCACCACGGTGATCGCGGGCGCACACGACCGCTTGCTGCCCGAACGTATGTCGCGCCGCATCGCCGACGCCCTCGCCGAGACCGGCCACTTGGCCGCCTACCATGTGTGGCCCACCGGCCACCTGGGCAATATCGAAGCCGCCGACCGCTTCAACGCGGAATTGGCCGCTACCGCCGAGCGCGCCCATCTGCGCTCCGCAGTCGCCGGTTGACCCCGGAGGACGTTCTCCTGGGCCGGTCAACGGCGCCCGGTCCAGGAGCAACTGTCTCCGCGGCAACGCCGGGCACGGCGGCTGACGTGTAGCGGCTGCGACCGCGGGGCCGCGCGCCGCGTGGATTCGCGCTTTCCCGGCCCTGCTCTCGGTCGTGTCGCAGGACCGTCCCATCCGGGCCGTCCTGTTTGCCCGTCAGATACTCGACCGGACATCTATCCAGCGATCAGTACCGCCCTCCTCGCTTATCCAGCGGTAACAGCTGTGGTTTCCGCCGCTCAGCTCCTCATTTCCACCAGAACCGTTAACACACAGCGAACTAGAGTCGACACTTCAGACAGACAAGTTCTGGTTCCGGCGAAGGGAGCAGCGGTGAATGTCTGTCGTGGTGTGGCGGTCCTGGCTCTGGCCATAGGCGCACTTGCCGTGTCCACCCCGTCCGCATCCGCGCTGCCCCTCGGCGTCCCCCCGGCGCGAACCCTGTGCGGCGGCGAGGGCGCGGGTATCGGCATGATCGCCGCCCGATACGACCCCGACCGCAACTACGCCGACAACGCGACGCTCTGGCTGCGGCCGGAGTTCGTCTTCAGCCCCGACCGGCCGGGCGGCTCCTGCGGCGCGGAGGTCACCGTGTCGTGGCGGAACTCCGACACCGGCGAGCTGGGCACCCTCCCCTCGATCTGGCTCGATGACGCCACACCGGCCGAGGAGAACGTCGCGGATGTCTGGGTGCCTGTCCGCATACCCTCTGGCCTCGGCCGGGTGGAAGTCCTCATCGCGACCAACTTCCCGCATGTTCCCGGGAAGGGAGTCTTCGTCGTCACGTAACCGGTGCGAACACTGACCACGGCTGTTAGCCCGCGGCTGCCTCGCGATCTTCGCCGGCAGCCCGCGGTACCCCAGCAGGACTGTGGCGCCCGCGCGGGAATGAAAGCGCCGATCAGATAGTCGAAAAGCACATGAGACTCGACGACGCCGCACGCGCACTCATCGGTTCCGGCGCTGACGCGACCTTGGTGACCATCAACCCGGACGGCAGCCCACAGGTATCGGTCGTCTGGGTGGCTTTGCGATCGACGCCGGAGGGCGACGAACTCGTCACCGCCCACCTGGGCGTCTACCAGAAGATCCGCAATGTCCGCCGCGACCCGCGCGTGGCGGTGACAATTCTGTCCCAGGAACGCGGCGAGGTGATGCGCCCATACCTGTCGATCACCGGCACCGCCCGCGTCGTGGAGGGCGGCGCACCCGAACTGCTCCGTGAGCTCGCCAAGACTTTGGCCAGCCCGAACGCCCAGTTCCCCCGGCGGACGCACCCCCGGCTATCTCACCCGCATCCGAATCGAGAAGGTCGGCGGCATCGGCCCCTGGGCCTCCTGAGCGGCGAACCGCCTTCACGATTAGCTACACCGTCAGCTCGAGGGCTGCCCGTCCGGTGCCGGTCCATTGCAGCCCTGCTGCCGCGGCCATCGCACAATTGAGGAGATTACGGGTGTCGATCGGATGCCGCATCGCCGCGGCGATCCCCGCCAATCCAGCGATCGGTATTGCGGCCAGTCGGTCAGCAGCAGCACCGCCGAGGCATTGTCCGCCACCCGGTGCGGGTCGTCGGTCACCGCTGACCAGTGGGCGTGGGCCGACATGTCAGAATGACGACCCAGTCGACACGGAGGAGCTTTCGGGTGGAGTTGCCCGTCGAACTCATCGAAGCCCTGGACCGGGCGTGTGTGGGCGTTCCCGAGCGGCAACTCGCCGCTTCGGTCGACCGGCTGATCTCTCGCTATCGGGACCCGCATCCGGCGTCGACGCCGATCCTCGTATCGACCGCCGATGTCACCGCGTACGCCGCCTACCGCATGCCCGCAACCTGGGCCGCCGTGCGCAGGGCCCTCGATCGGTTCGCCGAGCAGGCCCCCGACTTCCTGCCGCGGACCTTTCTCGACGTCGGCGGAGGTACCGGCGCGGCGCTATGGGCCGCGGCGGAACTGTTCCCTTCCCTGACCGACGCGACGGTTCTCGATCAGGTGGACGAGGCGCTGCAGCTCGGCCGCAGGCTTGCGCAGGGCGCCACCGCCGCGGCGACACGTTCTGCCGTGTGGCGGCGAGCCTCGTTCGCCGACCAGGAGGTACTCCGCGCAGCCGACCTGGTCACGATTTCCTATGTGCTGAGCGAGCTGTCCGACGCAGAGCAAGCCGCTTTGGTTGCCCGAGCTGCTGGCGGCGCGGAAGTAGTGGCCGTCATCGAACCGGGAACCCCAGACGGCCACCGAAGAATCCTCGCCGCCCGCGACGTGCTGATCGCTTCCGATATGACGGTCGTGGCGCCCTGCCCGCACCAGCGCGCATGCCCGCTCGCCCCGGGCACGGACTGGTGCCATTTCAGCACGCGGATCAACCGGACTTCCCTCCATAGGCGGCTGAAGGGCGGCGAACGCGGCCATGAGGACGAGAAGTTTTCTTATGTCATCGCCTCTCGAACCCCGTACCGGCCCGCGCAGGGTCGAATGCTGCGGCATCCACTCAAACGCAAGGGCCTGGTCACCATGCAGCTCTGCACGCCGGACGACGGCGTACTGCAGACCCGAGTCTCGAAGCGACAGGGCGACGCGTACCGCGGTGCGAGGAACGTGGAGTGGGGTGACGCCTGGCCGCCATCCCGCCCGGCCATGGATTGACCGTCGGCAACGGGCATAGCAACGGCCACAGCACACGGTGAGGGCACCCTGGCAGGCCTCACGATGAACGGGGTGGATGGGCCTATCTCCTACACGACATCCTTGGCGCCGGATCATCGCACCGCTACGGTGGATCTGGCTTCGGGACGGTTCGAAGTGACACCGGCTGCGGTCAACGTGCTCGCTGACGACGGCGCGATCATCGGTGCGATCCCGACGACACTGCGTATGGAGACCGGCCAGAACTTCGCCCTGACACCAGCACTCGATCCGTCGGGTAAGTCGCTGACGCTGACACCGGCGGCCGGCGTACCGAACCCCGCCGCGGTCAACACCCCACCCGAGGTGGAGGGCTTGCTGCATGACGCTCTGCTCGTCGGCGTCTTCGTGGGCGCGGCGATCGGGTGCGCGATCGGCGTTCTGATCGGTATCTGGTTCTTCCTCGTCGGCGCCGTCATCGGTTGCGCGGTCGGCGCTGCCATCGGTGCGACCATCGGCCTGTTCTTGCCATTCTGATGATGGTCTCCCGAGGAATCGGATCGAGGTGGTCGACACGGCCGGGCGGTCATGAACCGCTCGGCCTCGTCATGCGCGGATCGGTTCGTTATTCAGAACAAATTCACTGCCTCAGCTGAAGATCTGCTTCCCGCAGTCAAGTGTTCTCGAACGGGCGCCTGCTACCCGACCGGCACGATGCCAGCAGCGACGCCCGGTCGGCCGCGGCAACGACGCGCCAGCATCAAGGACCACTCCGTCAACGGTCTGATCCTCGGTCCGACCGCTCACTGGATTCCGCAGTTACCGCGTCTGGCGACATGACAAGGCATTCTTCTGACTGCTGATGGTGTGTCGTTCGTTCGCTGTAGTTCGTGCGGACCCTGCCGGCGCCGTGTCGTTTGGGTCGACACCGCGGCGTTTCGATCGTTCCGACAGATAGGCGACCGCGACACCAGTACCTGCGTGGATCGGCTGGGGACCCACCTGTGGTTGGCCGCTAAATTAGTGCTGGGAAGGTGACGCGGGGCTAGGGTATGTCGGCAAGTTGTGAGCACTGGTAGGGGGAGCACGTATGCCTTCAAAACCCACTACGCGTTGGCAGGTCAGCGGTTACCGCTTCCTGGTCCGGCGTATGGAGCATGCCTTGGTGCGCCGGGATGTGCGTATGTTGCATGATCCGATGCGTTCGCAGTCGCGTGCCTACGCGGCCGGCCTGATCCTCGGCTGTGTCGTGCTCGCGGGCTGTGGTGTGCTGGCGCTGATACGACCGCAGGACAAGATCGACGACAACAAGATCCTCATCGGCAAAGAGTCCGGTCAGGTGTATGCGGTGATCGAGGGCGTGGTGCACCCGGCACTGAATCTCGCGTCGGCACGGTTGGCGGTCGGTGATCCGGCCAAACCGGTGATCATCAAAGAGTCGGAACTGGCGAAGAAGCCGCGCGGGCTTCTGATCGGTATTCCAGGCGCCCCCTCGTCGCTGAATTTCGCCACCGACGGCAAGGGCCGCGCGTGGACGGTGTGCGACGAGCTGCGCAACGACGGCTCGAACACTGTGACCAGCACCGTGATCGCTGGCAGTCCCGACCTCGGAGACAAGGCCGGCGCCCTCGTCCACGGCCGGGCGCTGCTGGTGCAAGGGCGAGACTCGGCGTATCTGATCTACGACAACCGCCGTGCCCGGGTGGATATGGCCGACCGCTCGGTGACCGACGCATTAGGCATCCGCGGCATGACCCCGCGCCCGATCAGCGAAGGCCTGCTCAACGCGATTCCTGAAGTGCCGGCCATCGTGGCGCCGAAGATCACCGACCCGGGCGGGGTCCCGTTGTCTGCCGTTCTGAGCAGGTACCACAACGGCGATGTTGTGAAGCTGTCGACCGACAATCAACACTTCGTAGTGCTCCGCGAGGGGTTACAGGCGATCTCACCGCTGACCGCCGCCATCGTTCGCAACTCCAACCCGATAACCGCCGGAAACAGTGAGATTCAGCCGTTCGAACGCACCCGCGTGGATATGGTGAACGTGCTCCCGGTGGCTGACTTTCCTGATACAGCCCCGACCATCGTTGACACCAAGGATTCACCGGTGCAGTGTCTGTCATGGCAACCGCTGTCCGGCGCGAACGTCTCCGATGGCAGCAAACACGCTGAGCTGACATTGATCACCGGCAAGGCACTGCCGATCCCCGGTACCGCCCGACCGGTGCGCCTGGCCCAGGCCGATTCGTCCGGCAGTGACAAGGTCGCCCAGTTCTATTCCACCCCGGGATCGGGATTCTTCGTGCAGACCACCGGCATCGAGCCCGACAGCCAACGTCGCGACAGCATGTTCTTCGTCGCTGACACCGGGGTGCGCTACGGGATCACAGGTGCCGACGCGCAAAAAGCACTCGGCATGGACGCCGAGAAAGCCAAACCCGAACTCGCGCCCTGGGCGATGGTGGGTCTACTCGCCTCTGGCCCGCGCCTGGCCCGCACCGATGCCATGGTCGCTCACGACGGGGTTTCCCCTGACGCACATCCGGCGAAGTCACCGGTCCAATCCACCCAGAACTGAACAGCGACCGGCGACGCAGCGTGGCCCGGAGGCGACACCGCCTTCGGGCCAGGTCTGTCCAGTCATCGGTGTAACTCGGTTTGATTGGGTTACTTCCGTCCAGCGCTGAGTCGGCCTTCGAAGGTGATGTCGAAAGCGTTCAACGCCGCTTTCCAGCGGGTGACCCACCGGCCTTGGTGAACCTTCCGGTTGTCGGAAGACACGCCTCGAGATGCCGTTGATGACGGCGGTGATGACACCAGGTCCGTTCCAGGGTACCGGAACTGCCGTTGACCTAGCCTTTCGTTGGAGCCGCCTGGGGGAATCGAACCCCCGACCTTTTCATTACGAGTGAAGCGCTCTACCGACTGAGCTAAGGCGGCGTGCCTTTCGGCCAAGCGAGTCTATCGTCTCGCGGCCGGATCGCGAAAACGGGTGGTCACGGTCATTTCGCGCGGGCCGCGATGAGGGCGGCGGCCATGGCGGCGAGGGCGAAGCGGGGTTTGACGTTCAGGTCGAGGGCTTCGCGGCAGGCGAGGACGGCCTCGATGGACTGCAGCAGGCCTTCGGGACGCACCCGTTCGGCCAGATCGTGGATCTCGTCGGACAGGTCCGGATGGGTGAGCGCGACGCCGGAGCCGAGGCGGGTGGCGCCGAAACGGACGGCCAGCGCGTCCCGGTAGACGCCTGCCACGTCGATCAGGGCGCGATCGAGCGCGTCGCGGCCGGTGCGGGTCGCGCGCGATTTCTGCCGTCGCTCCAGATCCTTGAGAACGCCGGCGGAGCCGCGAGTGGCGCTCGCGGCGCCCTTGCCGGTGCCGCCCGCCCCCAGCGCGGTGGCCAGTTCCTCACGTTCGCGTTCGTCGCGGGCCGCGCTCATCTGCCTGGCCTCGTCGTCGGCCGCGCGGACCAGTTCGTCGGCGGCGGCGTAGGCCGCACCCGGTTTTCCGGACGCCGTGACCAACGCCAGCGCGCGCCGACGGCGGGCTCGCGCCTCCTCGTCGGTGGCGAGCCTGCGGGCTCGGCCGACATGCCCGCCGCTGATCGAAGCGGCCCAGTTCGCGGTCTTCTCATCGAGCTTGTCGCGTTCCCGGAGCACCCGTGCGATGGCGGGCACCGAAGGCGTCACCAGGTGCACATGCCGACAGCGGGAGCGCAGCGTGATCGAGATGTCCTCCGGATCCACCGAGGGCGCGCAGAGCAGGAACACCGTCCGGTCCGGCGGCTCCTCGACGACCTTGAGCAGCACATTGCCCGCCGCCTCGGTCAGCCGGTCGGCATCCTCGATCACCACCACCTGCCAGCGCCCCGTACTCGGCCTGCGCGAGGCCACCTGCACGATCTCGCGCATCTCCTTGGTGCTGATGCTCAGTCCCTCGGGCACCACCCGGCGAACGTCGCCGTGCGTACCCGCCATGGTCGTGGTGCAGGCGTGACACCTGCCGCACCCGGGCGTCTCCGAGTCGGTGCACTGCAACGCCGCCGCGAAGCACAGCGCGGCGACGGATCTGCCCGACCCCGGCGGCCCGGTGAACAGCCACGAATGCGTCATCGCGCCGTCGACCCGCCCCCCGCCCGCCGCGACGGCGGCGGCAATCAGCTCGGACTCGACCGCCTCCTGGCCGACCAACCGATCGAAGACACCCGCCACGCCGTACACCCTAGCCGCCCCCACCGACAGCGCACCGCCGTCCGGAAGGGTCCCGGTCGCACCCGGTTCGGCAGACCACAACCATGCCGAACCGAAGCTGACCGCAGACACACCCGCTGACTCGGCACATCACAGCCACGCCCGGCGATCTGCCGGTTCCGCGTACCCTTACAGACCCCCTCGCACCACTCAGGACCAAGCCTGCCCAGTTCCGTCGACTGCCGCCGCGTCTTACCGCGGCTAGGAGGCGCGCTGCGCTGTGCTGTTCGCGCCGTCCAGCGCCTCGCGAATGATGTCGGCATGGCCCGAGTGGTGCGCGATCTCTCGCAGGATGTGCAGCACCGTGTACCGCACCGACTGCCAGATCCGCTCCGGAGTCCACGGCGCCGTCGGTGTGGGGATCGAGCTGTCGAGGCTGTCCACCGAGCGGATCAGCTCTGCCGTCGCCGCAGCGACCTCGTCCCAGGTGGCCAGCAGACCGGCTACGGTCTCCTCGTCCGCCATGACGTACTCGCTGCCGTACTGCGAGAGGTCCAGTTCCGCGTTCTCGTCCCGCTCCACGATCACCGAGGTCCAGTGCCGTTCGCAACTGACCAGGTGGTGCAGCAAGCCGCCGAGGGTCAGCTCGCTCACGGTGGTGCGCCGCCGCGCCTGCTCGTCATCGATACCGCGCAGCGTGATGCGAAAAAGCGCACGCTGGTCGGCGAGCATCGCGATCAGATCCTCGCGTTCCTGTTCTGTACTCATGGCGCACACGCTACGGGCGTCGCCATGAGCTGAGAACTCACGACTTCCCGACGCCGGTCTTCTTCGCCGCCGACTTCTGCGCCGCGCTCTTCTTGGCCACCGTCTTCGTGGTGGTCGCCTTTTTGGCGGCGGTCTTCTTCGCCGCTGCCTTCTTGGCGGGCGCCTTCTTCGCGGCGGTCTTCTTGGCCGCCTTCTTCACCGGTCCGCGCGCCCGCCGGTCGGCGAGCAGTTCCATGGCCCGCTCCGGCGTGATCGACTCGATCTCGTCGCCCTTGCGCAGCGTCGCGTTGGTCTCGCCATCGGTGACGTACGGGCCGAAGCGGCCGTCCTTGATCACCATCGGCTTGCCGCTGGCCGAGTCGTTGCCGAGTTCACGCAGCGGGGCGGCGGTCGATGCCTGTCGTCCCCGGCGCTTGGGCTCGGCGTAGATCTTCAGCGCCTCCTCCAGCGTCACCGTGAAGATCTGGTCCTCGGTGTTCAGCGACCGGGAGTCGGTGCCCTTCTTCAGGTAGGGCCCGTAACGCCCGTTCTGCGCGGTGATCTCCTCGCCGCTGGCCGGGTCGGTGCCGACCACGCGGGGCAACGACAGCAGCTTCAGCGCGTCGTCGAGAGTGATGGTGGACAGGTCCATGGACTTGAACAGCGAACCGGTGCGCGGCTTGGGCGCCGCGGCCTTCTTCGCGGTCTTCTTGGCGGGTTCCTGCCCGTCGGCGGCCTGCGGTTCGGGCAGGATCTCGGTGACGTAAGGACCGAAACGCCCTTCCTTGGCGACGATCTCGTGCCCCGACTCGGGATCGACGCCGAGTGAACGTCCTTCCTGCGGCGTCGCGAACAGCTTCTCGGCCACCTCGGGCGTCAGCTCGTCCGGCGGCAGGTCGTCGGGCAGATTGGCCCGCTGCGACACCGGATTGCCCTCCGGGTCATCGGGATCGGCGACCATCCGTTCCAGGTACGGCCCGTACTTGCCGACCCGGACGACGACATCGCGTCCAGCGTTATCGCTGAACAGCTTGATGGAGTTGATTTCTCGCGCGTCGATGTCGTCGAGCCGCTCTCCGACCATCTTCTTCAGACCGCCGGACCGCGCGACCGAGCCCTCCACGCCGTGGTCGCCGCCGAAGTAGAAGCTGGACAACCAGTTTCCGCGCTGCTCGCGCCCACCCGCGATGGCGTCGAGATCGTCCTCCATGGCGGCGGTGAAGTCGAAATCGACCAGTCGGCCGAAATGTTCTTCCAGCAGGCCGATCACGGCGAACGCCACCCACGACGGCACCAGCGCGCTGCCGCGCTTGTAGACGTAGCCGCGGTCGAGGATCGTCTTGATGATCGACGAATACGTCGACGGACGGCCGATGCCGAGTTCTTCGAGGGTCTTGATCAGCGACGCCTCGGTATAGCGCGCGGGCGGATTCGTGCTGTGCCCGTCGGGATTCAGCTCGACCGCGGTGACCGCCTGGCCCTCCTCCAGCGCGGGCAGCCTGGACTCGGCGTCGTCGGACTGGCCGCCGGCCTCCTCGTCGACGCTCTCCACGTAGGCCTTGAGGAACCCGGGGAACGTGATGGTGCGGCCGGACGCGGAGAACACGCACTCCTCGCCGGTGCCCGCGACGCCGGTGATGCGCAGCGTCAGCGTGGTGCCCCTGGCGTCGGCCATCTGGGAGGCGACGGTGCGCTGCCAGATCAGCTCGTACAGCCGGAACTCGTCGTTGTCCAGGCGCGCGTGCAGCTGGCCCGGCGTCGCGAAGGTGTCGCCCGCCGGGCGGATCGCCTCGTGGGCCTCCTGCGCGTTCTTCACCTTGCGGTTGTATTGGCGCGCGGTCGGGTGCACGTACTCGGCGCCGTAGAGCTGGGTCGCCTGCGCACGGGCCGCGGCGATGGCCGACTCCGACAGCGTGGTCGAGTCGGTGCGCATGTAGGTGATGTAGCCGTTCTCGTACAACCGCTGCGCGACCCGCATGGTCCGCTCGGAGGTGAAACGGAGTTTGCGCCCCGCTTCCTGCTGCAGCGTCGAGGTCATGAACGGCGGATACGGCTTGCGCGTGTACGGCTTGGCTTCCGCCGAGGAGACCACCAGGTCGGCGCCGTCCAGCGCCTCGGCCAGCCGCCGCGCGTAGCCCTCGTCCAGTACGACGACGCCGCTGACGGCCTTGAGCTGCCCGTCCGACCCGAAATCTCGTCCGGTGGCGACCCGCGCCCCGTCGACGGCGACCAGCCGCGCTCCGAAGGTCCTGGGATTGGTGGCGTCGCCGCCCTCACCGTTGCCCGCGTCGAGCTTGGCGGCGATGTCCCAGTACTCGGCGGAACGGAACGACATCCGCTCGCGCTCGCGCTGCACGATCACCCGGGTGGCCACCGACTGCACACGGCCGGCCGACAGCCGCGGCATGACCTTCTTCCACAGCACCGGACTGACCTCGTAGCCGTAGAGGCGGTCCAGGATGCGGCGGGTCTCCTGCGCGTCGACCAAGTCGTTGTCGAGATCGCGGGTATCCGCGGCCGCGGCCTGGATGGCCGGCTCGGTGATCTCGTGGAACACCATTCGCCGGACCGGCACCTTGGGTTTGAGCGTCTCCAGCAGGTGCCAGGCGATCGCCTCGCCCTCACGGTCGGGGTCGGTGGCCAGATAGAGCTCGTCGGCGTCTTTCAGCAGGCTCTTGAGCTCGGTGACCTTGGCCTTCTTGTCCGGGCTGACGACGTAGATGGGCTCGAAGTCGTTGTCCACGTCCACGCCGAGCCGCGCCCAGGATTGGCCCTTGTATTTGGCCGGGACGTCGGCCGCGCCTCGCGGCAGATCCCGGATATGACCGACCGACGCCTCGACCGTGTAGTTGCGACCGAGGTACGGCGCGATCTTGCGGGCCTTGGTCGGGGACTCGACGATCACGAGACGACGCAGGGCACGGCCCTGGTCGGCTGCACCGCGGTCTCGTGTTGCCACCGGCGAATACACCTTTCCTGATCGACCCGCGCTGCGTTGTTTCCCGCTGTGCGCGGCTGGGGTAAGCGGCTGCGACGGCTGAACGTCGCACCAGACACGTTTATACCGTGACGCCGCGTGTGGTCGAGTGCTTGCGACTCGAACCACTGAGCGTACGCGCGTCAGTTCGAATCAGTATGCCCTGTCTTTTCGCCACACCTGCGCCGCGGCGTGCTCAGCGGGCCGTTCCGCCGGCTCACGCGGGCCGTGACTACCCCAGATATAGCTCGTCCCCCACCCCGTTGCCGGTGGTGAGGGACGAGCTGTGGATCTCGCGCCGCTCAGCTGAGCGCACGCACTCCGGTGGCCTGCGGGCCCTTGGTGCCCTGGCCGACCTCGAACTCGACCTTCTGGTTCTCCTCGAGGGTGCGGAAACCCGAACCCTGGATCTCGGAGTAGTGGACGAAGACGTCAGCGGAGCCGTCCTCCGGCGCGATGAAGCCGAACCCCTTCTCCGCGTTGAACCACTTCACAGTTCCCTGTGCCATTCTGTTCCTTCTCTTTTCTTACCGGAACGGCGGACAACTGGGTTCGTCCACCGGGTCCGTTCCGACCGCTGTACTGTTGGTTCCCCCTGCAGGAAAGCACCAAGCACACCGTTCGCAACATCGATCCTGCTGACGGTTTGGACTTTGGATCCGTCCCTCGAACACAGAAGCTTGCGACCAGGAACCAGTGAACCATGTCTTCGGGCAATTCAACAGTCGAGTTACCGACAATTTGCAAAAAAGTTGATCTTGCGAATGCGCAGGTGAGGGACACAATGGCGGAATCCAGACTTGGGGTTCGTTTGCCTGGTGATAACCGAGTGGACGTTCAGCAAAGGAGCTGTGACCCAGGTCGCTATTTGGTATCGAAATGGCAGGTGGGGATTCCCGGACACACACGTTTCACACTTCCCGAGCGTGTTGCGGGGTTCGTCTCGTGAATCCACCCGACTCGGCGCTGCGCGCGCAACCGAGAAGCGAGCCCAGCTACGGAGCATCGTTGCTGAATCGTGTCCTAACCGGCGGTCCGGATGACGACCCTCGACTGACCCATGTGGTCGAGCTGTCCGCCCGGGCCGCCGAGCGCCGCGCCTGGCCGGCTTGGGCATCACCGGAGGTGATCTCGGCATTGCGCGACACGGGCGTCGACGCGCCGTGGCGCCACCAGGTGGAGACGGCGGATGCGGCGTTCGACGGTCGGCACGTGGTCGTGAGCACCGGCACCGCTTCAGGTAAATCGCTCGGATACCAGTTGCCGGTGCTCACGGCGCTGCAAGCGGATCCGAAGGCCACCGCACTGTATTTGTCGCCGACGAAGGCGCTGGGCGCCGATCAGTTGCGCGCGGTCGGCGCGCTGACCCACGAAGGTCCGCTGCGGGACGTGCATCCGGCCACCTACGACGGCGATACACCGGCCGAGATCCGCCAGTGGGTACGCGCGAACGCGCGATGGATCTTCACCAATCCCGACATGCTCCACCTGGGCATACTGCGGTCACACCAGCGCTGGGCCCGCGTGCTGCGCAAGCTGCGCTATGTGGTGGTCGACGAATGCCACGCCTATCGCGGTGTTTTCGGCTCGCACGTCGCGCTGGTGCTGCGCAGGCTGCGGCGCATCGCCGCTCGATATGGCGCCGATCCGGTGTTCGTGCTCTGTTCGGCGACCTCGGCCGAACCGGCTGCGGCCGCGTCGCGACTGATCGGCGCGCCGTGCGTCGCGGTCACCCGGGACGGATCGCCGCAGGGCCCGCGCACGGTCGCGCTCTGGGAACCACCTCTGCTCACGGCGGTGACCGGCGAGAACGGCGCGCCCGTGCGCAGAGCCGCCACCACGGAGGCAGCGCGGATCATGGCGGATCTGGTAACCGAAGGGGCGCGGACCTTGACGTTCGTCCGATCGCGTCGCGCCGCGGAGCTGACCGCGATAGAAACCAAAAGGCTGTTGGCCGAGGTCGATCCAGACTTGGCCGCGCGGGTGGCGTCCTACCGGGCGGGATATCTCGCGGAGGATCGGCGCGATCTGGAAGCGGCCCTGTCGGACGGATCGCTGCTGGGCGCGGCGACGACCAACGCGCTGGAACTCGGCGTCGATATCGCCGGACTGGATGCCGTGGTCATCTCCGGTTTTCCCGGAACGGTGGCATCGTTCTGGCAGCAGGCCGGACGGGCGGGACGGCGCACCCAGGGATCCCTCGTCCTGCTCGTGGCGCGGGACGATCCGTTGGACACCTACCTCGTCCACCATCCCGAAGCACTGCTCGACAAGCCGGTCGAGGCCTCCATCACCGATCCACGAAATCCCTACGTGCTGGGCCCACAGCTACTCTGCGCCGCGCTCGAGCTCCCGCTCACCGACGCCGAGGTGGACGAGTTCGGCGCCCGCGAGGTATTGGCCGATCTGTCCGAGAAAGGGCTGATCAGACGCCGTGGCACAGCGGACCGCGCGCGCTGGTACGTGACCGCGGAGACCCAGCCGCACGACGCGGTCGACGTCCGTGGCGGCATCGGCGCTCCGGTGGCCATCGTGGACGGTGAGACCGGCAGGCTGCTGGGCACCGCCGACGCGGGGCGGGCACGGGCGACGCTGCACCAAGGCGCCGTTCACCTGCACCAAGGCGAGACCTACGTGGTCGACGAGCTGGACCTCGACGACGGCGTGGCCTTCGTACACGCCGCCGAGCCCGGGTGGACCACCAGCGCACGTCAGGTGACCTCGATCGCCGTCGACGCGGTGACCGAGCACCGCGCCCACGGTCACGTGACAGTTGGACTGGCACAGGTGCGGGTCACCAGCCAAGTGATCGGCTACCTTCGCACGCTGGTCACCGGCGAAGTGCTCGACCTGGTCGAACTGGACCTGCCGCCGCAGACGCTGCCGACCCGGGCGGTCATGTACACCGTGACACCGGAGTTGTTGACCATGGCGGGAATCGAACCCCAAGACGTTCCCGGAGCGCTGCACGCGGCCGAGCACGCGGCTATCGGGCTGTTGCCGCTGGTGGCGACCTGCGACCGCTGGGACATCGGCGGCGTCTCCACCGCGGAGCACCCGGATACCGGCCTGCCCACCGTCTTCGTCTACGACGGCCAGGCCGGCGGAGCGGGTTTCGCCGAACGCGGGTTCGCCCGGCTCCGCCAGTGGCTTTCGGCGACGCGGCTGGCCATCGAGTCGTGTGGCTGCGCGACGGGCTGCCCGTCCTGTGTCCAATCGCCCAAGTGCGGCAACGGGAACCATCCGCTGGACAAGGCGGCGGCGGCACGCCTGCTCGCCGCCGTCCTCGCCGAACTTTCCGCCGACGAGGACGTGTCGGCCGGTTCGTGACGGCGCGGAGCCTGGGTCGTGACCGGTTGTCGACCTTGCCAGCGAACATGCTGGTGCAGTTGGGACACCTCCTAGTGGAATGGCAACGCTTCACCCCTGGCGAATAAAAAGGAATGGATTCATGTTAACTAGACTATTGCCACTGGCACCATTGCCGTCCCGTACGCCATTCGCTTTTGTTATCCAAGCTTCCTCGGGGAATTCCGGAGGTCCGTTTTTAACCGGCCAGTAGAATTGCCGATTTCCGCTACCGGAAGCGACGCAAGCGTGACTGTGTATCGAACTCCGTCACTCTTCAACCGGGCCGGCTCGCGCGCTCGCCCGAACGATCCGAACGCCATACAGACCTATTGGTACATTCCTTTCGACAGTCACAGTGACGTCCCACTCCGATGTCGTACACGCGCGGACTCGCGTCCCCATCCGTCGCGCCAGCACTCCGGCCTCGTCGCATGCGGTGTCGGCGCCTTCGACCAGTGCGCCCGCCGCGGCGAGGGCCGCCAAGTCCGCCGCCGCCTGCGCTCGATGGCGCGCCACCACCACGCAGCCCACCTGTGCGATCAGCAGCGTCGCCCAGATCAGCGCCACGAGCGCTAGACACGCGAAGACGGTCGCCAACCCGTCCTCGGACCGCACCATGCGCCGGGCTATCCCGCCGCCGATCTCGGCCTCGTCTCGTCCTCCGATGTCATACCTCGAACCTTGCCGCTTGCCTGAGCCTCCCCACGCGCGTCCCGAGCCCCGCCAGCGGCGCGGACCTGTGCGACACCCCGCCCCGCGCACATCTCCGCCTCCCAGGGCACGCCCCGAGCGCCACCGGTCACGCGGGCTAGTCAAGTCACATACGACCTGCCGACACCGGCCTGCCAAGGCACATCCCGAATGCCACCAGCGCAGGCTCACCATGCCGCACACAACCCGCCCAACCCGGCCTCCCCAGGCACACCCCGAGTGCCACCGGTCACGCAGGCTTGCCCGGTCACACACCCCCCCACACCGGCCTCCCATGCCACACTCGAACGCCACCGGTCACGCGGGCTTGCCGGTCACACACAATCCGCCCACCCCGGCCTCCGAAGGCACACCCCGGAAGCGACCGGCGGTGAAGGAGTGGCGTGTCACGTCCCACGACCCGCCGCCAGGTCCACCAAGCCGCAGTTGCGGCGACCTCAGGAGGTGTCCCCTCGACTCGCCTCGGACCGGCCGCCCGTACCACCTTCACTTCAGGATTCCCGGCTCGAGAGTGGCGATCACTTCCGCGCGGAGGGTGAGGAGAGGAAGCAGCGGTGTGCGGGCGGACACCACGGCTATGGCGCGTGTTCC
>NZ_BAFS01000018.1 GCF_000308415.1 Nocardia asiatica NBRC 100129 | reverse complement strand
GGTCACCGAGCCGGTCCAGGTCCGTACTCGGCAAGGTGAGAACCGCGTCGCACAACTCGGTCCACGCCGCACCGATGAACGGCACCGGATCGGCCGCGAGGTCACGGTAGTGGTAACCGCCTTCGGGAAGTCGCGTGCGCCATGCGTCGGCGAAAGCGGCGCTCAATTCCCGGCTGATCGACTGTCGGCGGGCGCTGGCGTCGAGGTGCAACAACGTGCTCATGATGAACCTTCACCTAACTGGACGTAGTGTCCGATTCGTTCTCGTCGACCATAGGACACATGTGGACATACTGTCCACTTATCTCGTAATCGGATACAGTCACGGCATGGAACCCCGATCCGACTTGCTCGCCGCCGGGCCGGGCCCGTCGGCGGCCCCCGCGGAACGCGCGGACGCCGCACGCAACAGGGCCAAGGTGCTCGCCGCCGCCGCGGAGCTGTTCGCCACCCGGGAGCCCCGCGCGGTGACGATGGACGACATCGCCAAGGCCGCGGGCGTCGGCCGCGGCACCCTGTACCGGCGCTATCCGGACACCCATTCGGTCGCGGTAGCCCTCTTGGACGAACACGAACGGGCGCTGCAAGAAAGACTGCTCTCCGGCCCGCCGCCGCTCGGTCCCGGCGCTCCGCCGGCGCAGCGGCTGGCGGCGTTCTACGCCGCGATGGTCGAATTGCTGGACACGCACGCACATCTGGTTCTGGGAGCCGAGATAGGCGGAGCGCGTTACACGACGGGGGCCTACGGCTTTTGGTACGCGCATGTGCGGGCGCTGTTGATCGCGGGCGGAATGCGTGAGCCGGACGCCATGGTCGATCCGCTTCTCGCCCCGCTGGCAGCCGAGGTCTATCGGCAACAGCGCGAGCGCGGACTGACCTCCGAACAGATCACCGATGCACTCCGCTCGATCGCCGCGTCAGTACTCCGTGCTCAGGGTTTCACATGACTCGTGACTCGTGACTCGTGACTCGTGACTCGCGGCTCACGGCTCACGGCTCACGGCTCACGGCTCACGGCTCACGGCTCACGGCTCACGGCTCAGGAACCGGGGGGCACGAACCGTGGGTCACGCCTCACCGGTCCCCCAGCCCACTCACGACACACGAACCGCGGGCCACGCCTCATAGTTCCACGCCTTATGGGTCACGCCGCCCGCGAACCACGAACTACGGGTCACGGGTCACGAACCCCGAGCACACGGGCCGTGTCTCACGGGAATTACTGCTCTCGGCTCTCCAACGGCGGCCCCTGCCTCACGGGACTCACAGACCACGTCCTCCGACTCACCGCTCACGACACCTGGGCCGCCCTCACGAGACTCACCGCTCACGAGCCGGGGGCAGGCCTCACGGGTCACGGACTCACAGCACACGGACCACGCCTTACGGACTAACAGCTCTCCAACGGCCGACCGTGCCTCACGAGACCCACAGACCCACCGTCCACGCCTGCTCCGACTCACCGCTCACGACACATGGGCCACGCCTCACCAGACTCACGGCTCACGGGCCGCGCGGCACGGGGCACGAATTCACAGCAGTACGGGCCACGCCTCACGGGACTCACGGGGTCGCGAGCCGGGGCATGCCTCACGTGTCACGCCGACACGGACCACCGACCACCGACCAGCATCCCGGAGGCGGGGCAAGCGGAAGCGGCGATGCCACTTGATCCGGTTCGACGTCCGGCAAATCTCCGAATCGGTGCGATTCCCGCGAAATAGGTTCCCAGGCGGACGTCGAATCACGACCGAGCCGCATAGGCTACGTGCGTGCGGGTGGCAGGGATGACGGATCGAAGTTCGGTCGGCTGGGACTGGGGGGTCGCGCTCGTCGTGGCCGCCGTGCAGTTGGTCGGCGGCACCTTCGCGAATATGCGGCAGACGGGGGTGCATTCGCTCGACGTCGTCGGTTATGTACTGCTGCTGGCCGGGCCGGTGGCGCTGATCTGGCGGCGCGTACAACCGGTGCCCGTGCTGATCGTGACGCTGGCCGTGTGCGTGGCGTATCTCGCGTGCGGCTACGGATACGGGCCGATCTTCCTCGCGCTGGTCGTCGCCTTCCTCACCGCAGCGAGCGCCGGATCACGGTGGTGGACTTACCCGCTCGTCCCGATCGGATATCTGACGCTGGTCTGGCTGCTGCCCGCGCTGCTCGGCCACGCCGCGCACCTGTGGCAGATCTTCGGGTTGTCGGCGTGGCTGGTCGTTCTGCTGCTAGCGGCCGAGGCGATCCGGCAGCGCAAGGCCGTGCTCGTCGCGCGCAGGCAGCGCGCCGAAGCCGCGCGCCGGGACGAGCAAGCGCAGCATGAGCGGCGGGCCAGCGAGGAGCGCCTCGCCATCGCGCGGGAACTGCACGACGTGCTGGCACACAGTCTCTCGATGATCAACGCGCAGTCCTCCGTCGCGCTGGAACTACTCGACAAGCGCCCGGAGCAGGCCGAGACGGCACTCACCGCGATCAAGAACGCCAGCCACGACGCGCTCACCGAGGTGCACACGCTGCTGCACACCATCCGCTCCGGCACCGCCACGGCCGAGGACGAGGAGCAACCGGCCACGGCCGACGCCGCCCCGGAGGAGACCAGCCGACGCCGCAGCCGCCGATCCGCACGCAACCGCAATACGGCTGCGCCCGAGCGTGCTTCGAGCGACGGTGACAGCGTCGAGGGCCCGGGCGAGGCAGCGGTCGAGCCGCCGCCCGCCCCGCGCACCCCCTCGCCGAGCATCGGAGACTTGGACGATCTGTTGCTGCGCCCCCGCACCACCGGATTGACGGTCAACACCCGGATCATCGGCACACCGCAACAGCTGCCCAGCGTCATCGACGTCGCGGCGGCGCGGATCGTCCAAGAGTCGCTGACCAACGTGCTGCGTCACGCGCCCGGCGCGGACGCGACGGTGACCGTGCGCTACAGCGCCGACTCGGTCGACATCACCGTCGACAACACTCGGCCGACCAGTGCCACCGCACGCTCCGGCACCAGCGGCGGCAATGGCATCATCGGCATGCGCGAGCGCACCCACGCGCTCGGTGGCGCCCTCACCGCGGGTCCGCGCCCCAGCGGCGGATTCCGGGTCGCGGCCCGGCTGCCCACCCAGGCACCTGAACCGGGAGCCACATCGCCGACCGAGAGCACATCGCGATCGCGAAACCTGCCCCCATCGACGCCTACCGCCACTACGGCAGAGAAGGCAACAGCGGCCGGCAAGGCACGGCCTACGACCCTTGCGGAGATCACGAACGCAAGCCCGGCCGAGCCGCGAACTGCCACGCCGACACGGACCACACCAGCGGGCGGTGAAACACCGCGCACCACCCCCACGGACACCACAGACGCGCACTTCGCCGAGCCGCGAACTACTGCCACACCGGCGGGCAGCAATGCACCGCAGACGACCTCGGACATCGCCGACGCGAACCGCCGGGTCTCGTACAACGGCGGGCGGACCACAGCATCGGCCGGCAGAGGCGGCCGGGCGAACGAGCACCCGGGCCGGTCGCGCGCGGCGATGACGCCACTACACGACCCGGCCGACGGCGAAGGAGACGCGACGCGCGACGACTCCGTCCGCCCGGGAACGGCGCCGGGGCAGAGGGCCGTCCGGCGACATACGGGTTCTCGTTGCCGACGACCAGGCATTGGTGCGCGGCGGCTTCGTCGCGCTGCTGAATGCCAAGGACGGCATCGAGGTCGTCGGCGAGGCGGACAACGGCGAGCAGGCCGCGCGCATGACCCACGTCCTGGGCCTGGACGTGGTCCTGATGGACATCCGCATGCCGATCCTGGACGGCTTGGCCGCCACCCGCGTGATCGCCGAGGTCGGCCGGGGTGCGCGTGGTAGTGCTGACCACGTTCGAGCTCGACGAGTACGTCTTCGAGGCGCTGCGCTCCGGCGCGACCGGATTCCTGGTCGAGCACACCGAACCGGCTGATCTCGTGCGTGCCGTCCGCATGGTGGCCGCAGGTGATGCCCTGCTGTCCCCGTGCGTGACCTGGAGGTTGATCGCGGAATTCTCCGCGCGCGCGAAAACCACCGGCCACGCTCGCCGAACTCACCCGACCGCAAGCGCGAAGTGATGACTTCGGTCGCCGAGGGCCTGACCAACGCCGAGACCGGTGAACGCCTCTACATGAGCCCCGCCACCGCCCGCACGCACGTCAGCCGCATTCTCACCGAACTGAACGCCAGAGACCGCACCGAACTGGTGGGTCCTTGGCCTACGAATCGGGGTTGGTCTGCCCGGGCTGGCAGTAACCGAACAGGAACGCCGCCATTATCCGCCGCGGCATGGCGATACGCCGTTCGCAGCACCTCGATATCGCAGCAATAGCAATTTTCTAGCAATCGTAAATTTTCAGGACCGATGAGCCCTGGCAATTATCTGGTAAATCACTGCGGGGACCGCACCCGGGCGTATTCCGAGCGAAGAAGCGCACCCGACGCCTCCGGTATGCCCTTCGGCGCCATCTTTCGGCATGAATATTTTCACTCGCCCCGCGACTGCGGGTTTTCGGCCGACCACCACGACGGCCGACAGCCCGATCGAGAAAAAGCCCGTGCCCACCGTCATCCGGTGGACACGGGCCTTCGAGTCGCGACTTACTCGCCCGAGGCGGCCTCGGTGGAACCTTCCGCCGCGCCGGTCAGCACGACTTCGGGCTTCTCTTCGGTCTGGGCCTTGGTCAGCTTCGCCTTACCGGTGAAGGTGAACTTGGCGTCCTCGCCGGAGCCCTCGCCGTCCCAGCCCTCGACGTCGACCGAGATGGTCTGGCCGGGGCCGATCTCGCCGAAGAGGATCTTCTCCGACAGCTGGTCCTCGATCTCGCGCTGGATGGTGCGGCGCAGCGGCCGGGCACCGAGCACGGGGTCGAAGCCACGCTTGGCCAGCAGGTTCTTGGCGTTTTCGGTGAGTTCGATCGCCATGTCCTTGTTCTTCAGCTGCGTGGCGACGCGGTTGATCATCAGGTCCACCATCTCGACGATCTGCTCGGTGGTGAGCTGGTGGAAGACGATCACGTCATCGATGCGGTTGAGGAACTCCGGCCGGAAGTGCTTCTTCAGTTCGTCGTTGACCTTGAGCTTCATCCGCTCGTAGTTCGAGCCCTCGGCATTGCTCTGCGTGAAGCCGAGGCCGACGGCCTTCGAGATGTCCGAGGTGCCGAGGTTCGAGGTGAAGATCAGCACCGTGTTCTTGAAGTCCACGGTCCGGCCCTGGCCGTCGGTGAGACGACCGTCCTCGAGCACCTGCAACAGGGTGTTGTAGATCTCCTGGTGGGCCTTCTCGATCTCGTCGAACAGCACCACCGAGAACGGCTTGCGGCGCACCTTCTCGGTGAGCTGGCCGCCCTCCTCGTAACCGACGTAGCCCGGAGGGGCACCGAACAGCCGCGAGGCGGTGAAGCGGTCGTGGAACTCGCCCATGTCGATCTGGATGAGCGCGTCGTCGTCGCCGAACAGGAAGTTCGCCAGCGCCTTGGACAGCTCGGTCTTACCCACGCCGGACGGACCGGCGAAAATGAACGAGCCGGACGGACGCTTCGGGTCCTTCAGGCCGGCCCGGGTGCGGCGGATGGCCTTCGAGACGGCCTTGACCGCGTCCTCCTGGCCGATGATCCGCTTGTGCAGCTCGTCCTCCATGCGGAGCAGACGGGTGGTCTCCTCCTCGGTGAGCTTGAAGACGGGGATACCGGTCCAGTTCGCCAGCACCTCGGCGATCTGCTCGTCGTCGACCTCGGCCACGACGTCCAGGTCACCCGAGCGCCACTGCTTCTCCCGCTCGGCCCGCTTGGCGACGAGCTGCTTCTCCTTGTCGCGCAGCCGGGCGGCCTTCTCGAAGTCCTGCGCGTCGATCGCGGACTCCTTCTCCCGGCGCGCCTCGGCGATCTTGTCGTCGAACTCGCGCAGGTCCGGCGGAGCGGTCATGCGACGGATGCGCATCCGAGCGCCCGCCTCGTCGATCAGGTCGATCGCCTTGTCCGGCAGGAACCGGTCGTTGATGTAGCGGTCGGCCAGGGTGGCGGCGGCCACCAGCGCGCCGTCGGTGATGGAGACCCGGTGGTGGGCCTCGTAGCGGTCGCGCAGACCCTTGAGGATGTTGATGGTGTGCTCGACGGTCGGCTCGCCCACCTGCACCGGCTGGAACCGGCGCTCGAGGGCGGCGTCCTTCTCGATGTACTTGCGGTACTCGTCGAGCGTGGTCGCGCCGATGGTCTGCAGTTCGCCGCGGGCCAGCTTCGGCTTCAGGATCGAGGCCGCGTCGATGGCGCCCTCGGCGGCGCCCGCACCGACCAGCGTGTGCAGCTCGTCGATGAACAGGATGATGTCGCCGCGGGTGTTGATCTCCTTGAGCACCTTCTTCAGGCGCTCTTCGAAGTCGCCGCGGTAGCGGCTGCCCGCGACCAGGGAACCCAGGTCGAGGGTGTAGAGCTGCTTGTCCTTCAGCGTCTCCGGGACCTCGCCGTTGACGATGGCCTGCGCGAGCCCCTCGACGACGGCGGTCTTGCCGACGCCGGGCTCGCCGATCAGCACCGGGTTGTTCTTGGTGCGGCGGCTGAGCACCTGCATGACGCGCTCGATCTCCTTCGAGCGGCCGATGACTGGGTCGAGCTTGCCCTCCAGCGCGGCCTGGGTCAGGTTGCGACCGAACTGGTCGAGCACCAGCGAGGTGGACGGAGTGCCCGCCTCACCGCGCGAACCGGACTCGACCGGCTCCTTGCCCTGGTACCCGGACAGCAGCTGGATGACCTGCTGGCGCACACGGTTGAGGTCGGCGCCCAGCTTCACCAGCACCTGCGCCGCCACGCCCTCGCCCTCACGAATGAGGCCGAGCAGGATGTGCTCGGTGCCGATGTAGTTGTGACCGAGCTGCAGCGCCTCGCGAAGGCTCAGCTCCAGCACCTTCTTGGCGCGCGGGGTGAACGGGATGTGACCGGACGGGGCCTGCTGGCCCTGGCCGATGATCTCCTCCACCTGGCTGCGCACGCCTTCCAGCGAAATGCCGAGCGACTCCAGCGACTTGGCCGCGACGCCCTCACCCTCGTGAATCAGCCCCAGCAGGATGTGCTCGGTGCCGATGTAGTTGTGGTTGAGCATCCGGGCCTCTTCCTGGGCCAGGACGACGACACGCCTCGCGCGGTCGGTGAACCTCTCGAACATCGCTCCCTCACTCTCCTGCTCCGACATTCTGGCAACAGACGCCGCAGTGTGCTGTGTACAACAACCGTGGGCGTCAGCCTGCCATGAAGCCCGGGGGTTGCGGCCCCCGCCTCCACTCTAGTTGGCGGGAGATGCCGCCGCCGCCGGTCCACCCTATTGCCGACCGGCAGCAGCACGGTCATTCACTCATAACGTGGGCGGCGGGGGATTCGTTTCCGGCCGGGTTTTGCCCTCAGCGAACAGAACACTCGCCGATCGGAACTCCACCGCACACGTACGACCTGGGCTGCCTACCCGGTGTAAGGGTCGTCCTAGCCGCAGGGCACGGGGCGTTGATGTGCGGGATCGAGCGCGTTGAGCACGTAGGTCGCGGCCCTTCGACTGCCCGCTATGCCCGTATGACCAGAGTAGTCCGTCTCGCAGCCGTCCTGAACCACGATATTCGTCACCCGGGGCCCGGCGACCAGTCCCGAGGTGTAAGGCACCACCAGCTCGTCCAGCTCGGTAGCGATGTTGGTGTACCGCACGTCCGGGTGGTACACACCGTCCGCGTTGAGCGCGCGCACGAACTCCGAGCCTTGCAGCACCTGGCGGCAGGCCATGCAGGGCGATCCGGCCACGGCGTCGAAGAACGGGCCGAGGCCCATTCGCGTGCCGAACTCGTTCAGGTCGGCCATGCCGCCTGCGTTCGACCCGAGCCAGGGCGGAGCCAGCCCGATCATCTTGTCCACCTTGCTCGCGCCGGCGAGCCGCTTGACGAAGTAGTTGCCGATGAAATTGCCCTGGGAGTGGCCGATGAGGTCGACCTCGGCCGCGCCGGTCGCGGCGCGTACCCGGTCCACGAAAGCGGCGAGCTGGGCGGCGCTGCGCTCGATCGGGAGCATGCCGCCGATGGCCGAGGCGGGCCACGGCAGGTCGTAGGCGCCGAACGTGGCCGAGTACACGCAGTAGCCCTCGTTGGCCAGCAACGGCGCGAACACGCCCCAATTCGTCTGAGCGCCACCCCCCGTGCCGTGTACGAGAACCACGGGGTTCGGGTGCTCGGAGCCGGGCCGGCAGGACCAGTCGTTGGTGCCGGGCAGCGAACCGCCGGGATTCGCCAGCTCGGCGGGAATCCCGGCGAAGAAGTTGTACTCGACCGGATATCGCTCCTGCGGCTCCCGCGCGTGCGCCGAGCCCGCGGTGACCCACACCGCGGCGAGCAGAACGATCAGCAACGAAAAGCCTGGGACACGCCGCACGATAGCCTCCCGGTCCGGTCTCGTCTTCCGGGGAAGCTACCGCACTGAGTGGCCCAGACGGAGCACATTCCGGCGGGTCGTTGCGGAAACTAGCTCTGACCGAAAGCGGGGGTGACGGACCGGTCCGCCGCCATGTACTGCCCCGGCACTGCGTGGCCCGGCGCGCCCGCCGCGGTGGCCTTCCCCTGCTGGACGCCTGCCGCGAACAGAGCGCCGCACAGCGCCAGGAAGGCCAGCGTGTGCGCGACGCCGCGCACGATGTTCCAACGCACCCACGCGGATTCGAATTCGGCGCGCACCGCGGCGAGGTCGGCGATCGATGCCGGATCGCCCGCGGCGGCCAGCTGGTCGTTGAGCGGGACGTTCAACCCCGAGGTCACCGCGAACGCGATGACGTTGAGCACCAGCGCGAGCACGATCCAGATCAGCGTGCCGCGGTGCTCCCGGCCCAGATGCAGCGCCGCCGCCAGAACGGTGCAGCCGACGGTGCCGAGGAACGCGATCATGAACCACGGATTGATGATCACGACGTTGATCTTCTGCATCACGTCGATCATCGCCCGGTCGTCGGTACGGGCGAGCGCGGGCATCACCGAATTGGCGTACGCGTAGAACAGGCCCGCGATCAGGCCCGTCGCCAGCGTGGCGAGCACCAGTGCGGCGAGACGTGTGGCGGTCATGACTTCCTCCTGCTGGGAACTCCGCCGAAGTCGCGCTCGATCCGGCTGGTGATTCCCAGTCAAGCCGCCGGAGCCGCGACTCTCCATGGCCGAGAAGCTCGACCGCGTAAGCGAGCGTCTACCGTGGAGGTCTCACAGGTCCCGATCGGAAATGAGCCCACTCTGCATGGCCAATCCAGCCAGCCGTACGCGCTTCTGGTTCTGCGGCAGATCCTCCACGCCGAACTTGGCGAACAGCGCGCGCAGGTGGGTCTTGATCGCGTCGACGCTGAGGAACAACTCCTCGGCGATCTGCTGATTGGAGGCCGGAGTGGCGAAGCCCGCGCCGTGCTTGTACGGGCGGCACAGCGCGATCAGCACCGAGCGCTGCGTTTCGGTGAGCGAGCGCGCGGTGGGGATCGAGCCGGTGGAGGTGCGGGTGATGTCGTCGGACACGCCGCCGAAGTCGTGAAAGGACACCCGCGAGGTGCCGACGCGGATGACGTCGCCCGCCATCAGCCTGCGCCGGCCGACCAGCCGGTCCCCGTTGACGAACGTGCCGTTGCGAGACAGGCCATCGTCCACGATGGTCCAGTGCGCACCCAGGTATTCGACCGCCGCGTGCAGCCGGGAGACCTCCGCGTCCCAGCTCAGCGCGAGATCGGCATGCGGGGACCGGCCGATCGTGACGCGCCCGCGGTCGGGCGTGAGCGTGAGCTCCTGCTGCCGACCGGCGTCATCGGTGAACCGCAAGAATGATCCGACGAATCCTGTCACTGCGCCGATACCTCGCCTCTCCATACCGCCAGTGACCGTCGCACGTTTCCATGGTGCCGCGTTCCGGTACCACGAGCAAGATCGATTCATCCGCCGTAGCGGGCCACCGCGTGATCCGGTCTCGCTGCTATATCGAAGGTCTATCACAAACAAGACCGCCGCCCCGACGTCGCACGATTCGCCGGGACGGCGGCCGGAAAATAGAACTATCCCTTCGCGGCCTTGTTGTACGCGTCGGTGATGTCGGCGGAGATGCGGCCCCTGGCGGACACCTTGTGTCCATTCCGACGCGCCCACTCGCGAATTGCGGCGCTTTGTTCCCGGTCGATCGAGACCCGGCTCTTGGGCGTGCCCGCGGCGGCCGCGGTCGCCTTGACCCGGCGCCGGCCACTGACCCGGCGCGCATTCGAAACCCACTCTTCCAAACCGTCGCGCAGCTTCGCCGCATTTGCCGACGACAGGTCGATCTCGTACGACACACCGTCGATCGCAAACTCGATGGTCTCGTCTGCGATGGACTCACCGTCGACATCGTCGATCAGGCTAACGGTGACCTTCTTTGCCATGAGATGAACGTCCTCTCGAAATCGTGCGACCCGCATACTAGGCCGATTACCCGAGGCAAGAATACCCCGAATTCCGGAAATTCCAAGACGGAGCCGCTGCTTTGCAATCCAGTGGTCACCTGGTGACCGGACGCACAATTGGGAACAGTATCGTTTCTCGGATTCCCAATCCCGTGAGCGCCATCAACAAGCGATCGATTCCCATACCGGTTCCAGTGGTCGGCGGCATGCCGTGCTCCATCGCCGCGAGGAAGTCCTCGTCGAGCACCATCGCCTCGTCGTCGCCCTGCGCGGCCAGCCGAGCCTGGTCGACGAACCGCTCGCGCTGGATCACCGGGTCGACCAACTCCGAATAGCCCGTGGCCAACTCGAAGCCGCGAACATAGAGGTCCCACTTCTCCGTGACCCCTGCCGTACTGCGATGCTGCCTGGTCAGCGGGGATGTCTCCACCGGGAAGTCACGCACGAAAGTCGGCGCGTAGAGCTTGTCGCCATACTGGTGTTCCCAGAGTTCCTCGACGAGTTTCCCGTGGCCGTAGCCCTTGCCCTCCGGAATTTCCAGACCGACCCGATCCGCGAGCGCCCGCAATTCGGCCACCGACGTTTCCGGGGTGACCGGCACACCCAGCGCGTCCGACAGCGAGGGGTACATCTCGACGGTCGCCCACTCGCCGCGCAGATCGTATTCGGTGCCGTCGGCCAAGGTCACCACCTGTGTGCCGAACGCCTCCTGGGCCACTTCCTGCACCAATTCGCGGGTCATCGCCGCCGAGTCGTCGTAGGTGCCGTATGCCTGGTATGTCTCGAGCATCGCGAACTCAGGGGAATGTGTGGAGTCCGCGCCCTCGTTCCGGAAGTTGCGATTGATCTCGAAGACCCGCTCCAAGCCGCCGACCACGCAGCGCTTCAAGAACAGCTCCGGCGCGATGCGCAGGTAGAGGTCCATATCGAGGGCGTTGGAATGAGTGACGAACGGCCGGGCCGCCGCGCCGCCGTGCAGCGTCTGCAGCATCGGCGTCTCCACCTCGAGGAACCCCCTGCGCTCGAGCGCGTCGCGCAGCGCGCGCACCACGGCGATACGGGTGCGAGCCATTTCCCTGGCCTCGGGGCGCACGATCAGGTCGACATAGCGCTGCCGGACGCGCGACTCCTCGTTCATCTCCTTGTGCGCCACCGGCAGCGGCCGCAGCGCTTTCGCGGCCATGAACCAGGAATCGGCCATGACGCTCAGTTCCCCGGTGCGCGACGAGATGACCTCACCGTGCACGAAAACGAAGTCGCCGAGATCGACATCGGCCTTCCAGGCGGCGAGGGCGTCCGCGCCGACGCCGTTCAGGCTGATCATCGCCTGCAGCTTGGTGCCGTCGCCCTCCTGCAGTGTCGCGAAACACAGCTTGCCGGTATTACGCAGGAATATGACGCGTCCGGCGACGCCCGCCTGTTGTCCGGTGGCGGTGTCGGCGGCCAGGTCCGGATATGCGGCCCGAATTTCCGCCAGGGTATGCGTGCGCGGCACGACCACGGGATATGCCTCGCCACCGGCCGCGAGCAGGCGCTCCCGCTTCTCCCGGCGAATCCGTATCTGCTCCGGGGCGTCGTCGGCGTCGGGCGCCACGGCAGGCCGCGAATCCGATGTCGATGCGCTGGAGGATGCAGAGTTCGGAGTGCTCACATCGAACAACCCTAGCGTGCACCGGAAATCGTTTTGCGCGCCGCCCGGACTCTGACCCGGAGTAACGAATCGGTATCGATGCGCCGCCCGGCCGTCGACCGCCCGGCGCGGGCTCCGGATACGCGAAATAGCCGGTGCGCATCATGGTGTGTCCGAAAACACCTGCGCGACCGGCTATTTCGAGATGGAAGTGTTCCCGGGCGATTTTACAGCGACGCGAGCGCGTCGAGCTCACGAGTGAAGTGCGGCGCCCCCACGGCGACGTTCAGCAGCCCGGCCGCCTTCAATGCCTGGTAGCCGCCCACGAGGTCGGTCGCCCGGTGCAGTCCGAGTTGCCGGAGGGCGGCGGCCGCCAGGCTGGAGGTATAGCCCTCGGAGCAGACGACGATCCATTCCACGTCGTGATCGGCGGCCAGCGCCAAGCGCGCGGAGCTGGTGGGATCCAGCCGCCATTCCAGGACATTGCGCTCGATCACCAGTGCGCCGGGCAAGGTGCCCTCGCGTCCGCGCTGCGCCTGGGGCCGGATATCCACCAGAATGGCACCGCGCTCGATCGCTCGCGGCAATTCGAAAGCGTAGATCCGGTCGAGCCCGGCCCGTGCGTTCTCGAGCATCTGATCGATGGTCAAACGGGTCATCACATATCACCTTCGGGCTGGTCGGTGAGAACGGTTCGGGTACGCCGGAGGGTGCCGTGACCGGTCACCTCGTAATAGGACATGGCGGTCAGCGGCGGGGAATAGGCGTGCACGCTCAGCGTCGGGTCGAGCGGACCGGCCGCTGCGGCAGCGGCGGGCGCGCGCATCACGTCGTGCACCCAGCCGATCGGGAACGATGCCTGGTCGCCCGCCGCGAGCGTGCGGCAGCGCAGTTCCGTTCCGTTCCAACGGTATTCCGACAGCGCGCCGCTGAGCACGGTGAGCGCGCCGAGCGATCCGGCGTGGTCGTGCAGTTCCGTCGATTTACCCGGCGTCCAGCTGATCAGCCAGACGTCGACCTCGTCGTCGGCGAGCAACCTGGCCGCCCAGCGCTCGTCGGCCGGCCAGTTTCCCCCGGCGGGGAACAAGTGGTCGTAACGCCCGGCCAGCACGTCCTCGGCGCCCTCGTCGGTCAGCCGGAGCAGATCGGCCGGACGCAAACGGGTGGGAAGCGCGGGCGACACCGAGCGATCCACCGGAGGCGTAGCCGAGAACGCGGTACGCGCGGAAGAAAGGGAAAGAACAGAAGAACGCATGAGCGAATCTCCAGGAGGAAGGTATCGGTCGAGGGCAAGAACTCAGCCTCGATCGGTCGAGGCAGGTCAGCCTCGACAACACTCCTGGGTGCTCACGCGGAAAGTCACGAAAAGGAGTCTAACAGCATTCGGCGCGGTGTCGGCAAGCGCCAGCCTGCGACAAAGCCAACACCGCGCATTTCAGACAGTTCCCTTGCGCCGCTGGTTGCGTTCGTATACGAGCCGGAGTCCGGTCAGCGTGAGGTGCGGATCGTGGTCTTCGATCGTCTCTGATTCCGGGACGATCAGCGGTGCGGTCGCGCCGGTCGCCACGATCGCCACGTCATCGCCCGCGAAGGCGTCGAACTCGTCACGAATCCGATCGATCAGGCCGTCCACCAGCCCGGCGAATCCGAAGACCGCCCCGGACTGCATGCATTCCATGCTGTTCTTCCCCAGCACCGAGCGCGGCCTGGTCAACTCCGCCCGCCGCAGCGCACTGCGTTCCACCAGCGCCTCGGTCGAGATCTCCACCCCCGGCGCGATGATCCCGCCCAGGAACTCACCCTTCCTCGACACCAGATCGACACAGATCGCCGTACCGAAATCGACGACGATCGCGGGTGCGGAATACCGCTGATAGGCGGCCAGGCAATTGACGATGCGGTCCGCGCCCACCTCTTTCGGATTGTCCACCAGCAGCGGAATGCCGGTGCGCACACCGGGTTCCACCAATACGTGCGGCACGTGCGCCCAGTACTGGCTCAGCATGGCGCGTAGTTCGCGCAGCACGGGCGGCACCGTCGAAAGCGCGGAGACGCCGATCACCTCGTCCAGCTGCGCGCCGACCAAGCCGCGCACCTGCATGGCGAATTCGTCGGCGGTCAGCAACGGATTGGTGTGCATTCGCCAGTGCCGCACCAGTTTCGAATGCGCCCCGGAACCGGAGAACAGACCGAGTTCGATACTGGTATTGCGGACATCGATGGTCAGCAGCATGTGCCGGTCGCCGGTCCTCAGACGAACGACAGCGAGCGCGGCGAGGTCAGGCCCGAGCCCTCCGGCGCGTGCGCCGGGTCCGAGCCGAGCTCGACCGCACGGTTGCGCTCGTCGACGAACACGACCTTGGGGTCGTATTCCGCGAGTTCCTGCTCGTTCAGCTGACCGTAGGCGATCAGGATGACGAGGTCGCCCGGGTGCACCAGGTGCGCCGCCGCGCCGTTGATCCCGATCACGCCCGAACCCCGCTCACCGGCGATGACGTAGGTCTCCAACCGGGCGCCGTTGTCGATGTCCACGATGCAGACCTGCTCGCCTTCCAACAAATCGGCGGCGTCGAGCAGGTCCTGATCCACGGTGACCGAGCCGACGTAGTGCAGATCGGCGTGCGTCACGGTGGCACGGTGGATCTTCGACTTCATCATGGTGCGCAGCATTGCGTCGCCCTTTCTAGTTCGCGGGAGGGATCGGGGCGGGATCGGACACCGCCGGGGCAGGCTGGGAAGAGTTCACGGCGGGGCGCGAACCGGAGACGGCGGGATGACCGTCGATCGGAGCGCCGAGCGTGACGGCGATGTTGTCGATGAGCCGGGTCGCGCCGACCCGGGCCGCGATCAGCAGTCTGGCGTTGCCGATCGCCGGGGCGGGGCCCAGAGCGGCCGAGCGCAGCTCCAGGTAATCGACGTCCACGCCGGTCGCGGCGTCGAGCACCTGACGTGCGGCCGCGAGCACCGCGTCACCGCCGAGGCCGCCGGCGTGCTTGCCCGCCGAAAGGGCCGCCGACAGGGCGAGCGCCGATTCGCGCTGCACCGGGTCGAGATAGCGGTTGCGCGAGGACAGCGCCAAGCCGTCGGGCTCGCGCACGGTGACCACGGGGGTGATCTTCACGTCGAAATTGAGGTCGCGGACCAGCTGCCGGATCAACGTGAGCTGCTGATAGTCCTTCTCCCCGAAGAACGCTTCCGCCGGCCGCGCGATCTGCAGCAGTTTGGCGACCACGGTGAGCATGCCCGCGAAGTGGGTGGGGCGGCTGGCGCCTTCCAGCTCCGCGCCGAGCGGACCGGGGTGCACCGTGGTGCGCGGACCGTCCGGGTACATGTCGGACACGCTCGGCGCGAACACCAGCTCGACGCCCTCCGCCCGCAGCAGCTCGACGTCGGCGTCCAGCGTGCGGGGATATTTGTCCAGATCCTCGTTCGCCCCGAATTGCAAGGGGTTGACGAAGATCGACACGATGACGACCTGGTTGGTTCGTTTGGCCAGTCGCACGATCTCCAGATGGCCCTCGTGCAGCGCGCCCATGGTCGGCACCAGAGCGACGGTGCGGCCGACACCGCGCAGGGCGGCGGACGCCGCGCCGAGTATCGCGGGATCGTGATGCACGGTCAGCTCACCGGGCCGGTAGGCACCGCGCAGTTTCGGGTCGAACATCAGTGTCCTTCCAGCAGCTCGATGACGGCGGGGGCGGTGCCCGCCCGTTCCGCGGTGCGCAGCGACAGCGCGCGATACGCCTCGGCCATCCGGGGCTCGACCGACGCCAGCGCGTCCAGATGCGCGGCCACGGCTTCCGCGTCGCCGCGCGCCACCGGGCCGGTCAACGCGGACTGGCCGCGGCGCAGCGCGTTGTCCAGCGCCGCCGAGGCCAGCGGGGCGAGCAGGCGCTCGGCCAGGCCGCCCGGCTGGTCGTCGACCACCTGCTGGCCGATCAGGCCCGGCCCCGCCAGGGCGGCGCGCAGCGCGGCGACCGCGTCCACGATCACCGTGACCAGGTGATTGCTGCCGTGCGCGAGCGCGGCGTGGTACAGCGGCCGGTGGGCCTCCGGCACCCGGACCGGCTCGCCGCCCATCTCGATCACCAGCGACTGCGCGATGGCGTAGCCGACCTCGTCGGCCGCGGTGATGCCGAAGCAGGCGTTGCCGAGGCGAGTCACGTCTTCGTCGTGGCCGGTGAAGGTCATCGCGGGGTGGATGGCCAGCGCCAGTGCGCCGATCTCGGTGAGGGGCGCGAGCACGCCGACACCGTTCGCGCCAGAGGTGTGGGCCACGATGGTGCCGGGCCGGACGACTCCCGCGCTCGCCAGGCCACGAGCCAGACCTGGCAGTTCGGTGTCGGGCACGGCGAGCAGCAACAGCTCGCTGCGGGCGGCCACCTGTTCGACCGGCAGGATCTCCGAATCGGGCAGCCGGGTCCGGGCACGGCGCACCGAGGCGTCGGAGATCGCGCAGACGCCGAACACGATGTGCCCGGCCCGCTCGAGTGCGGCGCCCAATGCCGAACCCACACGTCCCGCCGAGACGATTCCCACCGTCAGGCGTGCGGGCGCGGGGTCGAAGCCCGAAGTAGCGTTGTCGGAATTCACGCTTCTCGAGGTCAACGTTGTCCTCTCGATGTCGTTCCAGTCCCGCCATGCGGGTACCGGACGGTACGCCAAGAGAATATCGGCAGGCGGTTCACCGCCGCCACGGGGTGCCCGCGTGATCTGTGCCGCAGTGCCGGGGGCCGCGCCGGCCGCCGGTCACCGGCGTTCGCGCTCCTCGGACTGCAGGTTGGCCATGATCTCCGCGACCGAGAGACGACGCGACGGCGTCTCGTCGTCGCTCTCGGCCCGGCGCCGCCTGCGTGCGCTGGGCGTGCCCATGGTCGGCGCGGGCGCCGGTCGCGGCGCCGGTTCCTCGGCCGGTCGCGGCCGCACGGCGGGCCGGGTGGGCGGCTCGTCGAGCGGCTCGTCCACGGTCTCGGTGAAGGCGTCGGCCCAGCCGCGCGGCTCGGCATCGCGTGCCTGCTGAGCGTCGGACCGCTCGTCGTCGTCGAGGGAGACGACCGCGGTCTCGGCGGTGACCGGGTCATCGAAGGGGCTGGCGAAGGCCGGCGGCTCGGGATGGCCGGGCTCGAAGATCGGCGTCATACTGCTATGCGGTTGCTGGTCGGCGAACATCGACCACATCCCGGCATTCGCGGAGCTATTGTTCCCCGATTCCGCGCCCGAGCTGGTCAGCTCCTGAATCCTGGTCGCTTCGGCGCGCAACGCCGGGCGTTCCATCGGCAGATCCCCGTCGAACAGCCGCTGCAGGCTCTGCCGCAGCACGGTGAGCTCCGCGCGCAAGGCCGCGAGTTCGGCCGCGTCGGCTCCCACTTCCGCCCGCACTCGCGCCTCCACGCCGAGTTCGTACTCGCGTCGCGCGGTGACCTCCCGCTCCAACTGCAACTCGTAGACGGTTTGCAGATCACGGACCTTCGCCTTGTCGATATCCGCTTCCTTGCGGTACTTCGTCGCAGCCAGAGCGCCGATCGCCGCCGCCCACAGCGCCGCGATCAGACCTACCCGTACGAACTGCACGCTGTTACTGAAGATCAGGAAAACGCTGGCAACCAGGCCGAACAAGATCAAGACGCCGACGAACAATTTTCCCGCGTCGTCCCGCCGTCGACGGGAAGTGCTGCTACGGGAGGGTGAAACCATGCCAGCCAGGGTAGCCAATTGGTCGAGCCGCGCCCAGACAGCGTTTTGTAATTCCGTTCGTGAAGCTAGCTACGTAGTTGCCGCATCGTCGGTAGGATCCTCCGGCGCGCGGCAGCAGTACTCCAGCCAGAGGGCCGCAGCAACCAAAGCCACCCCCGCCAGCATCCCGACTATCGCGCCGGGGCTGTCGGCGGCCGCCGCCCGCAGCGTGCCGCGCTGCGGGAAGACCCAGCACAGGAAACCGAGCCAGATGCCGGCGGCGATCGAACCCACCTGCACCGACGCCTTGGCCAGGGCGACGGCGCGGGCCGCGGTGATCGGATGCAACTGGTGGCGGCCGTCGCCGATCTCGTGGTCGTTGACCCTGGCCCGGATCACGAAAGCGAGCACCGCCTCGATGGCTGCCACCGGGTACAGCGAGGCTCCGGCGAAGATCGAGATGGGCGGGAAGTTGTCGTAGGCCACCCGGGTGGCGATCCACGCAGCGATCGCGGCGATCAGCACGTTCGCCACGAGGTCCAGAACGCGAGTCGGCTTGAGCTTCACGACAGCGTGCCCGTCAACGAGAACTCGGTGCGCCGCACCCCGGCGCGCTCGGCCGGATCGAGCCGCGCCAGCAGACCCGCCACGGCGTGCGGTACACCGTCGACCTCGAGCACCGCGTCCGGCGCCACGTCCAGCCACGGCACCAGCACGAAGGCGCGCCGATGTGCCTGAGGGTGGGGCAGGATCAGATCCGGGTCGGCGCTGCGGCACGCGACCAGCTCTCCGTCGCGCAGTTCGGCGCACCACACCACGTCCACGTCCAAAGTGCGCGCGCCCCAGCGCACGTCGCGCACTCGGCCCGCGGCCTGCTCCAGATCTTGGCCCCGGCGCAGCCAGTCCACGCAACCGAAGGCCGGATCCTCGGCCAGGACAACCGCATTGAGGTAGTCGTCCTGCGGGACGCCGCCCCAGGGCGCGGTCGAGTACACGGCGGACACGGCCAGCACGCGATGGCCGAACCCGTCCAGCACACTGCGCAGATGGGCGAGCCGGTCGCCCAGATTCGAACCGATGGACAGCACGGCACGGGTCATCGGCGCGCCCCCGCGGCGCTCGGCCCGGTCCGGAAAACGGCCGCGCCGCCGCTGCGTCGCCTCATTCGGCGGGCTCCACGCGGTGCCGCGAGGTGATCACCCGCACGTCGGCGAACGTGTGCGGGATCGGCGCGGACGGCTTGTGCAGCACCACCTCGACCGACCTGATCCGCGGATCGGTCATGACGTCCTCGGCGATCTCCGACACCACCGTCTCGATGAGATCGCGCGGCTCGCCCTGGACGATGCGCACCGCGCGCTCGGCCAGCGCGCCGTAGTCCACGGTGGCGGCCAGATCGTCGGTCGCCGCGGCCACGGCGAAATCGACCCACACCGTCAGGTCGACCAGGAATTCCTGACCATCGCGGCGCTCGTGCTCGAACACGCCGTGATGACCGAATGCGCGCAGGCCGCGCAACTCGATCCGGTCGGCGCCGCGCCGGATCGCCGAATCGCGCGGGGGCGCTTCCTCTTCGGCATGGACCGGGTACCGGCTCATCGTCGAGCTCCTTGCGCACTGGATCGGGCGGTGTCGTGCTGTGCGGCGCGCTGCCGTGCGGCATTCTGCCATGCGTCGGCGACCGCGATGGCGTCCAGCGAGGCGCGCACGTCGTGCACGCGCACACCCCACGCGCCGTGCAGTGCGGCCAGCGCCGAGATGGTCGCCGTGGCCGTCTCGCGGCCGTCCGGTGGCCGCGGTCCCGCCTCGTCGGCGAGCAGCGAACCGAGGAAACGCTTGCGCGACGCGCCGATCAGGACCGGCAGTCCGTGCGCGACCAATTCGGGCAGCGCGCCCAGCAGAGCCCAGTTGTGCTCGGCGTTCTTCGCGAAGCCCAAGCCCGGGTCGAGCATCAGCCGGGACGGGTCGACGCCCGCGGCGACGGCCAGGTCCACCTGGGCGGTCAGCTCGGCGAGCACCTCGGCGACCACGTCTTCATAGTGGTCCGCCGGTCCGGTGTGCCGATAGTCGGCGCCCGCCCGCCAGTGCATGAGAATCCACGGGATGCGGGCGGCGGCGACCACTCGCACCATGTCGGCGTCGGCGCGGCCGCCGGAGACGTCGTTCACCACCGACACCCCCGCCTCGATCGCCGCGGCGGCCACCGCGGCGCGCATGGTGTCCACGCTGGTCGGCACGCCCGCCGCGACCAGGCCGCGGATGACCGGCGCCACTCGTGCGGCCTCGGTCGCCGCATCGATGCGCACCGCGCCCGGCCTGGTCGACTCGCCGCCGACGTCGATGATGTCCGCGCCTGCGGCGTGCAGCCGCACACCGTGCGCGATGGCCAGCTCGGGATCGAGGTAGCGCCCACCGTCGGAGAACGAATCGCTGGTGACGTTCACCACACCCATCACCACGCAGGAGCGCCCGTCCCGGGCGCCGACGCTGTCGAACCCGCTCGCCGTCGCCGATCGCGCGTCGGGCCGTGCGGTGGCGGTGTGATCCCCGGCCGCCGCGAGCCCTCCGCCGCTCGGTTCGGACACCGCGGGCCCGATCACTTGCGCAGGATCAGATCGAGCGCCTCGGCGCGCGAGGCGGCGTTGGACTGCAGCAGCCCGCGCACGGCGGAGGTGGTGGTGCTCGCGCCCGGCTTGCGGATACCGCGCATCGCCATGCACAGGTGCTCGGCCTCGATCACCACGATGGTGCCGCGCGGATCCAGCTTGCGCATCACCGCGTCGGCGATCTGGCTGGTCAGCCGCTCCTGCACCTGCGGGCGCTTGGCGTACAGGTCGACCAGCCGGGCCAGCTTGGACAGCCCGGTGACCCGCCCGTGCGGGCCGGGGATGTAACCGACGTGGGCGACGCCGTGGAACGACACGAGGTGATGCTCACAGGTGGAGTACATCGGGATGTCCCGGACCAGCACGAGTTCCTGGTGGCCCTCGTCGAAGGTGGTGTTGAGCACCGAATCCGGCTCCACGTAGAGCCCCGCGAAGGTCTCCCGATAGGCGCGCGCCACCCGGGCCGGCGTCTCCCGCAGCCCCGGGCGATCCGGATTCTCGCCGATGGCGAGCAGCAACTCCCGTACCGCCGCTTCGGCCCGCGCCTGGTCGAACGATCTCCCGGTCTCCAGGGCGACGGGGCCGGGCTCCGTCAGATCGATGTCGACGCCGTCGTATTCAGCACTATCCGCTTCGGCGAGAACGTAACCACCGCCGTGATCGTTGGCCGACAATCAGGACACCTCCAAACTCCCAGAGCGCCGGCAATTACCCGGCACCCCCCGATGGTCGAGCCTAATCGTCACCTCAGTGCCGACCGTTCGGTCCATCCCAATCACCGTTGTCGCCCTCGCCGTTCGGATTGGCCCGGCGCGGCTCGTCATAGCCGCCGCGCTCGCCGTAACCGTCCCGGTCGTAGCCGCCTTCCGGCGCTCCCTGCGGCCCCCACTGCTGGTAGCCGTGCCGCGGCTGCTGTGAGTCACCCCAGCCGGACTGGCCTTGCTGCTGCGGCTCGTCCCGCGGCGGCCAGCCGGGAGCCGACCATCCCGCCGGAGCGCCGTAGTCCGGCCGCGAGCCGTGCGTGCCCTGGCGCGGATAACCAGGAGCGGGCGCCTGAGGCAGCGGGTAGCCGGGCGCGGACGGGCGGGCGTACTGCGGCGGTGCGCCGTAACCGCTCTCGTGCGGCGGGTAACCGTTGGCCGCCTGCGGCTCGCGCTGGGCGGACGCGGCCACGGGCTGCGCCACCGGCTCCGGCGGCCAGGACTCGCCGCGCTCGGCGGCCAGCTCGCCCGGGGTCTTCACCGGCGGCTTGTCCGAGGGCACGCGGTCGCCGAAATCGTTGAACGCGGTGATCCGCGGGCGCTTCTCCACCGAGGCGAGGATCTGCTCGAGATCCTTGCGATGCAGGGTCTCCCGCTCCAGCAGCGCGGTGGCCAGATCGTCGAGGACGTCGCGGTACTCGTTCAGGATGGCCCACGCCTCGGTGTGCGCGGCCTCGATCAGGTTGCGCACCTCCTCGTCGATCGCGCCCGCCACCTCGTGCGAGTAGTCCGAACCCATGCCCATCGAGCGGCCGAGGAACGGGTCGCCCTGCTCCTGGCCGTAGCGGACCGCGCCGAGCCGGGCGCTCATGCCGTACTCGGTCACCATCGCGCGAGCGATCTTGGTGGCCTGGTCGATATCGGAGGACGCGCCGGTGGTCGGCTCGTGGAACACCAACTCCTCGGCCGCGCGGCCGCCCATCGCCATGACCAGGCGGGCGATCATCTCTGAGCGGGTCATCAGGCCCTTGTCGTCCTCGGGCACCGTCATGGCGTGGCCGCCGGTGCGGCCGCGCGCCAGGATGGTGACCTTGTACACCGGCTCGATGTCCGGCATCGCCCAGGCGGCCAAGGTGTGGCCGCCCTCGTGATAGGCGGTGATCTTCTTCTCGTGCTCGCTGATGATCCGGCTCTTGCGGCGCGGGCCGCCGATCACACGGTCGACCGACTCCTCCAGCGATTCGCCCGTGATCACCGCGCCGTTCTCGCGGGCGGTGAGCAGCGCGGCCTCGTTGATCACGTTGGCCAGGTCGGCGCCGGACATGCCGACGGTGCGCTTGGCCAAGCCGTCCAGGTCGGCGTCCGGGGAGATCGGCTTGCCCTGCGAGTGCACCCGCAGGATGGCCCGGCGACCGGCGAGGTCCGGGTTGCCGACCGGGATCTGCCGGTCGAACCGGCCCGGACGCAGCAGCGCCGGATCGAGGATGTCGGGGCGGTTGGTGGCGGCGATCAGGATGATGCCGGTGCGGTCGCCGAAGCCGTCCATCTCCACCAGCAACTGGTTGAGGGTCTGCTCGCGCTCGTCATGACCACCGCCGAGGCCCGCGCCGCGCTGGCGGCCGACCGCGTCGATCTCGTCGACGAAGATGATGCACGGGCTGTTCTGCTTGGCCTGCTCGAACAGGTCGCGCACCCGGGAGGCGCCGACACCGACGAACATCTCCACGAAGTCCGAGCCGGAGATGGTGAAGAACGGCACACCCGCCTCGCCCGCGACGGCGCGAGCCAGCAGGGTCTTACCGGTGCCGGGCGGACCGTAGAGCAGGACGCCCTTGGGGATCTTGGCGCCGAGAGCCTGGTAGCGAACCGGGTTCTGCAGGAAGTCCTTGATCTCGTAGAGTTCCTCGACCGCTTCGTCGGCTCCGGCCACGTCGGCGAACGTGGTCTTGGGCATGTCCTTGGACAGCTGCTTGGCCTTCGATTTGCCGAAGCCCATCATGCCGCCGCGGCCGCCGCCCTGCATGCGGGCCATCACGAAGATGAACAACCCGAGCAGGATGACCATCGGCAGCACGAACAGCAGGATCTGGGTGAACCAGCTCTCCTGTTTGACCACCGTGTTGTAGGGGGCGCCGGAGGTCTTCACGGCGTCGAAGATCTGGGCGGAGGTCTCGCTGCCGCCCGGATACTTCGCGATGATCTTGTTCTGTCCGCTGGTGGCGTCGTTGCCGTCCTTCAGCTCGATGCGCAGCTGCTGCTCGCGATCATCGATCTGCACGTTCTGGACGTTGCTCTTGTTCTCGAGCTGGCTCAGGGCAACCGAGGTATCGACGCTCTTCCAGCCCCGCGTGTCGTTGCCGAAGTAGCTGAACGCATAGATCACGAGCAGAACGCCCGAAACTATGGCCAGGGTGCGAAACACTGTCTTGCGGTTCATAGAGCGTCGGCCGGGGCGGCCAGTCCTTTCCGGTGTCTCCGGTTCTTGCCTAGCGATGCGTCTGGCGCGTCCGGTTCCGCGGGGGTTCGGATGCGGACATGCCACGTTACCGCGTACGGTCTAGTCGATACATCGCGCAGTTCGGCTGCAGGTGCAGTTAAAGAGGTAAACGGCCGGGGATCGACGGTGGTTCCCGATGTCTCCGGTCCGGCTTCCTCCAAGTGGCAACAATCATGGCATGTTCGGCCTATCGTGAGCGACGACACAACCTCGCGGCGCGAGCGACGGGCACGTAGGCGGTAGCTCGCACACCACGAAAGGCCCCGGGAGCGCCGCACCAGACACGAGCGCAGGGGGTATGGACATAGTCGAGCTACGGACACCCACAGCGATACTGCGTCACGGCCGCGGCAGGCTGATCGTCCTGCGGCCCGGTTCCGACGGCGAGCGCGTCCTCGATGTCCCGGTATCGGACCTGCTCAAGGTCCGGCTGAACCGGCGCGCGGACGACGCGGTCGTGATCGAGATCTATCTGCGTTACCCCACGCCGGTGCTCACCGGCGTGCCCGCGGACCGCACTCCGCTGCCGGTCCTGATCGCCGAGCACGACTTCCCGGCGGCCACCGAGATCGTCGACCGGCTCAACGCGCACATCCTGGCCACCCAGCGCATCGACGTGGCGGCGCCGGATCTGCGCCCGCCGACTCCCACGTGGGGACGCGCCGGTCCCGTCCGCGCGGACGTCGAGCGGGCCACCCGGCGGATGTCGCCACGCCGCGAGGCGAAGCAGGCGATAGCGGCTCTGCATCGTTACGTGACGCCGGAGGAGTACGTCCTGGAGACCGCCTTCGCGGTCGCGCAGCCACCCGCCGGCAACGGCTCCGGTCTGCTCGCCGCGACGACGGCGCGCCTGCTGTTCATCTCGATCGGCGACAGCCGGTACGCGCACGAACTCCCGATCCCCGTAATCCTGTGGGCTCGCGCCACCGACAACCCCACCGCGGGCCGCGGCGAGATCGGGCCCGGACGCGGCGCGACCGGCATCGAGGTACACGACGGCAGCCGAACGCTGCACTTCGCGGGCGCCGACCGCGCCGACACCGAACGGGTCACCTGCGCGGTGAACTTCGCGGTGCGCCGGGAATCCGCCGACGGCGCCGCCGGCGCCGCCGACCCGGGTGTGGCTCAGCTGTACTCGGAGTGGGAGCTGCTGGTCGAGCGGCATTCCCTCGGCATGGTCGACGACGCGCAGTTCCAGCGCTACGGCCGCGGCATCCTGCGCTCACTCCCCGACGGGAGCTGAGTTCAGCGCGACCCGCCGCCACGGACTGGTCGGGCGCAGCCACAGCCGCAACAGCTCCTTGCGGCGATCGACGCCGCCGTTCTTCAGCTCGGCCAGGTCCTCACAGGCCTGCCAATAGGTCCAGCCGGTGAGATAGGCGTCGCCGAACTGCCGCCAGTTGCGGTACTTGCTCTGGGCCAGCGGCAATGCGCGGGCCAGATAGCTCCAGGCCACGTCGGCGTCGAGGTAGCCGGCCGTGTAGGCCATCCTGGCCACCGCCACCACCCGGGCCAGGTCCCAGGCGTGGATGTCGGTGGGCAGCGGCCGGGCCAGGTGATCGGTGAACCCGATCTTGATCGCCTGCGACCAGATGTCGTAGTCGCGCACCAGCGCCTCGGGATTGTCCATGCCGCGGAACGCGCCGACCTGCCGCAGGAACGCCCGGTGCCGGTCGGCCCGCTCGCCGAAACGATCGCGCTCGCTGGCGTTGATCGAGGCCGTCACCAGCGGGTGCACCAGCGCGTAGAGCGGGGCGTGCATGCCGTCGAGCAACTGCTCCATCGACGCCTGCGCCTCGGTGCCGTCGGTGATGCCCCACGCTCCGGTGAGCGTGTCGATGGCCAGCTCGCGCCGGTCACCGAGCGGATGCGCGCGTTCCGGACCGAGCAGCAGGGCGTCGTGGAAGGCGTCCCAGCGCGCCGAGTAGAAGGCGCCGAGGGCCAGCGCCCGCAATTCGTCGTCGGATACCGCCGCGCCGGACCAGTGGTCTTCCTCCCGCTCGTCCAGGTCCGCGTACGGGAACGTCGTCAATGTGGGTACACCGCGCGCAGGCATGTCCTCGATTGTTCCCCATCCGTCACGGCGCACGCTCGGTATTGGCGGATGGCCGCGCGGGTTCGTCCCCGGCGGCGATCGCGCGTCCGCTGGGCGAATCGATTTTCGACCTCGGTGACTTCTTGCCCTGACGCACGTCGTGATCTGGGGCTAGTGTGCTCGCATGTGTAGAAACATCACCGTCCTGCGTGGTCTGGAACCTGCCGCAACCGAGCAGGAAATCTATGCCGCCGCACTGCAGTACGTGCGCAAGGTCGGTGGCGTGTCCGGCCTGAGCTCGACCACCAAATCGGCCGTCGACAAGGCCGTCGCGGCCATCGCCGAGGCGACCACCACCCTGCTCGCCGAGTTACCCGACCGCAGGGTCGCGCCGACCACCGAGCCGCCACTGCGCCGCATCGCCGCGCGGGAAGCGGCCGCGGGAGAATAAGGGTTCAGGGCAGGGCGTCCACGCCGTAGACGTCGACGCACACCAGCGCGATCTCCAGCGGCAAGCCCCGCTCTTCGATCGGATATCCCAGCAGTTGTTCGATCCGCTGCACGCGATAGCGAACCGTGTTCTTGTGCACCCCGAGCGCTTTCGCGGTGGCCTCCGGGCTGCGGTGGCCGCGCAGATAGGCGTGCAGCGTCTCGCGCAGCCGCGCGGCGTTCGCGTCCCGGCCGGCCAGCGCGCCCAGTTCCCGCGCGACCAGCCCGCGCATGGCCGCTTCGTCCGCACCGGCCAGATACGCGATCTCCACGGATCGATACCCGGTGACCCGCCGGCCACCCGCTGGTGCGCGCTCGGCGACCTGCCGCGCCGCGACCGCCTCGCGATGACTGCGGCGAAAACCCACGATCCCCCCGGCGGGGACACCGAACGCCACCCGTACCGGCGCCTCGACCTGCGCGCCCGCCAGCCGCTCCACAGCCTCCGGCGCCGCGAGTTCGGCGGCGCGTTCCACGTCGTCCGAACCGGCCCATGCCCACATGGCGCTGGCGCCGGACGGAACGGTGAGCACCCGCGCGCTGCCGAACGCGGCGGCCAGCCGGGCCGCGACCCGGTCCAGCAGTCCGGTCGCCTCCGCCTCCGCGCCCGCGGGCTCGCCGGTCGGTTCGTCGGTCCACAGCACGAACGCCAGGTGCTGCTGGGAGAGCCGGTAGCCGAGCCGCACCGAGGCCTGGTCGACGTCCACGTCGTCGCCGTCCAGCAGGGCGCGCACGGTCTCGGCCCGCCGGTTGATGGCGGCGCGCAGCACCTGCTCGCGCTCCTCCATGTAAGTGTCGGTGAGCAGTTCGACCGAGGTGCTCATCCATTTGGTGGCCCGCTCGAACAGCCGCAGCAGCACTACGCGCTCGAGTTCCGGCGTGGCCCGCCGCTGCTCGACGACCTCGGTCAGGTAGTCCAGCACCGCCTCCATGCCAACGTGATAGACCCGCAGCAGCAGTCGCAGCTCGAAGCCGCGGCGCGCCACACTGCGCGCGAAGGCGTGCGCCTCCTCCGGCAGCGAGAACTCGAAGGCGTCGCTGGCCAGGCGGCTCAGCACGATCCTGGCGTGCGCCCTGGTGCTGGCCGCGAGATCGCGGCGCATATCGCGATCGGCGAGTTCGGGGATCCGCGCGACGATCACGTCGTCGAGCCGGGTGACGATCCGCTCGAGCGTATCCGCGCGCATGGTCTCGTAGACGTACTCGGCCAGCCAGTCGCGCACCTCGTCGGGCGCCGGACTCGGCCGGGCCGCGGCGCGCGGCGTCGGCCCCACGGTCATCGCCACCTCCTCACGCCGAGGTTATTCGCCGACATTTGTTACCCGGAGACAAATTCGGCCAATTTCCTTGACAAACTGGGCCAAGAAAGTCTCCTGCGATTGTGTCACGATCATAGTTCAGTGGCCTGACTCACAGCAGTCAGCAGACCGCGGTTCAACACAACGTCAGTGGGAGAACAGCAGTGACCAATACGGAACCAGCGCCCGCGACCGGGAAGGCGCAGGGACGCAAGACGACCGCGAAGAAGAACGGTCCCGCCGTCATCGAGGTGCGCAACCCCGGCACCGGCGAGGTCGTCGGCGCGGTGCCCGACGAGACCGCCGAAGCCGTCGCGGCCAAGGTGCGCGAACTGCGGCTGTATCAGCCGGAGTGGGAGGCGATCGGGCCCGAAGGCCGCAAGGTCTGGCTGCTGAAGTTCCAGGACTGGTTGATCGACAACACCGACCGACTGGCCACCGTACTGCAATCGGAGACCGCCAAGCCCCGGGTCGACGCCCTGATCGACCCCGGTTTCGCCACCGACCTGATCGGCTACTACGCGCGGCGCGCGGCCAAGTTCCTGGCCGACGATCACCCGTCGCCGCACAGCCCGTTGGCTCGCGTCAAGCGGCTGACCACCGTCTACCGGCCGTATCCGGTGGTCGGCGTCATCACGCCGTGGAATTTCCCGCTGGCCATGCCGGTGATGGACGTGTTCCCGGCGCTCGCGGCCGGAGCCGCGGTCGTTCTCAAGCCGTCCGAGGTGACGCCGCTCTCCGCGCTCGAACTGGCGAAGGGCTGGGCCGAGATCGGCGCGCCGCCGGTGTTCGCCGTGGTCACCGGAGCGAGCGCGACCGGAGCGGCCGTGGTCGGCAACGCCGACTACATCCAGTTCACCGGCTCCACCGCCACCGGTCGCAAGATCGCCGCCGCGTGCGTGGAACGGATGGTGCCCTACAGCCTCGAACTCGGCGGCAAGGACCCGGCCATCGTGCTCGCCGACGCCGACCTCGATCGCGCCGCGCACGGCATCGCCTTCGGCGGCATGTTCAACTCCGGCCAGGTCTGCATCTCCGTGGAGCGGGTGTACGTCGAGGCTCCGGTATACGACGAGTTCGTCGCCAAACTGACCGCCAACGTCGAAGCGCTGCGACAGGGCCTGGACGGGCGCGAGTCGAAATACGACGTGGGAGCGCTGGCCAACGAGAACCAGGTGGGCATCGTCGAGCGCCACGTCCAGGAGGCCGTCGCGGCCGGTGCGAAAGTGCTCACCGGCGGCAAGCGGGCCGGATTCGGCACCGCCTTCGAACCGACCGTGCTGGTCGACGTGGACCACACCATGTCCTGCGTCACCGAGGAGACCTTCGGCCCCACGCTGCCGGTGATGAAGGTGGCCGACGAGTCCGAGGCAGTCCGGCTGGCCAACGACTCGATCTACGGCCTTTCGGCCTCGGTGTGGACCGGTGACAAAGAGCGCGGCGAGCGGATCGCCCGCCAGCTGAACGCGGGCGCGGTCAATATCAACGACGTGTTCGCCAACCTGTTCAGCTACGCGCTGCCGATGGGCGGCTGGGGCCTGTCCGGTGTCGGCGCCCGCTGGGGCGGCGCGAACGGCGTGCGCAAATACTGCCGTCAGCAGGCGATCACCACGCCGATCCTGCCGACCCAGCAGAAAGAACTGTTCTGGTACCCGTACTCGATGCCGAAGCTGCTGTTCGCGCTCGGCGCGATGCGCGCGGCGGGCGCCCGGGGCCTGCGCCGCCTCGACCTGCCCGCCCTGCTGAAGCTCAAGGGAGACGACAAGTGACCGACACGAAGCAGATCCGCGGCAAGGTCGTCGTCATCACCGGCGGGGCCCGCGGCATCGGACTCGCCACCGCGACCGCCCTGCAAGCTCTCGGCGCGCTGATCGCCATCGGCGACATCGACGAGACCACCGTCAAGGAGTCGGGCACGGCACGGAATTTCGAGCACTACGGCAAGCTCGACGTCACCGATCAGGATTCGTTCGACGGCTTCCTCGACGAGGTGGAGCGAACGCTCGGCCCGATCGATGTGCTGATCAACAACGCGGGCATCATGCCGACCGGCAAGCTGGTGGACGAGCCGGACGAGGTGACCCAGCGCATCCTCGACATCAACGTCTACGGCGTGA
>NZ_BAFS01000019.1 GCF_000308415.1 Nocardia asiatica NBRC 100129 | reverse complement strand
AAATCAAACACAGCTCAAGCGATGTTGAACGGCTCGGCCATGCTGCGCACCGAGCCGAGTTGCGCGATGACGCTGTAGGGCCCCGGCGGCACCTGGACGCGTTCGCCCGCGCAGTTGGGCTGGGACGTGGTGCCCGACCAGGTGACCGTGAACGCCGCCTGCTCACCGCGACTCATGGTGCGGACGTCGGGCTGGCCGTCCGGGTAGCAGTCGGTGCTGGACCACAGCCTTCGCTGGCCGTCGAGTGTGTGCACCGAAACCTGTTGCAGGCCCGAACCCATGTCGCGGGTGCAGGCCACCGCCGAGATGTTGGTGATGACGATCCCGAACACCGGCTGCTCGCCGGCCTTGTAGGTGGGTTGTTCGACGGTCACCTTGATCGCCAGCGACTGGTCCGGGCAGGGGCCCGCCGCCGCGGCGCTGGTGGTCGCCGCGGAGGTCTTCGGCGGGCCGGACTCGCCCGACGGCTTGGCCGCCGCGTCGACGGGTTTGGCAACGACCGAGCTGGATCCGGTGGCCTTGGCGTCACCGGGCGAGTCCCCGCCGCGCGCGACCGCGAGCACGACCCAGATCAGCAGCGCCAGCGCGACCACCAGAACTCCGATGGCGAACGCGCGGCGACGCCAATAGATCTCCGGTGGCAGCGGTCCATTCGGTTCCAGCACGACTCAACGGTAAGGGCACGCTCGGGCACATCGTCTCAGGGGCACGGCGTGTCGGCCGCCCGCCCCCGTCGGCGACGAGTACATTCCGCCGGCACGCTGGGCAAACCGGGGACGTGCCCCGGCTCAGACCACCTCGCCGATATTGCCGACGACCCGCTGCAACTGCACTTTGCCCTCGGCCAGTTTGTAGGTCACGCAGGCGATGGCGAGCGCACCGGTCGCGACCCGCTGGGAGATGATCATCGACCGCTGCATGAGCAGGCGGCTGGTCTCCACCACGTGCCTGGCCTCCATCTCGTCGACGGTGGACAGTCCTTCGCGCCGTCCGACCAGAATGGAGGGCGTGACCCGCTCGACCACGCTGCGGATGAACCCGCCCGGCACTTCGCCGCCGTCCAGGGCGTCGATGGTGGCTTTCACGGCTCCGCAGCTGTCGTGTCCGAGCACTACGATGAGCGGCACGTTGAGCACCTGCACCCCGTACTCGATCGAGCCGAGCACCGAGCTGTCGACCACATGGCCCGCGGTGCGCACCACGAACATGTCGCCCAGGCCCTGGTCGAAGATCAACTCGGCGGCGACCCTGGAGTCGCCGCATCCGAACAGGATCGCTTGCGGGTGCTGGCCGCTGACGAGCTTGGCCCGGTCCGCGGCACCCTGGCTAGGATGCAGCAGCGCGCCGCTGACGAAGCGGTCGTTGCCTTCTCGCAGGGACTTCCATGCACTGATCGGGTTGGATTCCGGCATACCGACCATTGTGCAGGATGGGAGCGCTACCAGCGAGTTCGGTTGGTTACGTGTGGGCAAATACCGCCTGGCGGCGGTAGGACGGGGACAGTGAGGGCTGTGCGGAACGGCGCACCGACGGGCATCGACGCGGACACTTTGCTGGACTGGTACGGGGAGACCGCGCGCGATCTGCCGTGGCGCAGGCCCGGCGTCACCGCGTGGCAGATCCTGATGAGCGAGATCATGTTGCAGCAGACCCCGGTCGTGCGGGTCGAGCCGATCTGGCGGGAGTGGGTGGCGCGCTGGCCGGTCCCCTCGGCGATGGCCGCCTCCTCGCAGGCCGAAGTGCTCCGCGCCTGGGGCAAGCTGGGCTATCCGCGCCGGGCGCTGCGGTTGCACGAGTGCGCCAGGGTGCTGGCGGCCGAGCACGGCGACGAAGTGCCCGCCGACGTGGACGTCCTGCTCGGGCTGCCCGGGATCGGGGCCTATACCGCGCGGGCCGTCGCCTGCTTCGCCTATGGCCAGCGAGTTCCGGTCGTGGATACCAACGTCCGCCGAGTGGTTGCCAGGGCGGTGCACGGGCGCGCGGAAGCGGGCAACCCTTCGTCGCGGGACCTCCCCGAGACCGAGGCGCTGCTGCCGCTCCAGATCGATCGCGCCGCGGTGTTCTCCGCCGCCCTGATGGAACTCGGCGCGACGGTGTGCACCGCCCGGACTCCCGATTGCTCGCGGTGCCCGCTGCCGAGCTGTGCGTGGGTGACCGCCGGCCGGCCGGCCGGCGACGTGGTCCGCCGCACCCAGAAGTACGAGGGCACCGACCGCCAAGCACGGGGCCGCCTGCTGGACGTCCTGCGGCATGCCAGCGGGCCGGTGGAGCGCGTGCGCCTGGACCTGGCCTGGACCCGCGATCCGGGCCAGCGCGACCGCGCTTTGGACTCACTGCTGGTGGACGGCTTGATCGAGCAGACGCCCGACGGCTTGTTCGCCTTGGCGGGCGAGGGCGGGCACCCTCAGCCGCCCAGCACCCTCCGCAGGAAGCGCTCGACTTCGGCTCGGTAGCGCTCCGGCTGGTCGTCGTGCACGAGATGTCCCGCACCGGGCACCAGCACGTAGTCGGCGCCCGGATGCGCGGCCGCCATCTGCCGCATCTGCCCCGGCGGAGTGATGCTGTGCTCGCCCTCCAGCAGTAGCGCGGGGACCCGCACGGCATGCCAGTGCCGCCAGAACTGCCGCGTTCCCCACTCCTCGGAGATATCGCGGAAGGTGGTGACCGAGCCGTGCAGCCGGTAGCCCTCCGGCCCGCGCTCGAAGGAGTTCAGGAAGTACCGCCCGGCCACCGGCCCGAAGAAGGAAAGGACGGCGTCGTCGTCCGGAAAGGGCTGCGGCCACGCCTCGATCATCGCCGCCCAGTGCGCGGCGGTGCGGCCGGTGAAGTCCGGCGCGATGTCCTCGATCACCAGGGCGCGGACCCGATCGGGGTGGGTCGCGGCGAAGACCCAGCCGTGTAGTCCGCCCATCGAATGCCCGATCACCACCATCGGCTCGCCGATCGCGGCGGTGCCGGCGGCGAGGTCGGCCACGAATGCCTCGGTGGTCAGCTCCGCGGGCGCGGGCCTGCCGTGGCCCGCGGCGTCGAAGGTGTAGACGTGGCCGTGCTCGCGCAGCCAGTGCAGCTGATCGCGCCAGGTGCGCGCGCTGCCCATCAGTCCGTGCAGCAGCAGGATCGGCGCGCCCGCACCGCCTTCGTCGTGCAACATCGCTCCGACAATACGAGGCACCGAGCACCTGCTCGGCATCAGCCGCTAGCTTGGACGCATGGCTGTTGTGAAGATCAACGCGATCGAGGTTCCCGAGGGCGCGGGCCCCGAGCTGGAGAAGCGGTTCGCCCACCGTGCGCACGCCGTCGAGGGCTCCCCCGGCTTCCTCGGCTTCCAGCTGCTCCGACCGGTCGCCGGTGAGAAGCGGTACTTCGTTGTCACGCAGTGGGATTCGGAGGAGTCCTTCGCGGCGTGGCGGGACGGGCCCGCACGGGAGGCGCACGCGGGCGAGCGTCAGAAGCCGGTCTCGACGGGTGCGTCCCTGCTCGAGTTCGAGGTGGTGCTCGACGTCGACGCGAAGCCCGCGAACTGAGTCGGATTCCGGCCGCCGGGTAGGTCCGCCTGCCCGGCGACTCGCCCGACGCCGTGGTACGCCCGTGCCGGACCTGGTTGACGCCGGGGGCCCGCGGGTGTCACAGTTCGAAGGACAAACGCGAGGGTGACGCGGTAATTCCGGTGCGAATCCGGAGCGGTCGCGCCACTGTGTTCCACGCACCGAGTCCGGTGCCGGAAAGCCAGACACCGGCACCGTCGCGCCACCACCCGAAGGGACGCGTATCCCAAGGAGGACTCGCATGGCCATCGCGCATACACCCAGCCGGGCAACCGATTCCCTGGCCACCGTGCTCGTCACGGTAGGTGTCGTTCTTCTCGCACTGCTCACGCTGTACCTGGTCGGCTTCGACCAGGGCGTCATCTCGCGCAGCGGGATGTACCTGCACGAGCTGATGCACGACGGACGCCACCTGCTGGGGCTTCCGTGCCACTGATCGGTTCGCTTCGCACACTCCTGCTGCGCGGCCTGCTGGCCGGCCTCGTCGCCGGCCTGCTGGCCGCCACAGTCGGATACTTCGTCGGCGAACCCAAGGTGGACGCTGCCATCGCCATCGAGGAAGCGGGCTCCGCCGCTGAGCACACGCACGGTGAGCATGCCGAATCGCCGGGCGGGCATACCCACGGTGACGAGGAAGAACCGCTGGTGAGCCGCGGCGGCCAGAAGTTCGGGCAATTCCTGGCGCTCGGGCTGGCCGGGGTCGCGCTCGGCGCCATCTACGCTTCGGTCGCGCATTTCGCACGGCGCTACACCACACTGTCCGGTCCACGACTCGCGCTGATGCTGGGCGCGGCAGGGTGGGCCGCGATCGTCGCGGTGCCGTTCTTCAAATATCCGGCGAACCCGCCTGCCGTGGGTGATCCGGACACCATCAACGAGCGCACCCTCCTGTGGCTGGCGGCTGTCGTGCTCGGCATCGTGGCGGTCGGCGCGGCGGTGGCGGCGTTCACCGCGCTGCGCGCCCAACTTTCCACGTTCCGGCTGATCGGCGGTGTCGCCGCATTCGTGCTGGTGACCACGCTCGGTTACCTCCTGCTGCCCGGCGTGGACGAGGTCGGCGCGAACTTCCCGGCCACCCTGCTGTGGCAGTTCCGGGTGGCGTCACTGGCCGAGACCGCGACGCTGTGGGCCTGCCTGGCCCTGGGCTTCGCTGCGCTCACCGAGTTCGCTACGCGCACCGATACCCCGGTACGGGCAGCGGCCGCTACCGCGGAGTGATTCGCGTCCAGGAGAGCTGAGGCAGTGTCGATCCCATGATCGGCACTGCCTTTTCCGTCTGGCCCGCACCGCTGCGTGTCCACCCCGCTGGACCCCCACAGGCAGTACGCGTCGCATTCGTCGCACTGGTTGTCGCGTTGCTCGCGGGGGTGGCCGAGGCGGTTGTGCGGGCCGTGCTCGCTTTGCCCGAGGCCGATCCGGCCGACCTCGCGGCAGGATCGGGTGCGCGCACGGCGATCTACCTTCTGGTGCTGGCCGTCGCGGTACGGATGACCTACGGCGACCGTTGGGCCCGGCTGCTGATCACCGTCGGCATCGGAGTGATCGGCCTGTTGTCACTGATCATCGAGCCGCTCGCCGCGGCCATGTCCGCCTACGAGATGGGCGACCTCTTGCGGGACGCGAGCGCGACGTCGCTGCTGCTCGGCGCGTTCCGCACGGTGCATGTCATCGCCGTGCTGATCGCCGTCCCCGCCCTCTACACCCGCACGGCCAGGCGCTACTTCCGCAAGCGCTGACTCGCGGCACCCGCGCTTCGTGCCCCGCATCCACTGGTGCGGGGCACGAAGCGGTGATCCGACTCAGGCGAGTGCCGCGTCGAGGATGATGTGGTCGACGCCCGCGAGCGCCTTGCTGACCGGGCAGCCCGCCTTGGCGGCCTCGGCGGCGGCCTGGAACGCGTCGGCGTCGATGCCGGAGACGCGACCGCGGACGGTGAGCTTGATTCCCGTGATCCGGAACCCGCCCGCCGGATCGGGGCCGAGGGTCACGTCTGCGGTGACGTCGAGGCTCTCCGGAGTGCCGCCCGCGTTGCCGATCTGCGCCGAAAGCGCCATCGCGTAGCAGGAGGAGTGCGCGGCCGCGATCAACTCCTCCGGGCTGGTGGTGCCGTCGGCCTCCTCGGCGGAACGCTTGGGGAACGACACGTCGTACTTACCGACCCCCGAACTGGCCAGTTCGACCTGGCCCGACCCCTCCTGCAGGGTGCCGGTCCAGGCAGTACGCGCGGTACGTGTGGGCATCACGGTCCTTTCGCCGATGATCGTTTGACGATGCAGCACGAACCTACCCCGGGCGAGTCGCCCCAGCCCACCGGTTCGCCGATCGAGTCCGCGGCGCGGCGCCGACCGCGCGCACCGCGACTCGGCGGTAAACATGCCGCGCGTCAAGCGAATCCGTGCGGCCGGCGAAACCACCGCTACGCCGGATTCGTGATCCTGGCCAGCACGATGCCGCCGAGGATCAACGCGAGCGCCAGGATCCGGCCCGCGCTGAGCGGATCCCGATTGACGACGATCCCGAGGGTGATCGCGCCGAGTGCGCCGATGCCGGTGAACACCGCGTAGGCGGTGCCTACCGGCAACGTCTGCATGGCTCGGGACAGCAGATACACGGCGGTGGCCCCGAGCGCGAAACAGATCAGGGTCGGGACGAGGCGAGTGAAATTCTCGGTCGGCTTGATACTTTGCGACCAGGCGATCTCCACGAGACCGGCCACGGCGAGGATCACCCAGCTCATCTCAATACTTCCCGGCCAGAGCGCGGGCCGTGGCCAGAGCCCCGGCATAGGACGCGTCGTGCTCGGCACGCCGGTGCGCCAGCGCCGGGTCCTGGCGGGAATTGGCTAGTTCCGCGTGCACGAAAACGGTGTCGGATACGCCGAAATGGCCCGCGAAGAAGTCACGCAGGAAGCGCTCCTGGTAGTCGTAGGCCGCTTTGGGCGCGCCCGGCGAGTAGGCGCCGCCGCGAGCGCTCGTCACGACGAATCTTCGGTGGCCCAGCGACATTCGAGGGAACGTCACCTGGTCCAGCCATGCCTTCAGCGCGGCGGGCACCGAGTAGTTGTACATCGGCGTGCCGATCAAGATCACGTCCGCCGACAGCAACTCCGCGAGCAGCGGCTCCACGATGCCCCAGGCGGCGGCCTGCTCGGGGGTGCGGACCA
>NZ_BAFS01000020.1 GCF_000308415.1 Nocardia asiatica NBRC 100129 | reverse complement strand
CTGCTCGGCCAGCTGAGCTTGAGTTCCGGCACTGCCCGGATCGCGGGCTCCCCCGCGCGCACCGGCAATCCCGACATCGGCTATGTGCCGCAACAGAAGACGATCGACGCCGGGGTGCAATTGCGCGGCGTCGACCTCGTCGGGCTCGGCGTCGACGGACACCGCTGGGGCCTGGGACTTCGCTCCCGAGCCGAACGCAAGCGCAAGGTGGCCGCGGCCATCGCCGACGTCGGCGCGGAGCACTTCGCCTACGCGCCACTGGAATCCATGTCCGGCGGCGAGCAGCAGCGTCTCCGGGTGGCGCAGGCGCTGGTCGGCGACCCGAAGGTGCTGCTCTGCGACGAGCCGCTGCTCAGCCTGGACCTGGCGAATCAGCGGCTGGTCGCCGATCTGATCGACCGCCGCAGGCGCACCCACGACACCGCGGTGCTCTTCGTGACCCATGAGATCAATCCGATTCTGCCGCTGGTGGATCGGGTGCTGTATCTGGTCGACGGCCGGTTCCGGATCGGGACGCCGGACGCGGTGATGACCTCGGCGGTGCTCTCGGAGCTGTACCGCACCGAGGTGGACGTCCTGCGGGTGCGCGAACGCCTGGTGGTCGTCGGCACCGGCGACACCATGGACGCGCTCGGCACCGCGGGCGGTCACTGCCACGGACCGGCGGGCGACGAATTCGCACGCGGGGTGACCGCGCCGGACGGGACACCGGCGACAAGCGAACCAAAGGACCCGCCCCACACGGCCGCGGCCGATCCGCACGCCGACGAGCACGGGAGCGACCGACCGTCGGCACCCGACCCGGTGGCGAACGGCGACGGCAACCGCCCGGCACCGTCCGCGGACCCGGATCAGAGCGGAGTGCGTTCGTGACCGACAAGCTCTCCGGCGTGCTCGGCAAGATGCTGGACTTCGGCACCACGGCGAACCTGCTGTCCTACGGCTTCGTGCAGCAGGCGCTGCTCGCCGCGGCCCTGCTCGGGCTGCTGTCGGGGGTGATCGGTCCGCTGATCATCAGCAGGCAGATGTCCTTCGCCGTGCACGGCACCAGCGAACTGTCCCTGACCGGGGCCGCCGCCGCGCTGCTCGCCGGTATCGGGGTCGGCCTCGGCGCCATCGCGGGGTCGGTGGTCGCGGCGGTGCTGTTCGGCGTGCTCGGTACCCGGGCGCGCGAGCGCGATTCGGTGATCGCGGTGGTGCTGTCGTTCGGCCTCGGCCTCTCGGTGCTGTTCCTGTGGCTCGGCCCCGATCGCGCGGGCTCGAAGTTCTCCCTGCTGACCGGCCAGGTGGTGAGCGTCGGCAACAACGGCCTCGGCCTGCTCGCCGTCTGCACCGCCGGAGTGATCGCCGTGCTCGCGGTCGTCTACCGGCCGCTGCTGTTCGCCAGCTCCGATCCGGAAGTGGCGGTGGCGCGCGGCGTCCCGGTGCGAGGGCTGTCCATCGTGTTCGCCGTGCTGCTGGGTATCACGGCGGCGTTCGGCGTCCAGATCGTCGGGGCGCTGCTGGTCCTCGCCCTGCTGATCACCCCGGCCGCCGCGGCCGCCCAGCTCACGGCGAACCCGGTCCGGGCCACGATGCTCGCGGTGTTGTTCGCGGAGGTCGCCGCCGTGGGCGGCATTCTGCTCTCGCTCGCACCGGGCGTCCCCGTATCGACGTTTGTCACCACCATCTCGTTCCTGATCTACCTCGCCTGCCGCCTGCTCGGTCGCCGCGACCGCAAGCTCGCCGGCGCCCGCTGAAGGTTCGGCCTGTGACGGCGGTTGCTGAGCGTGCCGCATGAGGTTGCCGAGGAGTGCCGGCGTGAGCTCGGGCCGCGACTTCACGGTGTGATTTTCGTCGTCCGGTTCATCGGCCTCGAGCACTCGATCTCGCCGACCGCAAGGGCCCGCCCCGCGGTCCCGACACGGCGGTCAGGCGCAGATCACGACACCGGCCAGCACCGCACCCTTTGAGGGCAGCCGCCTTCAGTCATGTGCGCATGCTTTCGTATGCTCGACGCATCGCGCCCCCGAACGAATGGTGACCAACGATGATCGACTTCGCGATTCCCGCCGAACTCGCCGCCGAACGCGACCGAGTACGCCGGTTCGTCATCGACAAGATCGTCCCCTACGAGCGGGACCCGCGCCTGACCGCGCACGGCCCGACCGACGAACTGCGTCAGGAACTGGTCGAACTGGCCCGCGCCGAGAAATTGCTCACCGTGCAGGCGCCCGAATCGCTCGGCGGACGCGGGCTGACCCACATCGAGCAAGCCGTGATCTACGAGGCGGCGGGCTGGTCCACGCTCGGCCCGGTCGCGATGAACTGCGCGGCGCCCGACGAGGGCAACATGTTCCTGCTGTCCAAGGTGGCCGACCCGGACCAGGTCCAGCGCTACCTGGCCCCCGTGGTCGCGGGCCACCAGCGCTCGGTCTTCGCCATGACCGAGCCCGACGGGGCCGGCTCCGACCCTGCCCAGCTGTCCACCGAGGCCACCTTCGACGGCGCGAACTTCACCATCAACGGCCGCAAATGGCTGATCACCGGCGCCAACGGCGCGAAGACCTGGATCGTCATGGCGCGCCTCGCCGCCAACCCGCACCTGCCCGAGGGCCCCACGCTGTTCCTCGCCGACGGCGACGAGCCCGGCATCGTCATCGAACGCACGATGAACACGATGGACCGCAACTACGTCGCCGGGCACGGCGTGGTCCGCTTCGACAACCTGGTGCTGCCCAGGGAGGCGCTGCTGGGCGAGGCGGGCCAGGCGTTGCGCTACGCGCAGCTCCGGCTCGCCCCGGCCCGCCTGACCCACTGCATGCGCTGGCTGGGCGCCGCCGAACGGGCCCAGAGCATCGCGGTAGAGCACGCGCGCACCCGCACCGCCTTCGGCAAGCCGATCGGTGAACACGAGGGCGTCTCGTTCATGCTGGCCGACAACGAGATCGCGCTGCACCAGTGCAGGCTGACCATCTGGCACGCGTGCTGGCTGATGGACAACGGCGAGAAGGCGCGGCACGAGAGCTCGATCGCCAAGTCGTTCGTCTCCGAGGAGTTGTTCAAGGTCGCCGACCGGTGCGTGCAGGTGCTCGGCGGCATCGGCATCAGCGACGAGACCGTGGTCGAGATGATCTTCCGCGACATGCGCGCGTTCCGGCTCTACGACGGTCCCACCGAGGTGCACAAGTACGCCATCGGCCGCAAAGTCCTGCGCGGATAGCCGAGGACTTTCGGCCCGAGGTGAGGTCCGCCTCCGTCGGCTAACATCCTGTGGCATGAGTTCGGAACTGCACGTCGACGTCTCCCGGGGCGTCGCCGTGCTCACGCTCAACCGGCCCGCGCAGCAGAATGCCTTCACCCCCACGATGGCCGCCGAATTGGGCGCCGCGTTGCAGCGCTGCGACGCGGAAGACGCCATCCGTGCCGTGATCGTCACCGGCACGCCGCCCGCGTTCTGCGCGGGCGCCGACCTGTCCAATCGGGTCGGCGAGGTCAGCGCCACCATCGATCCGCCGCCGTGGCGGGTGCGCAAACCGGTGATCGCGGCGGTGAACGGCCATGCCGTCGGCATCGGGCTGGCGCTGGCTCTTCAGTGCGACCTGCGGTACATGGCGCGCGACGCGGTCTACGGGCTGAACCAGGTCCGCCGCGGCGTCCTGGCCGACGGCTACGCGCACTGGACGCTACCCCGGCTCGTTGGCATGGCCAACGCCGCCGACATCATGCTGACCGGACGCACGTTCGACGGTGACGAGGCGAAGGCGATGGGCCTGGCCAACAGCTCGCTACCCGCGGGCGAGGTGCTGCCCACCGCGCTGGCCGTCGCGCACGACATCGCCAACGGGTCGGCCCCACTACCCGTGGCGCTATCCAAGCGGCTGCTCTGGGAGGGGCTCGGAATGAGCCCAACCGTGGTCGGGCAGCTGGAAACCGAGCTGAACCAGCACGCGAGCAAGAGCATCGACGGCGGCGAGGCCATGGCCGCCTTCCGGGATCGCAGGCAACCCAGCTGGTCCGGCAGCGTCAGCACGGAATGGCCCGCCTGGGACGCCGCGGAGCGCGAACGGCCCAGTTTGGACTAGGCGGCTGCCTCCAACCCCGCTCAGCCGAGAACCAGCGCCGCCCGGCCTACGGCCTCGGCACGACGGACGAACCTCTACCCTGTCGCGTCCAGCGGCCTCGCGCTGTCGCGAGCGCACACGCGTCGGTGCGCCTCGCTGCTCAGGCGTTGCCGGTGAGCAGGAGGAGCAGGAACAGCACCGCGACGATGATCATCAGGACGGTGCCGATGACACCGAGGATGTAGCCGACCATCACCTGGGCGCGACCACCCAGCGCGCCGCCGGATTCCTCGATCTGGTCGAGCGCGCGCCGCCCCAGCGCCCACGCCACCGGCCCCAGCACCCCGCAGCAGAGCACGCTCGCCGCGCCGAGGAACAACACCGCCGTCGCGTTCGGATGCTCGACCGTCTGACCGATCGGCTGATTGGGTATCACCACCAGCCGAATTCTACTGGGATGTGCGGCCTCTCCGAGTCTTTAGGCCGTGCGAGTGTCCTCAGGTCGCCGGAGCCGGCGGACGCGAGATTCACACTCTGGTCCTACGTTTGGGAGATGCCGCAGGTCGGACACCCGGTGAGTTACCCGGGTTTTCTTGCGAAATCGCTTGACACGCAGTGTTTTTCGCGAAGCGGGACAAGCCGGTGGGTTCATTGGACGCCCGGCGCTCGGTTCGGGGCCCACAGGGAAACGGCGGGATGACCGAGCGGCCGTACCGAGCCATGACGCACCGGAGTGCGGCCGAAGCGCTGTGAGAACGTTCTCAGGCGCGGCGTTGCCGGGCGACTTCGGACAGCACCACACCGGCGGCGACCGACGCGTTCAACGATTCCACCGGACCCGCCATCGGGATCGACAGGATCGCGTCACAGGACTCGCGGACCAGGCGGGACAGCCCCTTGCCCTCCGAACCGACCACGATCACGGTCGGCTCACGGCCGTCGAAGTCGTCCAGGGTGGTGTCGCCACCGGCGTCCAGGCCCACGACCTGAACCCCCTGGGCCGCCCAATCCTTCAGCGTGCGAGTGAGATTCGTCGCGCGGGCGACCGGGAGCCGAGCGGCGGCACCCGCACTGGTGCGCCAGGCCACCGCGGTGACGCTCGCGCTGCGCCGCTGCGGAATCAGCACACCGTGGCCGCCGAAGGCCGCGACGGAGCGGACCACCGCGCCGAGGTTGCGGGGATCGGAGATGTTGTCCAGCGCGACCAGCAGCGCGGGCTGCGCGGAACCGCGAGCCCGGTCGAGCAGGTCGTCGGGGTGGACATAGCGGTACGGCGGCACCTGCAGGGCCACGCCCTGGTGCAAGCCGTTGGCGCTCATCCGATCCAGATCGGTGCGCGGAACTTCCAGGATGGAGATGCCCGCGTCGGCGGCGATCCGCACGCTTTCGGTCAGCCGATCGTCGTTCTCGGTACCCACCGCTACGTACAGCGCCGTCGCGGGCACACCCGCGCGCAGGCACTCGACCACCGGATTGCGCCCGAGCACCAGCTCCGGGCCGTCGTCGGTCTTGCGTCCCGCGGGCCGGCCCGCCGCGCCACGGCCGGGCGAACGGGTTTGCGTGGCCTTGGCTTTCGCGGCCGCGCGTTTGGCCGCCGGATGCTTGGTCCGCATCTCGGCGGGCGGGGTCGCGCCGCGGCCTTCCAGCCCGCGCCTGCGCTTGCCACCGGAGCCGACCACGGCTCCCTTCTTGCTGCCGGTCTTGCGGACCGCCCCTCGGCGCTGCGAATTGCCTGCCATCAGTTGGCCTTTCCGGATTGCGATGCGCCGAGCGCCCATTCAGGACCGTTGACGGTGTCGGTGACCTCGATGCCCGCGGATTGCAGGCGGTCGCGCACGCCGTCGGCGGTCGCCCAGTCCTTCGTCGCCCGCGCCTCTTGGCGGCGGTCGAGTTCCGCGCGCACCAGCACGTCCAGCGCGCCGAGCGCGGCGGAGGAATCACTCGGGGTGTACCAGTACGGGTCGAGCGGGTCGACGCCGAGGATGGCGAGCATGGCGCGCACCTGGCTCGCCAGATCACGCGCCGAGTCGATCGCGCCGACCTCCAGCGCCTTGTTTCCCTCGTGCACCGCGCGGTGGATCTCCGCCAGCGCCTTCGGCACCGCGAGATCGTCGTCGAGGGCGGCGGCGAACGCGTCGGTCCACTTGCCCACCGGAATCTCACCGGCCCGGTCCAGCACCCGATAAACGAATGCCTCGATGCGCTGGTAGGACTGCGCCGCGTCGTGCAGCGCCTTGTCCGAGTACTCCAGCATCGAGCGGTAGTGCGCGCTGCCCAGGTAGAAGCGCAGTTCGACGGCACGCACCTGTTTCAGCACGTTCGGGACGGACAGCACGTTGCCCAGCGACTTGGACATCTTCTCACCGCCCATGGTCACCCAGCCGTTGTGCAGCCAGTACCTGGCGAAGCCGTCACCGGCCGCTTTCGACTGGGCGATCTCGTTCTCGTGGTGCGGGAAAACCAGATCCATGCCCCCGCAATGGATGTCGAATTCGGGGCCGAGATAGAACCCGGCCATCGCGGAGCACTCCAGATGCCAACCGGGGCGGCCGGGGCCCCACGGCGAGGGCCAGGTCGGCTCACCCGGCTTGGCCGCCTTCCACAGGGTGAAGTCGCGCGGGTCGCGTTTGCCCTCGCCCGCGCTCTCGCCTTGGTGCACGTCATCGAGTCGATGCCCGGACAGCTTCCCGTAGTCGGGAAAGCTGACCACGTCGAAGTAGACATTGCCCGCCGAGGCGTAGGCGTGACCGCGGTCGATCAGCCGCTGCATCATCTCGACCATCTGGGTGATGTGGCCGGTGGCGCGGGGCTCCGCGGACGGCGGCAGCACGCCGAGCTGCTGGTAGGCGCGGTCGAAGGCGCGCTCGTGCGTGGCGGCCCACTCCCACCACGGCCTGCCCGCCTCGGCGGCCTTGATCAGGATCTTGTCCTCGATATCGGTGACGTTGCGAATGAACCAGACGTCGAAGTCGTGCGCCAGCAACCAGCGGCGCAGCACGTCGAACGCGACTCCACTGCGCACATGACCGATGTGCGGCTCGCCCTGCACGGTGGCGCCACAGAGGTACACCGAAGCACGGCCGGGGACCAAGGGCGCGAAATCGCGCGTGGTCCGCGTGTCGGTGTCAAAGAGGCGCAGGGTCACGGCAGTCGATCCTAGCTGGTGTATAAGGGCGTTCACGGACCGGCTCGGGTCCGCCGGAGCAGGATCAACGACAGGATTGCAGCAGGGCCGTCGCCACGGCGGCGACGCCCTCGCCGCGACCGGTCAGGCCGAGACCGTCGGTGGTGGTGCCGGACACCGAGACCGGGGCGTCGAGCAGCTCGCCGAGCACCTGTTGCGCCTCGGCGCGCCGGGGCCCGATCTTCGGTCGATTGCCGATCACCTGTACCGCGGCGTTGACCACCTCGAAGCCCGCCTCGCCCAGCAGCCTGCGAACTTCCTTCAGCATGGCGGCGCCGGAGACACCCGCCCATTCCGGACGCCCGGTGCCGAACACCGCGCCGACATCGCCGAGGCCGGCCGCGGACAGCAGCGCGTCGCACAGCGCGTGCGCGGCGACGTCGCCGTCGGAGTGACCGGCGCAGCCGTCGTCGCCGTCGAACAACAGACCGGCCATCCAGCACGGCCGGCCCGCTTCGATCGGATGGACGTCGCTGCCGATGCCGACGCGCATGGTCACGGCGTCACCGCCGGTCCGACACCCGCGCCGTCGAGCACCGCAGCGGCGAGCCGGAGGTCGAGCGGAGTGGTGATCTTGAAGGCCAGCGGATCGCCGGGAATGGTGTGGACGCCGACCCCGAGCCGCTCGACCAAGCCCGCGTCGTCGGTTGCCTGGATGCCCTCGTTCGCGTAGGCGGAGCGCAGCAGCTCGGCCCCGAAACCCTGCGGCGTCTGGATGGCGCGCAGCTGCGCGCGATCCGGAGTGCCGGTCACCGCGCCTGCCGCGTCGACGGATTTGATGGTGTCGGCCACCGGGAGACCCGGGATCACGGCGGGACGACCCGCGCGCAGTTCCGCCGCCACCCGGGCGATGAGCTCGGGCGGCGTGAGAGCCCGGGCAGCGTCGTGCACCAGGAAGTAGGCGGCCTCGGGCGCCGCGGCGATACCAGCGCGCACCGAGTCGGTGCGTTCGGCGCCGCCGACGACCACCTGAACCGAACCCGTGGGCGGCAGCAGGGCAACGGCGCTGTCGACGAGTTCGGTGGGAACCATCACGATGATCCGGTCGACCGCGCCCGAGGCGATCAAGCCTTCGACGGCGAGCCGGACCATGGGCGTGCCGCCGACCGGGACGAACGCCTTGGGTGTCGATTCACCCAGGCGCACGCCACGGCCGGCGGCAGGCACCAGAGCAACGACGGGTCCGTCGGTGGAACGGACACCGTTGTCAGGTGTGTACACGGTCAGGAAGCCGCTGCGAGGACCTCATCGAGCAGGGTCTCAGCCTTGCCGTCATCGGTGCCTTCGGCCAGCGCGAGCTCACCGACAAGGATCTGCCGAGCCTTGGCGAGCATGCGCTTCTCACCCGCGGACAGGCCGCGGTCCTGTTCCCGGCGCCACAGATCGCGGACGACCTCGGCCACCTTGTTCACATCGCCGGAAGCGAGCTTCTCGAGGTTGGCCTTGTAGCGGCGGGACCAGTTGGTCGGCTCCTCCGTATGCGGCGCGCGAAGCACCTGGAAGACCCGATCGAGACCCTCCTGACCCACGACGTCACGCACGCCGACGTATTCGGCGTTCGCCGCGGGAACCCGAACAGTGAGATCGCCTTGGGCGACCTTCAGGACCAGATACTCTTTTTGCTCACCCTTGATGGTGCGAGTCTCGATTGCTTCGATCAGCGCCGCTCCGTGGTGGGGGTAAACGACGGTGTCTCCGACCTTAAAAATCATGTGTCCCGTGCCCCTTTCGATGTTCACAGTTTAACATGCGACTCGATAACGGCGCGATCAACTGTGCAGGTCAGGGCCACAACGAGGCTACCGTGGGGCTTGACAGATGCCAGGCGGTGTGCATTACGTTGTGCCAGAACGAGTTATCTCCCGGCTCGGTCGGCGTCGTTCCCGTCCCCAGCCCCGGCATGTTCTCGGCAACCTCCGAAGCTCGACCGAACCGTTATGGACCCGGGGGTGTCGGCACGGACGTCCCAGTCCCGGCGGCGCTCCCGAGCGCGTATGCCGTCGGCACCCCTGGAGCCGGGTTGGCACAGCCCCCGCGCCCGCGCTGCCGAGCCAACTACTACGCTGCCTAGTTACTACGCTCCCGCGCGGAGCAGAGCCCGGTCGACATGGAGGGACAACCCGTGACTGCCCTGAAAGCTGTGACCGCCCCGAAGGGGGCGCGACGTCGCATGGTGACGGTTGCCGCACTCGCCGCCGGAGCGGCGATCGCCCTGTCCGGCTGTAGCGCGGGCCAGATCTCGCAGACCGCGGACCAGGTCGCCGCCGTGAACGGCAGTTACGCCGACGTCGGCAGCATCGCGCTGCGCAATGTGCACATCGTCTACCCGAACGAGGGCGGCGGCTACAACAACGCCAAGGGCGGCAAGGCGCTCATCGCGCTGTCCATCATCAACAACAGCGCGTCCGTCCCCGACGAGCTGACCAGCATCACCACCGACCTCGGCACCGTCAAGCTCACCGGGCCCGCCGGGAAGTCCGTCGTCGAGCTGGCTCCGCGGCAGACCGTGGTCGCGGCGAGCACGCCGGTCAAGCGCGAGGCCGCGCCGACCACCACCAGCGCGGCGCCGACCACCGGCGCGGGCGCGACCACCACCGCGCCGCGCACGACCGCGCCGACCACCACGGCCGATTCGCACGGCGGGGACCAGCACGGCGCCCAGCCCGCCACCGACCCCGAGGCGAAGCCGATCCAGATCGAGATCACCGGCCTGACCAAGGACATCACCCCCGGCCTGACCTACAACGTCTCGTTCAACTTCAAGCAGAACGGCACCGTCCAGGTCCAGGTCCCGGTCGACGCGGGCCTGCACACCGAACGGCACGTGTCCGACAAGTCCGGCCCCGCCGAAGCCGAGCACGGCAGCGGCTCCCACGGCAGCGGCGGTCACTGAGTTCCCCTCGCCACACCCACAGCATGTTCCCGGCCCCCGGCTAGCGCCCCGGGCCGGGCAACAGCACTTATAGCGCTCGAACCCGGCGGAACAGGATCACCCCGCCGCAAAACCCGTGCACCGGTCCCGCGCTCGACCACTCCCGCGTCCAGCGCACCTCGGTCCCGCACGAAGCCAGACCGAGCACCCGACGTCCACGGCCGGGCCCGGGCCTTAGTGGCCAACACCTAGACCGTTCAACCGGATCACCCCCGCCACACCCCCGTGCACGGTCTCCCGCGATTCACCGCCCACGCGCCCAGCACACCCAGGTCTCGGGACAAGTCGGACAGAGCACCCCACGTTCGCGGCCCCGCCTGGGCCCAAGTGGCCAACACTCAGCACCGGCCAACCGGATCACCCCGCCCACAGCCCCGTGCCAGTGTCCCGCGTTCGACCACCCGCGACCAACGCCACCCACCCCGGGTCCCGGACAAGTCAGACAGAGCATCCGACGTTCGTGGCCCTGCCCGGCCCAAGCGCGCAACATCGAGAACCGCTCAACCAGATACCCCGCCACACCCCTCGTGGACCGTTTCCAGCAATTCACCGCCCGGGCGCCCAGCACACCCCACCTGATGTCCCGAACGAAGCCAGACCGAGCACCCGACGTTCGCGGCCCGGCTCGCGTTTGCGCGGCCGCCGCGCAGGCGACGAAGAAGCGAACGCCAGCATGCCGGGAGGCCAGCACGAAGAGGCAAGCCGCATCCACGATGCCCGTGCTCCACCACCCACACGCACCCAGCGCACCCCAACCACGACTTTCGAGCGAAGCGAGACCGAGCATTGCCCGTTCGCGAGCCTCCAAGCGGCCGCGAACCCCGCCGCGCGAAGGCGCGGCAAATCAAACACTGTCAGCCCCGCTGCGTATGGTGCCCCTGTGGCAAAGACCAAGCCGACCTTCCGCTGCTCCGCCTGTTCGCACGAAGTCGCCAAATGGGTGGGCAAGTGCCCTGAGTGCGGGGCTTGGGGCACGGTCGACGAGGTAGTCGCCGGAGCGGGCGCGGTCGGTTCGCCGGGGCGCAAGGCGATGTTGCCCAGCACTGCGGCCGCGCCGATTTCGCAGATCGACTCCAAGATCACCAAAGCGCGGCCGACGGGCGTCAGCGAGCTGGACCGGGTGCTCGGCGGCGGGGTGGTGCCCGGGTCGGTGGTGCTGCTGTCCGGCGAGCCGGGGGTGGGCAAGTCGACGCTGCTGCTCGAGGTTGCGCATCGCTGGGCGGCCCAGCGCGAGGAGAAGGCGCTGTACGTCACCGCGGAGGAGTCGGCGGGGCAGGTCCGGTTGCGGGCCGATCGCACCGGCGCGGTGCACGATCGGGTCTACCTGGCGGCGGAATCGGATCTGTCGATCGTGCTCGGGCATGTCGAGCAGGTGCGGCCGACGCTCCTGGTGGTCGACTCGGTGCAGACGATGCTCGCCCCGGAGGTGGACGGCGTGATCGGCGGTGTCACCCAGGTGCGGGAGGTGACCGCCGCGTTGACGTCGCTGGCCAAGGCGAGCGGGATCGCGGTGCTGCTGGTCGGCCACGTCACCAAGGACGGCAATGTCGCGGGTCCGCGCACGCTCGAGCATCTGGTCGACGTGGTGCTGCAGTTCGAGGGCGACAAGAATTCGACGCTGCGCATGGTGCGCGGCATCAAGAACCGCTTCGGCAGCGCCGACGAGGTGGGCTGCTTCGAGTTGCACGAGGACGGCATCGCCGGTGTCGACGATCCGTCCGGCCTGTTTCTGCATCACCGCACCGATTCGGTGCCCGGCACGGCGGTGACCGTGGCCATGGACGGCAAGCGACCGCTGGTCGGGGAGGTGCAGGGCTTGACCGTGAAGACCGAGATCCCGCAGCCGCGCCGCGCGGTGAGCGGGCTGGACTACAACCGGGTCGCCATGGTGCTGGCCGTCCTGCAAAGCCGCGGACGGGTGTTCCTCGGCAAGAGCGACGTCTACGCCGCGACGGTCGGCGGCATGCGCTTGGTCGAGCCGTCCGCCGATCTGGCCATCGCGCTGGCCATCGCCAGCGCCGAATCCGACGTCCCGATCCCGCCGGGCTGGGTGATTCTCGGCGAGGTCGGCCTCGCCGGCGAGGTGCGCAAGGTCACCGGCCTCAACCGCCGGCTGGCCGAAGCCGAACGCCTCGGCTTCACCACCGCCCTGGTGCCGCCCGGCCTCGCCCCCGTACGGAACACCATGAAGATCCACGAGGTCACCGACCTCCGCTCCGCCATCCGCATGGCGGGCCTGCGCAAACTACGCGCCGCCCCAGAAGAAGCCGCCAGCTGACTCGGTCGCATCCCTACCGTGCCATCGCCACCCGCACCGGCAAATCGCACTGGCACCCACCACCCAGCCCCACCGGCCGAACCACCGATTCCTGCGAACCAGACCGAACATCCGCCGGTCCCGCACGCAGCACACCCAACCCCGAATTTT
>NZ_BAFS01000021.1 GCF_000308415.1 Nocardia asiatica NBRC 100129 | reverse complement strand
CACCACACCCAAGCCCAACGAACCCGAACCCACCACACCCAAGCCCAACGAACCCGAACCCACCACACCCAAGCCCAACGAACCCGAACCCACCACACCGAAACTCGACGAGAAGACACCGCCTCCCCAGCATCCGGACAGCGATGGGGACCCGGCGGACCCGAGCAGGTCACCGCGGACCGAGGAGGAAACTTCCCCGTCGGGTGAACAGCGCGGCGTGTCCCCGTTCGCGTGGCATCCGGATGCGGCGGCACTCGATCGTGCCGTCGCGGAGTTCCCCTCGGTGTTCGACCAGCCGCGCACGCTCGCCGAACTGCGGGCGGGATTGAGCCACGACATGTCTTTCGACGACTTGATGGCGGTGCGCGATTTCTCCTATCAGCAGCATGGGCTGGAAGCGCCCGATCTCTCGGTGGAGAACCTGAATGGATTCCTCCAGAACATCTGGGACAACGCGGACATGATGACGAATCAAAACGAGGTGTACCGGGCCTATGGTGCGGCGACCGAGCCGAACACGATATCGAATCCACAGGCCTACATGCGGCAACTTGCGGATATCCTGGCGTCGCGAGCACCGGAGATGCAGATGGCGTACATCCAAGGCATCCGCTTTGGAGACAGCCCCTTGATGCTGGCTCCGAATAATGCGGACCGGGTCGAACCCAAGTTCGTCCATTTCGTCCATTTCGGGCGAGAAAATCCCGATCCGAATGTCGGCTACCGCGTGTACGTGAACGCACGGGCTGCCGCGGTACCCGATCTGATGCGCGGTGTGGTGCACGAGATCGTGGACCGCCCGGACCGTTTCCCCGGTATCTACAGTGCCAAAGTCGTCGGCGCACGGTCCGTCCGATCGGATGCCATGGTCATCTATACGAACGACCTGGCCGACGCTCACCGGGTGGTGGACTGGCTACGCGAATATCAGACGCGAGAACCAGATGCATTTCTGTGGACCGCGCCCGCGATGACACAGCAAGTGATGGAGGGCGTCGGTATCGGAGCCGAGCCGGTGCGCGAGAATTCGAGTTTCGGCTCGGTTCGCGCCGAGGCCATCCATGATGCGCTGCAATCGACCAGGAGCGAGAACGGCGATTTCGCGATGTTCCGTGAACGAGTTCTCGCCCGGCTCGCGGATCTGAGCATCGATCCCGATCATCCGCACCTCAACCAGTCCAGATGAGATACCGGCAGACCATCGGAGGATCCTATGAAGGACCAGGACAAGATCGCGGCAGCGCGGGATGCCGTGACCAGGTTCCTGCGTGGCGAGATCGATCCCGAAAGGCACCCGCAGTGGTTCGAGGACGATATTCTCCTGTTCGCTGTTGTGCGCCTCGATCTGCAGGACCCGCAGTGGCTGCTCGACCAGCTCGGGAACGGCGAGTTCGCCCGGGAATTGCGTGCGTGGCTCATTCCGATGATGCACAAGCACGGCGCTGAAGGCCAGGCGTTACTCGACGGAGAAAGCTGATGGACGAATACGAGCAGCAGCGATCGGAGCTCGCCGAAATCGGCGAACAACTGCAGGACGTGCGCGGCGAGGCCAGTGCGCCCGACGGATTCGTGACAGTGACAGTGGATTCCTCGGGAGTGGTCACCGATGTGCGATTGGACCCGAAGGCGCTGCGCACGCCGCCCGAAGATCTCGCCCGGATCGTGACCGAAACGGCGCGGGCAGCGGCGCGTCTGGCGCATCAGCAGGTGACCGATACGATCAGTCCGATCACGGACATCGTGGGCAGCATGCCGGAACTCGCCGAACTGCTGCCGGGCGCTCCGAGCTTGCGGGAACAGGAGTCCGCCGTTACCACCGAGCCCGAAGACGTCCCCGAAGACGAGTACGACGAGTACGACACCTGAACCTGTCGCGTCGCAGCGCCGGATACGTCGAGGTCCAGGCGCGCCCATTCGGTTGCGAGCGTTCAGACGGCTACCACGGCCGGGCTGTCGGCGGCCCGGCGGTATTGCCCTGGCGCCAGGCCGTATTCGCGTTTGAAGGCTTTCGCGAAGGCGAATTCGGAGGTGTAGCCGACGCGGCGAGCCACGGCGCCGAGGCTGCTGTCGGTGTCGCGGAGCAGGCGGGCGGCGGTCAGCATGCGCCAGCGGGTGACGTAGGCCAGTGGCGGTTCGCCGACCGTCGCGGTGAAGCGGCGGGCGAGGGTGGCGCGGGAGACGCCCGCGATGTCACCGAGATCGGCGACGGTCCAGGCTCGCGCGGGTTCCTCGTGCACGGCGCGCAGCACCGCCGCTACGGCTGGATCCGCGAAAGCGCCTGCCCAACCGGAGGACTGTACGTCGGCCTGCTCGTCGAACCAGGCGCGCAGGATGAACAACAGCAGCGTCTCCAGGATCGCGGGCACGGCCGCGTCACTGCCCGGGCGCGGCTCGGCTATCTCCGCGGCCAGCAGATCGACGGCGCCGCGCAACGCGGGATGACGCCCTGGGCGCGCGGGCAGGTGAATGAACTCGGGCAACTCGTCGAGTATCGGATGGCTGCGGCCGCGGCCGAGCTCGTATGCGCCGCACAGCAACGCGGTCCGAACGCCGGGGCCGACGATTTCCCTCGGCTCCCCGGGCATCGCGCGCTCGGTGACCGGAGAGTCCAAGCTGTCGACCAGGTCGTGATCGGCGCCGCGCGGCATGAGCAACACGTCACCCACGCCGAGCGCCATCGGCCGTCCGTCCGGCGGCACCACCCAGCAGGACCCCTGCAAGACGACGTGGAATCCCGCGCCGGGCACCACGGGATAACGGCGACCCCACGGAGCGTGCCGAATGAACAGACCCGAGGTCGGGCTACCGGTACGGATGGCGGCGATGGCCTCGCTGAGGATGTCCACCGATTAACAGTATCACTCTGCTTGTGAGCGTTTGAGACAAAGTATCGAGATTCATAGGCATTGGTCGACTCACAAACAGGCCGTAGATTTCTTCTCATGACATCAACCGAGAACGCTCCCGCCATCGCCGTCTACGGCGCCACCGGCCACACCGGCGGCTATCTGCTCGCCGAACTGCGCCGCCGCGGTATCACCCCGATCCTGGTGGGCCGCGACGCCGATCGCATCCGGGCCGCCGCCGATGCCGTCGACCTGCCGCACGCCGACATCCGGGTAGCGGAACTGACCGACCACACGGCCCTCGTCACCGCGTTCACCGGCGCGGATGTCGTGATCAGCAGCCTGCCCGCCTACGTCGAACACGGGGCGGCGGTGGTCGCGGCGGCGATCGACGCGCACGCGCACTACACCGACATGTCCGGCGAACAACTGTTCGCGCGGCGGGTTTTCGACGAGTTCGGTCCGCGCGCCGAAGCGGCGGGCGTCACCGTGGTCACCGGCATCACCGACAGCAATCTCCCCGGCGACCTGCTCGCTCACCTCACCACCCGCCGGGTGGCCGGACCGGCCGAGGTGGTGTTGAGCCACCTGAGCAAGAGCGGCGGTCACGGTTCGAAAGGAAGCGCGAAGACGGTGTTCGCCAGCCTGGACTGGTTCCGCACCGGTGGCTGGCACTACGCGGACGGCGAATTCCGCATCGGCGCGACGGCGCGCCACGACAAGATGACCTTTCCCGGCCAGACCGAACCGACCGCCGTCGCGAAGTTCCCGCAGCCGCCGGTTCTCACCATCCCCCGGCACTCGGAGGTCGCCTACGTCGAAGGCGTGCTCGCCACGTCGATCCTCGACGCGCTCAGCGGTTTCACCGCCGAGCTGATCGACGCCCTGCCCGACGAGCCGAGCTCGGATCTGCGCTACGACCTCGTGGTGGACACCTTCGGCGTGGACGGTCGCCAGGTCCGCGGTGTGGTGAGCGGGGTCGACTCCTATCGCGATTCGGCGCTGATGGCGGTGGAGACGGCGGTCCGGCTGACCGAGGGCGCGGCCGCGCCGGGCGCGCTCGCGCCCGCCGAAGCGTTCGACGCCGCCGATTTCCTCGACGCGCTGGCGCCGTTCGGCATCACCTGGCGGATCGAGGAGAGCTGAACGGCCCGCGCGGATGGGGCATAGTCGAACGATGACCGACAACCGACCGCCGCTCGCCGTCGCACTCGATCTCGCGCCACATCCCGAGGGCGGCTGGTATCGCGAAACCTGGCGCAGCGCGGTCGAATTCACGCCGGAGGGCTACCCGGCCCCGCGCGCCGCCGCCACGGCGATCCATTTCCTGCTGCTGCCGGGCGAGCGATCGGCCCCGCACACCGTGCGCTCCGACGAGCTGTGGCTCTGGCATCGCGGCGGCCCGCTGGAGCTGGAGATCGGCGGCGAGGTGGCGCTGCTCGGCCCCGACCTGGAGCGCGGTCAGGCGCTCCAGGTCGTGGTGCCGGGCGGCGTCAGCCAGTCGGCGCGACCGGCGGGCGCGGAATACGTGCTGGTCAGCTGCATCGTCGCGCCTGGATTCGACTTCGCGGACTTCCGGTTGGACTGAGCGGGTTCAGCGCACCGGCACCGCGGCGAACTGGGCGAGTTCGTGCGGATCGTGCGCGCTGAACATGCGCACCCGGTCGCCGTGGTCGGCGTGCAGGGTGCGCAGGCGTTCCAGGTTCTGCACCCGCGCGCGCCCCAGCGTGCTCGCCAGCACCTCGAAGACGCCGAGCCCGACCGGCGGACGCGCCTTCCCCACCGCCAGCTGCCGGTGGTGGAAGTAGGCGTCACCGCAGTGCAGCAGCCACCCGTCGCTCTGGCGGACCGCGACGCCACTGTGCCCACGAGTGTGCCCGATCAGCGGGATCAGCATGATGTCCTCGAGCACCGGCACGGCGTCGAAGCCGAACCAGGTGTCCGCGCCGATCTCGTGGGCCAGCCAGCGGGGCCCGTGCTCCCACTGGCGGGGCTGGTAGCGCAGTCTCTCCCCGACGGTGAGACGCTGGGTGGCCGCGTCGAGCTCGTCGGCGAAGACGTGCACCGTGGCGTCGGGAAAGTCGGCCAGTCCGCCGGCGTGATCGACGTCGAGATGGGTCAGCACGATGTGCCGCACGTCCTCGCGCCGATAGCCGAGCCCGCGGATCTGGTGCAGCGCGGTCAGTTCCGGACGCAGCCGCGGTCGCAGCAGCCGCGCGGTACCGACGCCGAGCCGGCCGCGGTCGAGCACGTCGGCCATGCCGAAACCGGTGTCGACCAGCACCAGCCCGTCGTCGGACTCGACGAGCAGGCAATGGCCGACCAGCCCGCCGGTCAGCAGCCCACCGCTGCCGAGCAGTGCGCGCCCGCCGACCGGGCACATGGTCGCGCAGTCCAGATGCCGCACCAGCATCGCGGAAACTCCCTCCTGCGGCGCCGGATCGGCGTTGATCCGAGTCGGCGCCAAGGTCTTTCTGTTCCCGTCAACGTAGTCCGAGCACGGCGCGCCCGCGACAGCGCGGTCACCGCCGTGGCGACCGGTGAGCGAACCGATCGCCGCGGCACACCGCGCAATGCCCTGTCAGTCAGGTATTTCGAGCAATCCCTCGGTCACGGCCCAGGCGATCGTGCGCTCGAGGTCGGGGCACGAGTCCGGGCGGCCCGGCCCGTGACCGCTCGCGCTCAGCTCGGCGAAAACCGGGCAGCGTTCGGCCGGGTCGCCGGTCCACTGCACCGAGGTCTGATGCGTGCTGCTCTTGCGCACCCGCACCTCGCTCTGGCAGGCCTGACACCGCAGGGGGGTCAGGCCGTCCTCCAGGTACCGCTGTTTGTCGACCACCGTCTGGGCGCGCACTTCGGCTCGCCGCGCGGGCTGGTCGGCGAAATCGGGTGCCTTCGCCCAGGTGGCCGCCATCAGACGCCGGCCTCGGCTTCCTCGGACTCGCGCTTGCGCCGCAGGTTCTCGGCCACCTCGGCCTCCCACGCCTCGTTCGCCTTGGTGGTGTCCACCTCGAACTCGAAGCGCTGCGTCATCTTGTCGGTGACGTCGGCCAGGTCGACGTAGAACTGGTCGTACCAGCGACGCAGCTGGTAGACCGGCCCGTCCTCCTCGCACAGCAGCGGATTCTCGACCTTGGACTTGTGCTTCCAGATCTCGACGTCCTGCAGGAAGCCGACGCTGATGCCCTCGGTCATCTTCTCCGCCAGCCGATCGGCCATCTCGCCCTCGACACCCTGCGGCTTCTCCAGGGTGATGCCCCATTGCAGGACGAAGGAGTCCTGCGTGACCGGGTAGTGGCAGTTGATCAGGACACTCTTGACCTCGTAACCGCTGTAGATGTTGATCAGCGGGTTGATCATGTACGAGGGTCCGAAATACGAGGCCTCGGACTTCAGCAGGGTGTCACCGCCGTACTTGGAGGCCATACCGATGTCCGGCCTGCCCTTGGTCTCCAGGAACTGGGTGGCGATGTGCCCCTCGAAGACGTTCTTGAAGTACGTCGGGAAGGCGAAATGGATGTAGAAGAAGTGGGCCATGTCGACCACGTTGTCGATGATCTCGCGGCAGTTGGCGCCTTCGATCAGCATCGAGTTCCAGGTCCAGTCGGTCCACCCGCTGTCGAGTTGCTCGGTGGGGTTGCCGTCCGCGTCGGTGTAAGGGCCCTTGATGTGCGGAATCGTGATCTCCGGCGGCGGCTGGCTGCCCTCGTGGTCGTGCCAGACGAACAGCTGACCGTTGCGCTCCAGCGTGGTCCACTTCCTGGTGCGGGCCAGCGGCGGCACCCGGCGCGCGTACGGAATCGCGGTGCACTTGCCGTTGGTACCCGACCAGCGCCAGTCGTGGAACGGACAGGCGATGTCGTCGCCCTTGACCTCGCCCATGCTCAGATCGCCGCCCATGTGCCTGCAGTAGGCGTCGAGCACCCGCAGTTCACCGTTGCTGTCGGCCCAGACGACGAGCTTGGTGCCGAAGACGTTCACCGCGTGCGGCTTGCCGTCCCGGAACGTCTTGGCCAGACCCAGGCAATGCCATCCCCGCGCATAGCGGGTCGGTACGGAGCCGACATCCAGCTCGCGGACCTTCGTACCGCCCTGTGTCGATCGAGCCGCCTCCCGGGGCCCGCCGTGGTTACGCACGCTGCCGCCTCCGTGCCCGTCGCTCGGCGGCGGTGGGGTAACTGCCATCGCGTTTCCTCCTCCATCTGTACTAGAACACGTTACAAAACTGGCGCCCTGGACGCCAGCGATTCCCTTCACTTCCTGCATGAGCGCATGTCCAGGCAAGGGTGGACACCGGTTCTCGACAGAAATAGGAACCTGTTCTAGTCTCAGAGGCAAATGAGATTCCCGACATCAACCGACCAGGCAGGAGCAGGTCCCGAGATGACGCAAGAAGTGACCGAACGGGTCGAAGCGCTGTTGCCGACGTTGCGCGAACGCGCACAGGAGGCCGAGGACCTGCGGCGCATCCCCGACGAAAGCATGAAAGCGTTGCAGGAGACCGGCTTCTTCCGGTTGCTCCAGCCCAAGCAGTGGGGCGGTCACGCCGCCGATCCGGTGGTCTTCTACGACACGGTGCGCAAGATCGCCAGCGCGTGCGGCTCCACCGGCTGGGTGGCGGGCATTGTCGGCGTGCACAACTGGCACCTCGCGCTGTTCGCGCAGCAGGCCCAGGAAGACGTCTGGGGCGAGGACACCGAAGTGCGGATCTCCTCCTCCTACGCCCCTATGGGCGCGGGCACGGTGGTCGACGGCGGCTACCTCGTCAACGGCGCGTGGGCCTGGTCCTCCGGCTGCGATCACGCCACCTGGGCGGTGCTCGGCGGCCCCGTGATCAAGGACGGCAAGCCGGTCGACTTCGGCAGCTTCCTCATCCCCCGCGACGACTACCGCATCGACGACGTGTGGAACGTGGTGGGCCTGCGCGGCACCGGCTCCAACACCGTCGTGGTGAAGGACGTCTTCGTGCCGTCGCACCGATTCCTGAGCTTCCGCGCGATGAGCGAGCTGAAATCGCCCGGCCTGGAGCAGAACACCGACCCGGTCTACAAGATGCCTTGGGGCACCATCCATCCCACCACCATCTCCACCCCGATCGTCGGCATGGCCTACGGCGCCTACGAGGCGCACGTGGAGCACCAGGGCAAGCGGGTGCGCGCCGCCTACGCGGGCGAGAAGGCCAAGGACGACCCGTTCGCGAAGGTGCGCATCGCCGAGGCCGCCAGCGACATCGACGCCGCGTGGCGACAGCTGTCGGGCAACGTGGCCGACGAATACGCGCTGCTGGTGGCGGGCGAGGAGATTCCGTTCGACCTGCGCGTGCGGGCGCGGCGCGACCAGGTGCGCGCGACCGGCCGCTCGATCGCCGCGATCGACAAGCTGTTCGAGAGCTCCGGGGCCACCGCGCTGTCGAACGGCACGCCGCTGCAACGCTTCTGGCGCGACGCGCACGCCGGCCGGGTGCACGCTGCCAACGATCCCGAGCGCGCGTACCTGATGTACGGCACGCACGAGTTCGGCCTGCCGGTCACCGACGGCATGGTGTAGGGGGCGACCGTGACATCGACCGTGGAACTCACCGCCGAATCGACCTCCCGCTACGCGCAGGTGCGGCCGGATCTGCGGCTGCACTACCACGAGGCGGGCGTCGGCAACGGGCCGACGATCGTGCTGCTGCACGGCGGCGGGCCCGGCGCGTCCTCGTGGTCGAACTTCGCGCGCAACATACCGGTGCTCGCCGAGCACTTCCACGTGCTCGCGGTGGACCAGCCGGGATACGGCCGCTCGGACAAGCCCACCAAGCATCCGCAGTACTTCGTACACAGCGCCGCGGCGCTGAAGGACCTGCTCGACCATCTGGAGATCACTTCACGTGTGCACCTGCTGGGCAACTCGCTCGGCGGCGGAGCGGCGGTCCGGTTCGCGCTGGACTACCCGGACCGGGCCGGAAAGCTGGTCCTGATGGGACCGGGCGGGCTGAGCACCAACCTGTTCGCGCCGGACCCGACCGAGGGCGTGAAGCTGCTCTCCAAATTCAACTACGAGCCGACCAGGGAGAACCTGGAGGCGTTCCTGCGCATCATGGTCTTCGACCAGTCGCTGGTCACCGACGAGCTGATCGATGAGCGGTTCGCCTCGGCGAGCACGCCGGAGGCGCTGGCCGCGACCCGGGCGATGGGCAAGTCGTTCGCGAGCGCGGACTTCGAGCAGGGCATGCTCTGGCGCGACGCCTACAAGCTGCGTCAACCGGTGCTGTTGATCTGGGGTCGCGAGGACCGGGTCAACCCGCTCGACGGCGCGCTGGTGGCGACCAAACTGATCCCGCGCGCGCAGTTGCACGTCTTCGGCGGGTGCGGACACTGGGCACAGTTGGAGAAGTTCCACGAGTTCAACCGCCTGGCCATCGATTTCCTCGCGGGCGTCAAGGAGAAGTGATGGGAATCCGTTCACTGGGATATCTGCGGATCGAGGCGACCGACATGGCCGCCTGGCGGGAGTACGGCCTGAAAGTCCTCGGCATGGTCGAGGGCAAGGGCGCCGACCCCGAGGCGCTGTATTTGCGCATGGACGAATTTCCGGCCCGGCTGGTGATCGTCCCCGGCGAGAAGGATCGGCTGCAGATCTCGGGCTGGGAAACCGCCAATGCCGAAGAGTTGCAGGACATTCGCAACCGGTTGGACGCGGCGGGCGTGCCCTTCAAAGAGGGCACCGCCGCCGAACTGGCTGATCGCCGGGTGTACGAGCTGATCCGGTTCGACGATCCCTCGGGCAACACGCTCGAGGCGTTCCACGGCGTGGCGCTGGAGCATCGCCGCGTGGTCAGCCCCTACGGGCATCGGTTCGTCACCGAGGAGCAGGGGCTCGGGCACGTGGTGCTCAGCACCAAGGACGACAAGGCGGCGCTGGAGTTCTACCGCGATGTGCTCGGCTTCCGGCTGCGCGACTCGATGCGGCTGCCACCGCAGATGGTCGGCCGCCCGGCCGACGGCGAGCCGGCCTGGCTGCGCTTCTTCGGCTGCAACCCGCGCCACCACTCGCTGGCGTTCCTGCCCATGCCGACGCCGAGCGGCATCGTGCACCTGATGATCGAGGTGGAGAACGCCGACGACGTCGGGCTGGCCCTGGACCGCGCGCTGCGCAAGAAGGTCAAGATGTCGGCTACGCTCGGACGGCACGTCAACGACAAGATGCTCTCCTTCTACATGAAGACGCCGGGCGGATTCGACGTCGAATTCGGCTGTGAGGGCCTGGAAGTGGACGACCACGACTGGATCGCGCGGGAATCCACCGCCGTGAGCCTGTGGGGCCACGACTTCACCGTCGGACAGCGGCAGCAGTGACCGAGAGGGCGAGCGAGACGATGACCGCGGACGGATCCGAGATCGATCCACGGCAGTTCCGGAATGTGCTGGGGCAGTTCTGCACCGGCATCACCGTGATCACCACTTTCGACGGCGAGCAGGCCCCGATCGGCTTCGCCTGCCAATCGTTCGCCGCCCTCTCCCTCGAACCGCCGCTGGTGCTGTTCTGTCCCACCAAGGCGTCCCGATCCTGGGCGGCGATCGAGAAAACCGGGCGCTTCTGCGTGAACGTGCTCGCCGAACAGCAGCGCGAACTGTGCGCCCGCTTCGGCTCCCGTGAACCCGACAAGTTCGCCGGCGCCGCCTGGCACACCTCCGAACTGGAACTACCGGTTCTGGACGACGCCCTGGCCACCATCCAGTGCGAGGTCGACAGAGTCGTGGACGGCGGCGACCACTACATCGTGATCGGCCGCGTCCGAGCCCTCTCCGAGACCACGACCACCGGCCGCCCCCTGCTGTTCTACCGAGGCCAGTACACCGCCATCGAACCGGAGAAGACCACCCCGGCCCCGTGGCGCGCCGACTTGGAGCACTTCCTCACGACGACCACGTTGGACACCTGGTTGTAGCGGCGCTAGCCATGGAGTAGTGCCGTAGCTCCCCGTGCTACGGCACGCTACACTGACGGCATGAAGGTGATCACGCAGCGCGAGTTTCGCAACAACTCAGCGGCGGTCATGGACGCGGTCGAAGCCGGGGAGACCTTCCGGGTAACTCGAAATGGGGTCGAGGTCGCCGAAGTGCGGCCGGTCGACCGTAAGCGCCGCCTGACGACGGAAGAACTCGTTGAACGGCATCGCAAACTTCCGCGTGTCGACTTCGCCCGCATGCGACAAGAGGCCGACGAACTCTTCGGAACAGAAGATCGAATCGGCGACGACGATGCCTGGGACTTTCGTTCATGACCGAGCGACACGCATCGGGCGTATTGAATACCTGCGCCTACATCGATCTGGGCACGCTGGATCCCGCTTCTTTGCCGGAGTTGTGTGAGATAACGGCGATCACGCTCGCCGAATTGCACCAAGGCGTCGCCATGGCGAAAGACACTGTCACCCGAGCCGCACGAACCGAGCAACTCGGTGCCGCCATCGTGGATTTCGATCCGTTGCCCTTCGACGAGGACGCCGCGACACGCTACGGCACCCTGGTGGCACTCACCCTGGCAGCGAAACGCGACCCGCGGCCCCGCCGGATGGACCTGCTCATCGCGGCGATCGCGTCAGCACGTGGGCTACCGCTGTACACCCGCAACAGCGCGGATTTCCGCGGGCTGGAAAGCATGCTCGAGGTCGTCGCGGTGTAGCGCATGAAGTTCTCGACCTCGATCGGCCGCCCCTTGCTCACCCGCTGGTGGATGAGCGCGGCGAAAATCGAGAACACCGGTCTCGCCGGTCAGTACTTGTAGAACCCCTCGCCGGTGGCGATGCCGAGCTTGCCCTTATCGATGTAGTTCTCCTTCAACCACTTGGCCAGCCGTTGGGAGTCCTCGTCCTCGTTGTTGACCAGGATGTTGTACGGCGTGGTCAGACCGATGATGTCGAGGATGCGGAACGGCCCGGCCGGTGCGCCGGTGCCGATCTGCCAGGTCTTGTCCACCGCTTCGGGATCGGCATAGCCACCCGCCGCCAGGCTCATGCCCGCGTTGAGCAACGGCACCAGTAGCGAGTTCAGGACGTAACCGGCCTTCTCCTTGTGGATTTCGATCGGCACCATGCCGATCTTCGAGGCGAAGTCGACCACCGCTCGGTACACCGCCGGGTCGGTGTCGGCTGTGCCCATGATCTCGGCCGTGTTGAAGTGCCACACCTGATTCGCGAAGTGCAGCGCCAGGAACCGGTCCGGGCGGCCGGTGAAGTCCTTCATGGCGCTGGGCAGCAGTGTGGAGGAGTTGGTGGCGAAGATGGTGCGCTCCGGAGCGACCCGGCCGAGTTCCTCATATGTCTGCTGCTTGATGCTCAGCACCTCCGGGATGGCCTCGATGACCAGGTCCGCGTCCTGCACCGCTCGAGCCAGCTCGGAACTGAGCGCGATGCCCGCCGCCGTCCGCTCCGCCTTGCCGTCCCCGCCGCCGGGTACCTGCTCGCGGTAAACCGCCGCGAGCCTGCGCAGTCGCTCCTCGGCGGCGGCCAGCGCCTTGTCGTCGATGTCGTAGGCCGTCACCTCGAAACCTCGAAAGGCGGTCTGGAATGCGATCTGCGACCCGAGCACTCCGGTGCCGAGAACGGTCACCTTGCGAATATCGATGGTCATTCGCCAATCCTCTCGACTGTGTGGCCCGGTCATCGGCCGGGATGCGGCGGCAAAGACACTACGCCGCCGATCGCTCGGCGATCACCGCCGCCACGGACGCGTCCAGTTTCGCGGTAAGTACCGTCGCTAAAAGTGCTCATATGGTGAGTAGTTTCAGTCGGATGATGGTGTGAGACCAGCACCGCGGCACGGGAGATCACCATGGACCAGCTCGAAGGCACCGAAATGCTCGCACTGACCCACGTCACCGAGTGGGAGAGCTGGCTCGCCGCCAACCACGACCGGGCCGCCGCCGTATGGCTGAGGATCGCCAAGAAGGGGGCCAGGGGTACGACGATCAGTATTGCCGAGGCGCTCGACGGGGCGCTGTGCTTCGGCTGGATCGACAGCCATCGGCGCGGCCTCGACGCCGACCACTACCTCCAGCGGTACTCCCCGCGCCGCCCGAACAGCCCGTGGTCGCAGGTCAACGTGGCCAAAGCCGAAGCGCTGATCGCCGCGGGCCGCATGCGCGCACCCGGCTTCGCCGCCATCGCCGCCGCTCGAGCCGACGGCCGCTGGTCGGCCGCCTACGAACGTCAGCGCACGGCCACCTGCCCGGCCGACCTGCGTGACGCGCTCAGCCTGAATCCACGCGCCCAGAACACGTTCGAGCAGCTCGACCGCACCGCGCGGTACGCGTACTTCCTGCGGCTGATGAAGACTCGGACTCCGGCGGGGCGCGCCGATCAGCTGCGGCGGATGATCGCCGAGCTGGCGGTGTAGCGGCCGTTCGCGTCGGCCCGGCCGGGTGATTTCGGGTCACATTCCTGGACCCGGCAGGTCGAGGTGCGCGCACCCGTCGCCGAGAACAATCGAGGTCGAGCAAGACGTCCGGGCCGGACGGAGGTTCCGCATGCCTTCCTGCCAGCGGCACCGTGGCGTGCGAGGCGTCGCCGACCAAGTACAGACGGTGGAAGCGAGGAACGATGATCACAGCCGAGACGATCGGCCGGATCCGCCGGATGGGGGGTGACGGGATTCCTGTCGTATCGATGTACGCGCACGTTCCGGTCGATCCCGGCGAGCGCTCCGGGCTCCTGAGCCGGGTGAACAGCATGGCCGACGAGGTCAATCCGGTGGTGAAGGACAGATCCTCCGATCACGCGGCCCGGCTGTCGGTCCGCGACGACCTCGAGCGCATGCGCGCGACGGTGCAGTCCGACAACTGGCAGCCCGGCGCGGTAGCGATGTTCGCTTGCGGCGGCAAGGACGTGTTCGAGGCGGTGCAGTTGCCGCGCGCCGTCCGGGACCGGGTCGTGGTGGACGCTGTCGCGTGGACGCGCCCGATGCTGGCCGTGCTGGAGGAGTACGCGCGCTGCTGCGTCGCGGTGGTCGACCGGGCGACCGCGGTGGTATGGGAACTGTTCGCCGACGAGATCGAGGAGGCGCGCCAGATCCGGGACCCCGCGCTGCGCGATCCGAACTACGCGGCGAACCGCCTGGAGAACAAGGTGCACCACAAGGTCGAGGAGCTGGTCAAGAAGCACTATCGCCGCACCGCGACGGAGCTGGCCGAGCTGTTCGGCGCCGACGACTACGACCTGCTCGCGGTCGGCGGTCACCGCGACGAGATCCCGCACTTTCTCGACACGCTGCCACGCGAACTCCGCGAGCGCGTAGCGGGCACGTTCACCATCGACACCGGCGCGGCGACGCTGGGCGAGGTGAAGCAGAACGCCGCCGAACTCGTCACCCGCTACGAGCGGGACATCGATGCCCGCCGGGTCGGCGAGGTGCTGGAGCGGATGGCGACCGGCGCCCCCGCCACCCTGGACGTCGCGAACTGCCTGCGCGCCTGCGGCGTCAAGGCGGTGGACACTTTGCTGCTCCAAGACGGCGCGATGGTGCACGGTGTGGTGTGTGACAGCTGCGGCTGGCTCGGCCTCGCCGGTGACGAATGCCCGGTCTCCGGCGATCGGGCCCGGCCGACCGAGGACATCCTCGACGAACTCGCTCAGGAAGTCATCGACCAGAGCGGATCGGTCCGCCACGTCAAGGCCGACACCGAACTCAAGGAACACCTGGCCGCCGCATTACTGCGTTTCCCGCTCCCGCCGCTGCCATAGGCGGCCGTTGTCCACAGTCGTCCACAACCACGCCTGTGAGTTCGAGCAACCCTTACGCGTCGGCGGGGCCTCGCCGGTGTCCGGCAGGCGATGCGCCTCGGTCCCGCGCCGTCGGTCGAAGTGTCGAAACTCCGACCGATCGGCGGCGCGAGACCGGCCATTCAGGAACGGTCAGGCGGTGACGGTCGCCTTCTCTCGCTGCAATTCCAGCGCGATGTCGATGAGCTGGTCCTCCTGACCGCCGACGAGCTTGCGCTTGCCCGCGCGGACCAGCACCTGGGCCTCTGAGACGCCGCAGCGCTCCGCTTGCCGTTCGCGTGCTCGAAGAAGCGGGAGTAACCGCCTTCCCAACCCATCATCAGGGCCTGGCGCTCGAGCGCACAGAGCTTGTACCCACGATTCGACCGCCGTCTGAACGAGAGCCGGTGCGCTCGAGTCCGGCAGGTACCTCGCCGACGATTCCACGCAAGCGTTATGGACGACTCCGAAAGTTCGAGATTGATGGAACCGCGCCCGGGTTCTAAGCGTCAAAACCTCACAGAGAGAGAAGCTTTCGAACTTCAGCAAGGAACACATGATGAGTCACCTATACAAGACTGTTGCTGCGCGGTCGAACCTACGCACCTCCACAACCACTACGCCGGTGGCGGTTGCGCCAGTAGGGGCCGGGCTCAACTCGGGGATCAGCCGCCGCATCAAACCAGCGTCCCGCGACGAAATCGGCAGGACAGGCCTTCGCCAGCGCTGGCGGCCACTGGCAATGTCGGTGATGGCGATTGCCTGCTTTTTCGCCGGTCAGGTCACACTCCCCGCTGTCGCAGAGGCTAGCCCTCCACTGTGTCTCGACTACAAATTGACAACCGAGCATGGAACTCTCAAATCTGAGATCAGGCCATATAACGGCGATCCAATCGGCTACTACACATGGTGGTGGTTCATCAACGATGCAAGTCACCGACCTGGTGAATACGAGTGGCATTTATTCGTCAATAAGTCACCCGTAACCAAAATACAAAAAGCAGAGAAGGACGACATGCTCCATTTTGGACAGGCACGTTATCGAAACGGCAAGAATATCTGGAAGAGCGGCGACGTGCTACACGTGGACGGCCTTCATACGGCGCCGGATGGGACCATCTATATCACACCGCTCAATGAATGCACAGTACCGTAACAGCCGTGGCAGGATAGAGGACGTGGACATAGATGACGCCGTTCGAGGCGCAAGGCTACTCGCCTCCGACATCGAAACTTCGCTCGGATTTGCGGTGGATGTAGAGACCGGAAGTACCGATAAATGGCACAGGTTCGCCGAGCGGACCGGGCGCCCAGAGCCGAAGGCCCTGGTGCGAATTGCTGTGCCTGATGTCGGCACTGCCGCGGCCCTCGACCCCACGGAACCAGGCAGCGCGACCGCAGAGGAGTTCGCGATGGAACTGGCTCTGATTCTGCAGGATGATATCCAGATCCATATTCGGGAGCCGTGGCCCAAGGACCCGACCACGAGTGGCCGGTCATTGGAACCGACCGAACGCGGTTGGCGAAGTTTGACGGACAGGGCCTATCTCGTCCAGTACGGACAGCTGGGACACTCAGCTGATTAGCCCCAGCCGCACGCCGACGTTGCGACGGCACACAACTCGGCTTTGTGGGCAGACCGGGCCGCGAGCGGTATTTTTGTTCGCGGCCCGCTTCGTCTGTCCGGTCAGGCGGTGACGGTCGCCTTCTCTCGCTGCAATTCCAGCGCGATGTCGATGAGCTGGTCCTCCTGACCGCCGACGAGCTTGCGCTTGCCCGCGCGGACCAGCATCTCGGCGGCCGAGACGCCGTAACGCTCGGCTTGGCGTTCGGCGTGCTTGAGGAAGCTGGAGTAGACGCCCGCGTAACCCATCATCAGGGCCTGGCGATCGAGCAGGCATTCCTGCGGCATGGCGGGGCGGACGACGTCTTCGGCCGCGTCGGCGATGGCGAAGAAATCGATGCCCGTCCTGACACCCAGCTTGTCGCACACCCCGACCAGTGCTTCGACGGGCGTGTTGCCCGCGCCCGCGCCGAAACGCCTTGCGCTGCCGTCGATCTGCTTCGCGCCCGCGCGGATGGCGTAGATGGAGTTGGCGACGGCCAGGTCGAGGTTCTCGTGGCCGTGGAAACCGACCTGCGCGTCGTCGCCGAGTTCCGCCACCAGCGCCGCGACCCGGTCGGAAACCTGTTCCAGCACCAAGGCTCCGGCGGAGTCGACGATGTAGACGCACTGGCAGCCCGCGTCCGCCATGATGCGCGCCTGCCCGGCCAGCACCTCCGGCGGCTGGGTGTGCGACATCATCAGGAAGCCGACCGTCTCCAGCCCGAGGTCCCGCGCGAGACCGAAGTGCTGGATCGACACATCGGCCTCGGTGCAGTGCGTCGCGATGCGGCAGATCGACGCGCCGTTGTCCTGCGAGATCTTGATGTCTTCCTTCACCCCGACGCCGGGCAGCATCAGCACGGCGATCTTCGCCCGCTTGGCCGTCTCGGCCGCGATGGTGACCAGTTCCTGCTCGGGCGTCTTGGAGAAGCCGTAGTTGAACGACGAGCCGCCGAGGCCGTCGCCGTGGGTCACCTCGATCACCGGGACGCCCGCGCCGTCCAGCGCGGCCACGATGTCACGGACTTCGGTGGCGGTGAACTGGTGGCGCTTGTGATGGGATCCGTCGCGCAGCGAAGTGTCGGTGACGCGGATGTCGAGTTCTGCTGAGTAGGCCATTCCGATAGCTCCTTACACCCGGGCCGCAGTGATCTGTTCGGCGATGACCTCGCCGACCTGTGTCGCGGCGGCGGTCATGATGTCGAGGTTGCCCGCGTACGGGGGCAGGAAGTCGCCCGCGCCCTCGACCTCGACGAACACCGACACCTTCGCCATGCCGCCGGACACCACCGACGGTTCGTCGAACTGCGGCTCGTTCAGCAGCCGGTAGCCGGGCACGTACTGCTGGATGTCGGCGACCATCCGGTGGATGGAGTCGGCGATCGCGTCGGTGTCGGCGTCCTCGGGGATGGCGCAGAAAATGGTGTCGCGCATGATCATCGGCGGCTCGGCCGGATTCAGGATGATGATCGCCTTGCCGCGCTGCGCTCCGCCGATGGTCTCGACGCCGCGGCTGGTGGTCTTGGTGAACTCGTCGATGTTCGCCCGCGTGCCGGGGCCCGCCGAGACCGACGACACCGACGCGACGATCTCCGCGTACGGCACCGGGACCACCCGCGAGACCGCGGCGACGATCGGGATGGTCGCCTGGCCGCCGCAAGTGATCATGTTGACGTTCGGCGCGTCCAGATTCGCGCCCAGGTTCACCGGCGGCACGACGGCGGGGCCGACGGCGGCGGGTGTCAGGTCGACGGCGCGGATGCCCGCTTCGGCGTAGCGCGGCGCGGCGGCGCGATGCACGTACGCCGAAGTCGCCTCGAAGATCAGGTCGGGCAGTTCGGACTGCCCGAGCAGCCAGTCCACGCCCTCGTGCGAGGTTTCCAACCCGAGCCCGCGCGCCCGCTTCAGGCCCTCGCTGTCCGGGTCGATTCCGATCATCCAGCGCGGCTGGATCTTCTGCGAGCGCAGCAGTTTGTAGAGCAGGTCGGTGCTGATGTTGCCGGACCCGACGATCGCGGCGGTGACGGTCCCGTTCACGGACACGACAGCCTCCCTAGGTGAATTGCAGACGGACAGAACCGAGTCCGGCGAACTCGGCGTGGAACGCGTCGCCCGGACGGGCGTCGATGGCGCGGGTGCAGGAACCGGGCAGCACGATGTCACCGGCCTTCAACCGGACGCCGAAGCTCGCGACCTTGCGCGCGAGCCAGGCCACCGCGATCACCGGATCGCCCAGCACGGCGTCGCTGCGGCCTTCGGCGACCACTTCGCCGTTGCGGGTGAGCACCGCGTCGATGGCCTTGACGTCGATGTCCTTCGGCGCGACGCGCTCGGCGCCGAGCACGAAACCGGCGGAGGACGCGTTGTCGGAGATGGTGTCCGCCAGGCCGATGTTCCAGTCCTTGATCCGCGAGTCGATCAGTTCGATCGCGGGTGCGAAGGCGACCGTGGCGTCGAGCACGTCCGCTTCGGTGCACTCCGCGCCGGGCAGGTCGGCGCCGAGCACGAACCCGACCTCCACCTCGACGCGGGGGAACAGGTAGCGGCCCGCCTCCACCGGAACGTCCTCGTAGACTTCCATTTCCGCGAGCAGGTGCCCGTAGTCCGGCTCGTCCACGCCCATCATCTGCTGCATGGCCTTCGAGGACAGGCCCACCTTGTGCCCGACCACGCGCGCGCCCGCGTCGAGCCTGCGCCGGATGTTGATCAGCTGGATCTCGTAGGCGTCGACCACGTCGATGTCGGGGTGGCGGGCGATCAGCGGATCGATCGCCACCCGTTCGCGCTCCGCGCGCTCGAGTTCGTCGGCCAGTTCGGTTCGTACCGCGTCGGACAGCACGCTAGTTCCCTTCCACAGTTGCGTTTTCCAGTGCCGAGACCTGCTCGCCCGCGGCGGACCGGCCTGCCCTGCGGCCGGAGAAGATGCAGTCCGACAGCGACAGCCCGCTGACGTAGGACTCGGAGCAGACGCCGAGCGCGGTGCGCCCGGCCGCGAAAAGCCCGGGGATGTCCTCGCCCTCGGCCGTCTTGACCGCGCCGGTGCGCTCGTCCACGACGACGCCGCCGAGGGTGAGCATGGGGCACGGGTTGGTCAGGCTCGGTTTGATGCCCACATCCAACAGCCAGAACGGGCCGGTGCGGACCGGTTCGGTGAACTCCGCGGGCTTGCCGACCGGATCGGGCGCTCCGGTCTCGATCGCGGTGTTGTGCGCGTCGACCGTCGCGCGCAGCCCGGCGGGGTCGATGCCCGCCTTCGTCGCGGCCTCCTCCAGGGTGGCGCCGCGGATCGCGGTGCGCCGCATGGTCTCGAACTGCCCCCGCTGGAACCATGCGCCCTGCTTGCCGATCTGGCCGACCGCGGTGCGCATGAGCGGGTCGTCGGCCAGCAGCCAGCCCTTGCCGTCGCGCTCGGTGATCAGCGCGTGGCCCACCGCGGCGCCGTAGCGCGTCTCGTCGATGACCCGGCGACCGGCGGCGTCCACCAGCAGCGCGCCGGTGAAAGCGCTGGGCGGGAGCAGGAAGCGCCACGCGGAGACGTTGTCCATGCGGTCGACGGCCGCGCCGACCTGCTGGGCCATCAGGATGCCGCTGCCGTCGTCGGCGGTGGTGCCCAGCGCGAGACCACCATGGAAGGCCGGCGCGTACTGCTGGATCATCTCGCGATTGGCGATGAACCCGCCCGCGCACAGCACCACCCCGCGCCGCGCGAGCACGCGAATCGTGCTGCCGTATCGGCGTTCCAGCCGCTCCAGCCGCTGTTCCAGCGCACGCCGCAGCGGGGGATAGTAGATGCCCGGCTTGGCCGCGACCTTCGCCATGCGCGTGTAGCGGTCCCGGACCCGGCCCGGGGCGTCGCGCAGCGTGTGGCACTCCACGCCGATCACCGCGCCCGCGCCGTCGGTGATCAAGCGTGTTACCCGGGTGAGGGTTTCGACCCGTACTCCGGCCCGCGACGCCGCGGCGGCCAGCGGGCCGGTGAGTTTCTTGCCGGACGTGCCCCTGCCCTTCACCCGATGGCCGCGCTGCGCGGCCGGGATGTCGCGGAACGCGCCGGAGATCTCGCTACCGGAGTAGTACAGGTAGTAGCGGTCGTTGGGGTAGGAAGTCTTGTACGGGCACAGCGAGGCTTCGAACGGGACGCCGTGCGCCTTCAGCCACTCGATCAGCTGCGGGCTCTCGTCGACGAACCTGCGCAGCGTCTCGGGGGTGACCGCGTCGCCGACCTCACGCTCGAGATAGGCGTACATCGCCTCCGGGGTGTCCTGCACCCCCGCCTCTCGCTGCACCGAGGTGCCGCCGCCCGCGTAGATGATGCCGCCGGACAGCGCCGACGTGCCGCCTCCGGCGAAGCGTTCCAGCACGAGCACCTGCGCGCCCGCCGCGGTCGCTTCCAGCGCGGCGGCCGCACCCGCGGCGCCGTATCCGACCACGACAACGTCGGTGGCCAGGTCCCATTCGAGGCCCATGTTCTTAACTCCGGTCCGAAACTGAAACAAGTTTCCTCGACAAATGGAACGTCGAGCAAGTCTTCTGCCACACAACATAGACCAATGGCGCGTCCATTCTATAACGTGTTCTACATGACTGATCGGGAATACGACGTGGTGGTGGTCGGCAGCGGCGCCGCCGGCATGACCGCCGCCCTCACCGCGGCCCAGCACGGGCTGAGCGTGGTGGTCATCGAAAAGGCCGCGCACTACGGCGGGTCGACCGCGCGCTCCGGCGGCGGCGTGTGGATCCCGGGCAACAAGGCGCTGCGCGCGTCCGGTCGGCCCGACGACCGCGAGGACGCGCGGACCTACCTGCACAGCATCATCGGCGACGTCGTGCCCAAGGAACGGATCGACACCTACATCGATCGCGGCGCCGAAGCGCTGGACTTCGTGCTCGATCATTCGCCGCTGAAGATGACGTGGGTGCCGGGCTACTCCGACTACCATCCGGAGGCGCCGGGCGGTCGGCCCGAGGGCCGCTCGTGCGAGCCCAAGCCGTTCGACACGAAGATTCTGGGCGACGAACGGTTCAACCTGGAGCCGCCGTACGCCAAGGCCCCGCTGAACGTCGTGGTCATGCAGGCCGACTTCGTCCGGCTCAATCTGATCCGGCGTCATCCGAAGGGCATGCTCCGGGCGATGCGCGTCGGCGCGCGCACCTACTGGGCCAAATTCACCCGCAAACACATCGTCGGCATGGGGCAGGCCATCATCGCGGGCATGCGCAAGGGGCTCATGGACGCGAACGTGCCGCTGTTGCTGAACACACCGATGACCGACCTCGTCGTGACGGACGGCGTCGTCACCGGCGTCCGTGCGCTGCACGAGGGCGAGCCGGTCACGTTCACCGCCCGCTACGGCGTCGTCCTCGGCAGCGGCGGTTTCGAGCACAACGCGGAAATGCGCAGCAAATACCAGCGCGAGCCCATCACCACCGAGTGGACCACGGGCGCGGCCGCCAATACCGGCGACGGCATCCAAGCGGGCATGGCGGCGGGCGCGGCCATCGGTTTCATGGAGGACGCGTGGTGGGGACCGACCATCTTCAAAGGCGGCAAACCGTGGTTCGCGCTGGCCGAGCGGAACCTGCCCGGCAGCATCATGGTGAACGCCGACGGCAAGCGATTCGGAAATGAGTCCGCTCCTTACGTCGAGGCAGTGCACACCATGTACGGCGGCGAGTACGGGCAGGGTGAGGGGCCGGGCGAGAACATCCCCGCGTGGCTGGTGTTCGACCAGCGCTACCGGAACCGCTACATCTTCGCCGGACTACAGCCCGGTCAGCGCTTTCCGTCCCGGTGGATGGAAAACGACTTCATCGTCAAGGCCGACAGCATCGAGGAACTGGCGGGCAAGATCGGCGTACCCGCGGGCGATCTGGCCGCGACCGTCGCCCGGTTCAACGGCTTCGCCGAGACCGGCAAGGACGAGGACTTCGGCCGCGGCGACAGCCACTACGACCGGTACTACGGCGATCCCACCGTGCGGCCCAACCCCTGCCTGGCCGCGCTGGTGCAGGGTCCGTACTACGCCGCCAAGATCGTCCCGGGCGATCTGGGAACCAAGGGCGGGCTGGTGGCCGACACCGCAGGACGGGTACTGCGCGAGGACGGCAGCGTCATCGAGGGGTTGTACGCCTCCGGCAACTGCTCCACACCGGTGATGGGCCACACCTACGCCGGGCCCGGAGCCACCATCGGCCCCGCGATCACCTTCGGTTACCTCGCGGTGCTGGACATCGTCGAGCGCAAGAAGGAGCAGCCCGCCACCGCGGGAGCGTGAGACGAGATCGCGGTGCGGGCCACGTCGCAGGCGAGCACCGGCGGGCACCGCGATCCATCCACAGGCCGATGACCAGCCGTGGAACGATCCCGCGGAGCGGACGACACACTGGCGAGCCGGTGTCCGGACGCGCAGGATCGAACCGGCGCTGCCGAGTCCGGATCGATCCACAATCATGCACAAGGAGAACTGATGCCCATCGACCCGAAGATCGCGCTCGGAGCGGAACTGCCGAGCCGGGAGTTCGCCTGGACACCCTCGGACGTGCAGCTCTACCAATTGGGCCTGGGCGCGGGTACGCGCTGGACCGACCCGGCCGAGCTGCGCTATCTCGATGATCGGCAACCCCAGGTGCTGCCCAGCTTCGCCACCGTGGCGGCGACGGTGCACGAGACCGAGCCGCCGAAGGTGAGCTTTCCCGGCATCGAGATCGACTTGGCGAAGGTGGTGCACGGTCATCAGGAGGTGGAGGTGCACCGGCCGATTCCGGCCGCGGGCAAGGCGACCAAGGTGAGCCGAATCGCCGAGGTCTGGGACAAGGGCTCGGCAGCGGTCATCGTCCAGGAGCACATCGTCACCGGCTCCGACGGAGCCCCGCTGTGGACCGAGCGCTCATCGATCTTCGCCAAGGGCGAGGGCGGCTTCGGCGGCGAGCGCGGCCCCAGCAACAAGTCCACATTGCCCGATCGGGCTCCGGACTTCGAGGTCACCACGCCGACGCTGCCGCAGCAGGCGCTGCTCTACCGGTTGTCCGGCGACCGCAACCCGCTGCACTCCGACCCCGAATTCGCGCGCGCGGCGGGCTTTCCCGCGCCCATCCTGCACGGGCTGTGCACCTACGGCATCGTGTGCAAGACCGCGACCGATACCGTGCTCGACTCCGACGCGAGCCGCGTCACCGGTTTCCGCGCCCGATTCGCCGGCGTGCTCTACCCGGGCGAGACGATCCGCACCCGGATCTGGCGGCAGGACGACGAATTGACCATCGCCGCGACCGTGGTCGAACGCGACGACGCACCGGTTCTCAGCGACGTCACGCTGCGCTTCCGGCCCGCCTGAGGCGGCTGTCGGCGATTACCCGACCGTTCCCGGATCGCCGCCGATGGCCACTGTGCGGCCGGACCTCGTCCGGCCCGGTGCCGTCGGGGCGGTCACGCCCAGAAGCGGCGGTCTCAGACTCTGCCCGACACGGGAAGTTCGCGGTCGCCGCGCCCGCGGCGCGCGGCGACGCCCTGGATCACCAGCGCGTACAGCACCACGACCACTATCGGCGCGGCCAACGGCGCCCAGGCCAGGCGAACCGGGACGAGGGCCGCGCAGACGGCGACCGCGGCGAAGCCGACGGCTCCGGTCACCGAGGGGATCGTGGTGGGCACCACGCCGTGCGGTGCGGTCACCGTCGCGGCGTTGAGCAGATAGGTGGTGGCCACCAATCCCGTCGCGGCGGAGGCGAGCACCCCGGCGTCGGCGATCGCCAGCACACCGAGTGCCAGCAGCACGGCGCAGACCGCGAGCGGACGGAACCACCAGCCGAGCGCGACGAGCAGCAGCGCGGCAATACCGATCCACGGCTCCAGCAGCGCCACCGACGCCACCAGCAGCACCCCGGAGAGCACGGCGAGAAATCTGGTCATCGGCGCACCCGTACCGTTCTGCGGTGCTCGGGCAGCACCCGCATGATCTGGTCGAGGCGGGCGTCTTGCGGCCACGCCACGATGTCGACGCCGACGGTGCCCATGTCCCGGTACATCGCCGCGCGCTCGAGCTGCCACATCTTGGCCAGGGTCGGGTCGAGGTCCGCGTGGAACGGCGTGCCGCGCAGGACGTCCACCACGACCACGACGTGCCCGCGCTTGCGCAGATCGATCAGCGCGAGCGCGAACTGGGTGTCCAGCAGCGTGGAGAACGCCACCACGATCGCGCCGAGCGGCACGGCCGCGTGCGGCGCGAGCGTGCCGGTGGTCGGAATGTGCTCGTCGCCGACGTCGAGCACGGTGTCCACGATGCGGTAGAACTGGCGGCGTCCGATGTCCGGCCGCAGCCAGCGCGGCGCCTGGCCGAGGCAGACGACCGCGGTCCGGTCGCCCGCCTGCAAGGTGGACTGCACCACCTGCGCGGCGCCGCGCACCGACAGCTCCAGCGAGTCGGTGGCCGGTCCCGGCGCCTGCTGGGAGGTGTCCACCAGGACCACGACGTCCGCGGAGCGGTTGGTCAGCCGCTCGGTGACGTACAGCCGCCCGCGCCGCGCGCTCACCGGCCAGTTCACGATGCGCAACTGGTCGCCGGGCGCGTAGGCGCGGATGTCGGCGTACTCCACGCCCGGACCGTGCCTGCGGGTCAGGTGGGTGCCGAGCCGCTCGGGAAGTTCGGTGCGCGGCAGGCGCATGCGCTGCGGATCGGTGATGGGGTACACGAACAGCTGGCCGGCGGGCAGCACCGCGGTGGCGACCGCCAGCCCGGCCGGGCTCAGCGCCGAGACCCGCACCGACACGGGATAGCGCCCCCACCGGCCCGCCGAGAGCGCGAGCCGCAAACCGGCGGGCGCCGCACCGGAATCGCTGGCCTCTTCGACCTCGATGCCCAGCCCCGTCGTGCTCTGCGGTTTCAGGCGCAGCAGCGCGTGCCCCTTCTCCACGAAGGCGGCCACGGTGAGCACCACCTCCTCGGTCTCGAAACAGCGCAGCGTGCCGCCGCCGTCGACCTGGATCCTGGTCGAGGAGTGCTGCCACGGCGCGGTGGCCAGCACGCCGAGCAGCGGAGCGGCGAACACGACCAGCTGCCACCTGCCCAGGATCACCGCCAGCACCAGGGCCGCCGCGGCGCAGCCCGCGAGCATGAAGACCAGCGGCGCGGGCCGCCACCGCAATTCGGCGTCGACCGCGGAGCTGGCGTCGCGGTGCCTCATGTCACGGTGGCGCGCGGGACCGGCAGACGGCGCAGCAGTTCGGTGATCACGTCCTCGCCTCGGATGCGGCGCACCCACATCTCCGGCCGCAGCGTGATCCGGTGCGCCATGGCGGGCACGGCCAGCGCCTTGACGTCCTCGGGAATCACGTAGTCGCGGCCGAGCAGCAGTGCCCGCGCCCGGGACATCTGCACCAGGTCCAGTTCCGCGCGGGGGCTCGCGCCGACCTCGACCTGCGGATGCCCCCTGGTCGCCGACGCCAGCGCGACGACATAGCTGACCACGTCGGGGTGCACGGTCACGTATTCGACGGATTGCCGCATCTCCAGCAGTCCATTGGCGTCGACGACCTGGTTGACCTGCGGTTGTTGCGCGCCGCGCTCCAGCCTGCGGCGGATCATCTGCGTCTCGTCCTGCTCGGACAGGTACCCCAGCCGCAGCTGGATGGCGAACCGGTCGAGCTGGGCTTCGGGCAGCGGATAGGTGCCTTCGTACTCGATCGGGTTGTCGGTGGCCAGCACGACGAACGGCTGCGGCAGCACGAACGTCTCGCCGTCCATGCTGACCTGGCCCTCCGCCATCGCCTCCAGCAGTGCGGCCTGCGTCTTCGGCGGGGTGCGGTTCACCTCGTCGGCCAGCAGCAGGTTGGTGAACACCGGCCCGCGGCGGAAGGTGAACCGGCCGGAGGACATGTCGTAGATCGTCGACCCCAGCAGATCCGCGGGCAGCAGGTCGGGAGTGAACTGCACGCGGTTGAACTGCAACCCGAGCGCGGCCGCGAACGATCGCGCGATGAGCGTCTTGCCGAGGCCGGGTAAGTCCTCGATCAGCACATGCCCACCGGACAACACGGCGATCATGATCAACTGCAACTCGTCCTGCTTGCCGACCACGACCCGGGACAGCTCCCGGAGCACGGCCTCGCTGCGCTGGATGGTCACGTCCATCGGCATGGTCATTTGTGTACCCGCACTTGCCTCAACCCATTTCACATTCTCTGCAGGCGGCTCAGGATCTCGTCCAGCGCCGCACGTCCCGGTGCCCTGCTGGTCTGATCTCGAAGGGCCGAATTGGCCGGATCCACCCACCGCCACAGTTCCGGCCCGAACTGGTGGATACCCGCCGTCTCGACCGCTCTGCGGTTCTTCGCCACCCGCTGGCCGCTGGACAGCTCGAACTCCTTGGCGAGCAGCGGACGCAGGTGCCGGTCCCAGTCGGCGCGGGTGCCGTCCGCGCGGTCGGCGAGCATCTGCGCCCTGGCGTGCCAGCGTCGCAACATCTCCGCAGGGCCGTTGTCCATATCGTCGATCTCGTCGCCGTCCCCGGCCTCGGCGCGCTCCAGCAGCGACCAGATCAGCCAGCCCAGCGCCACCGCCACCGGAATCCCGGCGACGACCAGCACTAGCCCGCGGGCGCGCTCGACGGCCGCCAGCTCGATCACCCCGACGACGAGCACGCAGGTGATCACCACCCCCATCCGGTTCACGCCGTGTCCTCTCTCGCCCCACCGGTCATGCGGGCACCTCCCCTTGCAGGTCGGCGAGCACGATGCGCAGCAGTTGCTCGGCCCGCATGCGCTGCCATTCGAGCATGGCGTGCGGACTGAACCTGGCCTCCTCGAACAGGGCGACCAGCTCGCGGGCGGACGCGTCGTGCAGCGCACCGCGTTCGAACGCGCGGGCCAGCACCTCCATCGGGGTGTCCGAGATCAGGGGGGCGGCGGCGCGGTCGGAGGCCAAGCCACGCTCCATCGCGACGTAGCAGGCGATGATCGCGGTGCGCGGGTCCTGACCGGGCGCGCTCATCGCGGCCAGGCCCATCTCGGCCGCGCGTGCCAGCGAATCCGCCACCGTGGGCGCCGCCGCCACCGCGGGCGCCTGCGTGGGCACGGGCTTGCGCCGGGCGGACACCGCGACCACGACCAATCCGCTCAGCGCCACCGTCACCAGGCCCGCGGCCGCGATCCCGGCCAGCACCAGCGCCGTCCCGGTCAGCTTCGCCGACTCGGGATCGTATTCGGCGGGCGGTTGGGTTCCCGGCTCCGGCACGGCGCCCGTGGTGGTGGCGGGCGCCGCAGGGCGCGCCGGTTCGCTCGGCCCGCGCCCGCCGACGAAGTAGATCGCCGACGCCGCCGCGATCAGCAACGCCAGCAGAGCCAGCGCGCCGAGCACCGCCAGACCGGCCCGCCCGAGACTCCATTGCTCGCGCTCGTCCTCGCGTTCCGGTTCGGGCATGGCCAGCGGCAACCGGTGCTGGCTCGCGATCACGCCCGCCAGCAGGATCACGATCGACACCGAGAGCAGCACCGGCATGAGTGCGACCGACAAGGCGGACGGGGCGTGCCTGCGCGGCTCGGATTCGGTGATTCCTGGGATGTATCCATGCAGGGTGATGGCGGCAAAAGCCAGCAGCGTGATCAGCACGATCACGCGCGATATCGGCGCTCGCGCCCAGGCCACTGCATACCACCAAATCTGAGTACTGCACAAAACAGCCACATAGTTACATGCCGGGTGGTCCGCTCGGGATGGAATGGAATACTTCGGAGTCCCTCCTCTTAAACCGCGACTGTGCCCGGCCGTCACCTGGCGGCTGTCCCGACGGCGGCTACCGGGCGATTTCGGGCGAGGATTGGGACAATTCACAAAGCCGACTGGCTAAACGTGAGATATCCGGCACCTCGTCAACGCCCTGTATCAGCTCGCCGAGCGAGGTAGACGCGACGACGGTGAGTTCCCGATCGGCGTCATAGAGGACATCCACGAGGTTCACCAAACGCATGGCCCAGTCGGGCGGAACTCTGTACAGCGGCGGCACATCTCGGATTTCCCAACGGTGAAAATATTGGGCCAGCACAACATAATCCGCGGCGGAGGTTGGGACACCGCACAATGCGAAGAAGTCGATGACGAGCCTGCCGCCGTCCGTCGCAATGGCGCGCAAACTTCGAGCGCCGACGGATATCTCGACAGCTGATTCGTTCTCGCTCTGTGCCGCATCGGTATTGCGCGTGCCGACCACCGAAATCGAAGGGGCGTGCCGCTGCGGCGCGACGACGTATCGCCCTGCCGCGAATCCCGTTCGGACGCCGCGGGAACCGAGGGTTCGATAGTCGACAACGCCGTCGACCGCCACCACGTCCAGGTGCGCGAGGATGCGCTCGATCGTCGGCACGAAGCGTTCGTGGAACAGCGGATTGGGCAGTAACTCGGCCGGCGGGTAGTTCGAGGTCACCACGAGCAGGACGCGGCGGGCGAACAGCGCGTCGAGCAGGCGCGCGATCAGCATCGCGTCGCCGATGTCGTGCACGTGGAACTCGTCGAAGCACACCAGCCGGGCGTCACCGAGCAGCGCGTCCACGGCGGCATCGATCGAGCCGGATTCGTGCGCGGCGGCGTGCAGGCCGGTGAAGAACTGGTGGAAGTGATACCGCCGTTTGCGTTCCGTGGCCACCGCCGCGAAGAACCGGTTCAGCAGCATGGTCTTGCCGCGCCCCGGCCTGCCGTAGAGGTAGACGCCCCGATGACGCCGCACCGGCCGCCCGCGCCGGTCGACCAACTCCCGCAAGCGCGCCGCCGCCCGCAGCTGAGCGGAATCCCACCGCACGACATCGGGTTCCATGACACCTCCTCGTCCTCTACATTTGTAGAGGACGGGCCGCGCTGCGGCCAGGAAGGGTGATCATGTCCACAGGCGACCGGCGCGCGCTCCTCGTCGACACGGCCATCGAACTGATCGCGGCGCGCGGACTGCGGGCGCTCACGCACCGGGCGCTGGATACCGAGCTGGGACTGCCCGCCGGATCGGCCTCCTACTACTTCCGCACCAAACGCGCGCTGATCGAGGCCGTCGTTGACCGGATCACCGCCCGCTCACGCGACGATTTCGCCGTCGCCGAGTTCGGACCGACCGACGGCGCGGAGACCGAGGCGATCGCGCGGTCCATCGCCGCCTGGCTCGACCGGCTGCTGGCCGAGCGCCGCGCGCACCTGATCGCCCGCCACGCCTTGCTGCTGGATCTCTTGGACGATCACGACCTGCGTTCCCGGCTGGCGCGCAGCCTGTTTTCCACCGAGCGCGCCCGAGACCTCTTCCGTGCCATGCGGGCACCCGATCCGGACACCCGGGCGGCCGACTTCGTCGCGGTCGTCGAAGGAGCCGTCTTCGACCGCTTCGCGGGCAACCGCGCCGCACTGCGCCCGGACACGCCGGAAAGCGTGCGGCAACTCGCCCGGCTACTCGTGCCCTATCTGAGCGTGTGACCGGCTCAGCTCGGCCAACCCCGCTGGCTATAGGTCACGCCGGTGAGATGACCGCGGATACCCGCCGCCGCATACGGGATCAGCGTTTCCGGCAGATCCCCGATCGGAAACCAGCGCAGCTCGTAGGACTTGTCGGGTTCGCGGTTGACCGGCTCGCCCGACCAGCGGCGCGTCTCGAAGAACAAACCGACCCGGGCCTCCCGCCCGGAACCCACCACGTGGGCGGTGTGGACATGCAGCAGATCGGCCTGGTCGATCGCCACCCCGATCTCCTCGCCGGCCTCGCGGACCGCCGCGGCGAGCGCCGACTCCCCCGCCTCCAGCTTCCCGGCCGGCAGGTGCCACAGCCCGTCGAACTCGTCCGCGCTGCGCCGCCTGCTCAGCAACAGCTCCGCGCCGCGCAGCAACAAAACGTGCACGTCCACCACATGCCGGTCCACCACCGCCCCAACCTACGCGCCGACCCGTTCACCCGAAGCGGCCGACCGGTCCGCGCGCCCCGCGTGAAGCACCGCGTGGAAAGCGGCTCAGCCGGCGGTGAGGACGAGGCCGGAGGTGGGGACGCCCGTGCCCGCGGTGACCAAGATGTTGGTCAGATCGGGCACCGGATTGACCGAGGTGCCGCGAATCTGGCGCACGGCTTCCGCGATGCCGTTCATGCCGTGGATGTACGCCTCGCCGAGCTGCCCGCCATGGGTGTTCAGCGGCAGGCGGCCCCCGACTTCGATCGCCCCGTCGGCGATGAAATCCTTCGCCTCGCCCCGGCCACAGAAGCCGAGTTCCTCCAGCTGCATGAGCACGAACGGGGTGAAGTGGTCATAGAGGATGGCCGCCTGCATGTCGTCCGGACGCAGGTCGCTCTGTGCCCACAGCTGGTCACCGACCAAGCCCATCTCCGGCAGGCCGGTCATGGCGTCGCGGTAGTAGCTGGTCATCACGTACTGGTCGGCGCCGGAGCCCTGGGCGGCCGCGGCGATGACCGCGGGCCGCTGCGGCAGGTCCCGGGCGCGCTCGACGCTGGTGACCACGATGGCGACGCCGCCGTCGGACTCCTGGCAGCAGTCCAGCAGGTGCAGCGGCTCGGCGATCCAGCGGGAATTCTGATGGTCCGCCAGGGTGATCGGCTTGCCGTAGAAGAAAGCCGCCGGATTCACCGCCGCGTGTTTGCGATCGGCGACCGCCACCCGGCCGAAGTCCTCGCTGGTGGCGCCGTAGACGTGCATGTAGCGCCGGGCGACCATCGCCACCTGCGCGGCCGGGGTGCCCAGCCCCTGCGGATAGGACCAGCCCGCGTCGATGCCCGAGGAGGTGGGCGCGGTGGCCAGCGCCGTGGAGAACTGCCCGAACCGCGACACCGACCGCTCGTTGAACGCGCGGTAGGCCACCACGACGTCGGCGATGCCGGTGGCCACCGCCATGGCGGCCTGCTGGATGGTGGCGCAGGCCGCGCCGCCGCCGTAGCCGATGTGGCTGAAGAACTTCAGCTGCGGAATGCCGACCGCCCTGGCCACGGCGGCCTGCGTGTTGGTGTCCATGGTGAAGGTGGTCAGGCCGTCCACGTCGGCGGGCGTCAGGCCCGCGTCGGCCAGCGCGGCGGTGACCGCCTCCGCGGCCAGCCGCAGTTCACTGCGACCGGAGTCCTTGGAGAAATCGGTGGCGCCGATGCCGACGACGGCCGCGCGGCCGGAGATTGCCTGCTCAGTCATCGGACCTCCGCAACGCGATGACGGCCGTGGCCGTGATGTGGTCGCCGAGACTGTCTCTGCCGACCACGTCGATGTGTATGTCGTCGCCCTCCAGCGCGGTCACCGTGCCGGTCAGCGTCAGCGTGTCCCCGGCGTACAGCGGCACGCCCAAGCGCAACGCGACCGACTTGACCACGGCGCGCGGGCCCGCCCAGTCGGTGACGAAGCGCTGCACCAGGCCGGTGTCGGTGAGGATGTTGACGAAGATGTCCTTGGACCCGCGGGCGACGGCCTTGTCCCGGTCGTGATGCACGTCCTGGAAATCCCGGGTGGCCAGCGCGGTGCTGATCACGAACGTGGGATCGACCTCGATCACCAATTCCGGCAGCGCCGTGCCGACCCGCACGTCCACCGGTTCCACGGCGGTGCTCACACCGCCTCCTCTCTCATATGGGCGGCGCCCTGCGTGGTCACACTCCGCTGCCTACTCCAGGCCCGACCGCTCACGCGACCACCTGCCACACCGGCAAGGTCGCCTCGTCGTCGAGCTTCTCGAAGCCCACCTCGACCGGCAGGCCGACCCGCACCTCGGCCGGGTCGATGCCGCGCAATTCGCCGAGCATGCGCACGCCCTCCTCCAATTCGACCAGCGCCACCACGAACGGCAGTTGCCGCCCGGGCACCTTCGGCGCGTGGTGCACGACGTAGCTGAACACGGTGCCGCGCCCGGAGGCCACGACGTAGTCGGTCGGTTTCGCCTTGTCCTGCCAGATGGCCGGGATGGGCGGATGCCGCAGCGATCCGTCCGGCAGCCGCTGGATGCGCAACTCGCCCGCTTTGGTCCCCTCCCAGAAGAATTCGGTGTCCCAGGAGACCAGCGGCTTCACCCGCTCGCCCGCGGCCGGTTCCGGCGCCGCGGCGGCGGGCGCGAACTTCAGCAGCCGGAACAGCATCTCGGCGACCACCTCGTCGCCGACCCGCCAGGTGGTCTGGAAGGTGACGAACCATCCCTCGCCCAGCGCGGTGCGTTTCGGGCCGCGGATGTCCGAGAGCGTGCTGGTGACCGAGATCTGCTCGCCGACATTGAGGTAGCGGTGGTAGGTCTGCTGACAGTCCGTGGCGACGACGGAGGTGTAACCCGCGGCGTCGAGCAGCTCGGTGGCCGCCCCCATCGGATCGTCGGCGGGCCGCGAGCCGTTCAGCCCGAACATGGTCCACACCTGGGCCATCGCGGGCGGCGCGACGACACCGGGATGTCCGGCGGCGCGCGCCGCCTGCTCGTCCACGTAGATCGGGTTGGCGTCGCCGAGCGCCTCGACCCAGTTGTTGATCATCGGCTGGTTCACCGGGTCACGCCCGAAACGGGGCGCGCTCTCGCCCGCCGCCCGAATCGCTTCGGCGGCGGCGATGATCGCTTCCGGAGTAGTGGTGTTCGGCACGCGCGGCTCCTTCACTCGTTATCGGGGTACTCGCGGCAACCGCAGACCGGCCGAGGCGACCAGTTCGCGCATCACCTCGTTGACGCCACCGCCGAAGGTGACCACCAGGTTCTGCTTGGTCCTGCGGTCCAGCCAGGTCAGCAGTTCGCCGGTGGCCGGGTCGGCCGGGTCGCCGTAGCGGCCGACGATCTCCTCGGCGAGCCTGCCCGCCTCCTGCAACGATTCGGTGGAGTAGACCTTGGTGGCCGACGCGTCGGCGATCACCTGGGACTGGTCGCCGTCCGCCGTCCCGGCCACCTGCCAGTTCAGCAATTCGTTCAGCCGGACCATGGCGTGGATGCGCCCCAGCGCGCGCCGCACGTCGGGTTCGGCGAGCACGCCGCGCGGTTGCGCCCAGTCCCGCACGCGGTCGTAGAGCTGCTCGATCTTGCCGGAGGGGCCCAGGCTCACCCGCTCGTGGTTGAGCTGTGTGGTGATCAGCTTCCAGCCCCGATTCTCCTCGCCGACCAGCATGCTCGCCGGGACGCGCACATTGTCGAAATAGGTCGCGTTGGTGTGGTGAGCCCCATCGCAGGTGATGATCGGCGTCCACGAGTAGCCGGGGTCGGCGGTGTCCACGATCAGGATGGTGATCCCGCGGTGACGCGATTCGGTCGAGCCGGTGCGGCAGGCCAGCCAGACGTAGTCGGCTTCGTGCGCGCCCGTGGTGAAGATCTTCTGCCCGTTCACGATCCAATCCCCGGACTCGTCGCGCACCGCCGAGGTGCGCAGCGCGGCGAGGTCGGTGCCCGCCTCCGGCTCGGAGTAGCCGATCGCGAAGTGGATGTCCCCGGCGAGGATTCCGGGCAGGAACCGCTGCTTCTGCTCCGCGGTGCCGAACTGCTGCAGGGTGGGGCCGACGGTCAGCAATGTCACCAGCGGAAGCGGGACGTCGGCCCGGACCGCCTCGTTGAAGAAGATCTGCTGCTCGACCGGCCCGAAGCCCTGACCGCCGTATTCCTTGGGCCACCCGACGCCGAGCCAGCCGTCGCGTCCCATCCTGCGCACCACGGCGCGGTAGGCGTCGCCGTGCCGGTTCACCGCCATCTCGGCCTCCTCCTCGGGAGTCACGAGGTCGGCGAAGTAGGCCCGCAGTTCGTCGCGCAGCCGCCGTTGCTCGGTGGTCAGGTCGATGAACATCTGGCCCCCAATCGATCGAGTCGGAACGACGCGCCGCCGAGCCAGCGAGCGATGTCCTTGGCTTGTGAGTAGTAGCGGTGCATCGGGTGGGTCACGTCCACGCCGAGGCCGCCGTGCAGGTGATGACACTTCTGCATGGCCGCGGGCAGTTGTTCGGCGACGGTGTAGGCCAGGACCTCCAGGTCGTCGTCGGTGCGCTCGCGGTGCTCCTGACTCGTGTCGTCCTGTGCAAGCGCCCAGTTCGCCGAGACCGCGGCCACGTGCAGGGTCCGCGAGACGACGTACAGGTCCGCGATCTGCTGGGCGACGGCCTGGAACTCTGCCAGCGGCCTGCCGAACTGACGCCGGGTGCGCAAGTGCTCCGCGGTGAGCGTGATCGCCCCCTTGAGCAACCCGTCGGCCACCGCGCCGATGGACGCGAGCGCCAGACGGTGCAGATCCGCCAAGCCGGTCGGCCACAGCTGTTCGGCGGGGATCTCCACGTCGTCCAACTGCACGGTGCATTCGGGGATGCCGCCGGAGACCGGCGTGGGCGTCAGCGTCAGCCCTTCGGCCTGCGCGTCGACCAGGGCGATCCCGGAACTGGTCGGCACGAGCAGCCAACTCGCCTGCTCGGCGTAGGGTACGGCGACCTTGCGCCCGCTGATGCGCACGGTGTTTCCGCTGGTGACCGCGATGGTCTCCGGTTTGACGGTCCACGGCGCCGCCGCTTCGCTCAGCGCCGCGGTGACCACCGTTCCCTTGGCGATGTCGGGCAGCACCCGCGCCCCGACGGTCTCCGGCGCGCTCGCCACCAGCGGCAGCACGCCGAAGCCCAGCGTCGGCAGGACGGGTACCGCCACGGCGTCCGTCGCCAGCTCGGTCAGTAGGGCCGCCACCTCGAGCAGGCCCATGCCGTCACCGCCGTGCCGCTCGGGCACCGCGACGACGAGCAGTCCGGAGTCGACCAGTCTCGGCCACAGCTCCATATCACGAGCGGGTTCTCGCTCCAGCAAGCTCACGACGACCTCGGCTACCGCGTCCTGGCCCTCGTCCCTGGTGAAATCCACGTTTTCTCCCGGTTGTCGGCGACTAGCTGTTCGCGTCGCGAGGCAGCCCGAGAATCCGCTCACCAGCCACGGTGAGCAAGATCTGCTCAGTTCCACCAGCGATCGATAGACAGCGTGTGAGCAGGAATTCCTTCACTGCTTCGGAATCCTGCGCGCCGGAAGGCCCTGCCGTCTCGACAGCGAATTCCGCGACCGCTTGGCGGTGGCGCACCCCGACCAATTTGCGAACACTACTCTGCGCACCCGGGTCTCCCCCCTTAAGCAACTTCACTGCCGCGCGTTGCTCGAGCAAAAGCCCGGCGACGGCCTCGGCCACGAATCCGCCGAGCCGGTCGTTCACCAGTTCGGCGCCGGGCCCGGTGGCGGGTGATTTCGCTATGAGTTCTTCGAGTACCGGACCGATACCATTGCCGCCCATCGCGACCCGTTCGGTGGCCAGCGTGGAGCGGGCGATCTTCCATCCGTTGTTCAGTGCGCCGACCACGCAATCGTCGGGCACGAACACGTCGTCGAGGAACACTTCGCTGAAACGCGCCTCGCCGGTTATCTGCACCAGCGGGCGAATTTCGAGACCGGCGGCGTGCATGTCCACCAAGAAGTACGTGATGCCGCGATGCTTGGGCGCGTCCGGATCGGTGCGAGCCAGACAGATCGCCCAATTCGCCTTGTCGCCCAGTGAAGTCCAGACTTTCTGTCCGCGCAGCACCCAGCCGCCATCGGCCTTTTTCGCGGTCGTGCGCAACGCGGCCAGATCGGAGCCCGCTTCGGGTTCGCTGAACAGCTGGCACCAGACCACCTCGCCGCGCAGGGTCGGCCAGGCGAACCGCTCGATCTGCTCCGGTGTGCCGTGTTGCAGCAGCGTGGGGACCGCCCAGCCGCCGATGGCCAGGTCCGGCGCGGCGAGCCCGGCGCGCCGCAGCTCCTCGGAGATCACCAGGCCGGTCATCGGGTCCGCGGCGCGCCCGTAGGGCCGCGGCCAATGCGGCATGACCAATCCCGCCTCGACCAGCGCGGCGCGCCGGGCGTCGGCGGGCAGGGCCGCGATCCGGGCGACTTCTGCGGCCAGTTCGTCCGCGCTGCCGCCGTCCGCTTCCACGCCCTCGGCCGCGAAGACCCGGTCCGCGCCGGTGGTGCGCCGCAGGCCCCGTCTGGTCGACTCGGCTACCCGGGCCCGCCAGCGCGCCGAACCGCCGAGCAGCTGCCGCAGCGCCGTCGCCCGGCGCAGGTACAGGTGCGCGTCGTGCTCCCAGGTGAAGCCGATGCCGCCGAGCACCTGGATGCAGTCCTTGGCGGTATCCACCGCGGCGTCCAGGGCGCTGGCGGCCGCGATGGCGGCGGCGATCGGCAGTTCCGCGCCGCCGTCGTCCACGGCGGCCGCGGTGTCGGCCGCGACGGCACGGATCAGCTCGGTGCGGCACAGCATCCAGGCGCAGATGTGCTTGACCGCTTGGAAGGAACCGATCTTGCGGCCGAACTGCTCGCGCACCTTCGCGTATTCGACCGCGGTCTCCAGGCACCAGCCCGCCACGCCCGCCAGCTCGGCGGCGACCAGCGCGACCAGGAGATCCTCGGCGGCGTGCGGCGCGACGAACACCTGATCGGGCGGCACGCGCAGATCGGCGCAGTGCACCCGGGCCAGCGGCGTGCTCGGGTCCAGCGGCGCGAGCGCCTCCACCCGCAGGCCGGCGGCGCCGGGCGGGACCAGGCACCAGCGCTGCCCGCGCGGGTGGTCCACGGGCAGCAGCACGGCGGTGCCCGGTGCGGCGCCGAGCACGGAATCCCAGGTACCCGTGAGCAACACGCCGTCGCTTGCGGCGGGTACGCTCACCGTCGCGCCGACGACGAAGTCGAGCGCGACACCGCAGGGCAGGTCCTCGTCCAGCTTTCCCGCGGTGATCAAGTTGGCCAAAGCCGTTGCCAGCACGGGGCCGCCGACCAGGTCGTGCGCCGCCTGCTCCACCAGTACGGCGAGATCGGCGACCGATCCGCCCGCACCGCCCGCGTCCTCGGCCACCGCGACCCGGAAGATCCCGATCTCCGCGAGTGCGGGCCAGTAGGCGCGCCAGAAGTCGGCCGCGCCGGTTCGCATTGTTGCAATCGGACGGACCGACGAGGCCCATCCGCGCATCGACTCCTGAACGGCTTTATGCTCGTCAGTGGTGGCGATGGTCACACTCCATACCGCCTTTCCGGCGTGACTCCCACACCTAGAACATGTTCTAATATCCTAGCCGGGCGGAAGTCAAGACACCATCGCCGCCGCGGCGAGACCGCGCACGCAGCCGACGAAACGACGTTTCCGGAAAGGACTTTCATCAATGGCCAGTCCGTCCCGATCGCAGCCAGCCGACCCGAGCGCGGCCCGGCCCGCCGCCACGGTCACCACGCTCAGTGAGGACGAGCTGAGTTCGGCGGCGCAGCGCGAACGGCGCAAGCGGATCCTGGACGCTACCCTGGCACTCGCGTCGAAGGGCGGTTACGACGCGGTCCAGATGCGCGCGGTCGCCGAGCGCGCCGACGTGGCGGTCGGCACGCTCTACCGCTACTTCCCGTCGAAGGTGCACCTGCTGGTCTCGGCCCTGTCGCGCGAGTTCGAGCAGATCGAGGGCAAACGCAAGCCGCTTGCCGGGCAGTCTCCGCAGGAGCGCATGCACCTGCTGCTCACCCAGATCACCCGGATGATGCAGCGCGACCCGCTGCTCACCGAGGCGATGACCCGGGCGTTCATGTTCGCCGACGCCTCCGCCGCCGCCGAGGTCGATCGCGTGGGCAAGGTGATGGACCGCGTCTTCGCACGGGCCATGAACGACGGCGAGCCCACCGAACGTCAGCTCGCCATCGCGCGGGTGATCAGCGACGTGTGGCTGTCCAATCTGGTCGCCTGGCTGACTCGGCGCGCATCGGCCACCGACGTCACCGAACGCCTCGAACTGACCGTCGACCTCCTGCTCGGCGAACGCAACCAGTAGGCTCTAGCGGGATCTCTCAGCGCACATCGAGCTAATTCGGCGCCCGGTCACCCATCGGGCCCGAAAGGCCCCCTGTGCTGCGACGAAGCTCACCCGCTCGGATCCCGTTGCCGTTAGCTGGGCAGATCTACCGGACACCGGTTCAGCAGCTGCGTTATCGTGCGCACGCGGACCGGCGCGTTTCTGTGCGGCAAATTCAACACAGTATTGTTTTGCCCGCCCCCTGAAAAAACTCCTCCGATCACTAGGTTGGATGCGTGAGCGCACAGGATCTGCCACTGGAACTTCGCCGTGCACTGTCGACGGTCGCGCGCGTGCCACGGCTGCTGGTCGCATCGGACTACGACGGGACACTCGCGCCCATCGTGTCCGACCCGGCCAAAGCCTTCCCCCATCGGGAATCGGTGAGCGCGTTACGAGCCCTCGCCGGCCTGACCGGGACCACCGCCGCCGTGATCTCCGGCCGCGCGCTGCGAGATCTCGCGGCGCTGTCGCGCCTGCCCGTCGAGGTGCAACTGATCGGCAGCCACGGCTCGGAATTCGACGTCGGCTTCGTGCACGCGATCGACAACGACGCCAAGCACCTGCTCCAAGAGGTGCAGACGGCGCTGAACCAGATCGCCTCGGACAATCCCGGCGTCACCGTCGAGATCAAGCCGGCCAGTGTCGCGCTGCACGTGCGCAACGCCAGCCCGGAGATCGGCCATCGCGCGCTGTCGCAGGTCCGGCTCGGCCCGGCGTGCTGGTTCGGCGTGCAGGTCACCGAGGGCAAGGCCGTCATCGAACTGGCCGTGGTGCAGACCGACAAGGGCACGGCACTGGACACCGTCCGGCATCAGGCGGGGGCCTCGGCCGCGGTGTTCTTCGGTGACGACGTCACCGACGAGAAGGCTTTCCGGGTGCTCGCGGGTCCGGACGTCGGCATCAAGGTCGGCGACGGCGATAGCCTGGCCAAGTTCCGGGTGGACAGCACCGAGGCCGTGGCCTGGGCGCTGGCCTTCCTGCTGGAGGAGCGCCGGACCTGGCTGGCGGGGGCGAGCGCGCCGCGCATCGAGCGGCTGACCATGCTGGCCAGCCCGCGCTCGGTCGCGCTGCTCACCCCGGACGCCACAGTGACCTGGTTCTGCCACCCGGAACCGGATTCCGCCGCGGTGTTCGCGCACCTGCTCGGCGGCCCGCAGGGCGGTCACTTCACCATCGAGCCCGAGCGGCCCGGACTGCCGCTGTCGCAGCGCTATGTCGACGGCACGATGACCGTCGAAACCCGTTGGGCCAGCTTGCAGGTCACCGACTACCTGCCGCACGACGTCGCGCCCACCCGGACCGACCTGACCCGGGTGATCACCGGCGACGCGAAAGCCGTGGTCACCTTCGCGCCCCGGCCCGAGTTCGGCCAGGTGCCGGTGAACCTCGAAGCGCAGGAGGGCGGGCTGCGGGTGCACGGCACCAACGACCCGATCGTGCTGCGCTCCCCCGGCGTGCGCTGGGAGATCGTCTTCGACGGGACGCACGAGTCGGCGCGGGCGGTGGTGGACCCGTCCAAGGGCGAGGTCGTGCTCGAACTGCGCTGCGGCACCACCGATCTGGATTCCGCCGCCAGCAGCGAGACGCAGCGGCGACGGGAAGCGGAGCGGTACTGGTCGGAGTGGGCCTCGAAGCTCACGCTGCCGCCGCTGAAGCCCGACCTGATGAAGCGTTCCGCGCTGACCCTGCGCGGCTTGGTGCACGCGCCGAGCGGTTCGATCCTCGCGGCCGCCACCACGTCGCTGCCCGAGGACATCGGCGGCGTGCGCAACTGGGACTACCGCTACTGCTGGCTGCGCGACGCGGCGCTGACCGCGCAGGCATTGGTCTCGCTCGGCTCGCTCACCGAGGCCGAGGACTACCTCGGCTGGGTGCACCGAGTGCTGGAGACGCTGCCCGGCCCCGAGCGCCTGCACCCGCTGTACACGCTCTACGGCGAGACGCTGCCGCCGGAGGCCTCGATCGACCAGCTGCCCGGTTACGCGGGCTCCCGCCCGGTGCGCGTCGGCAACGCGGCCAACATGCAGGTCCAGCTGGACGTCTTCGGTCCGATCGTCGACCTCATCGCCGCCCTGGCGCACGCGAGGGAACTACGCGGCGTCACCGATCCGGCAGACGTGCTGCCGGACGCCGACTGGGAGCTGGTGTGCGCCATGGTCTCGGCCGTGCAGCGGCGCTGGCAGGAGCCCGACCACGGCATCTGGGAGATCCGCGGCAACCCCCGCCACCACGTGTACTCGAAGGTGATGGGCTGGCTGACCGTCGACCGGGCGCTCACCCTGGCGCAGAAGTTCGACCGCGAGGCCGACCCGGCCTGGCCGGTGTTGCGCGACACCATCGCCGACGAGGTCAAGGCCAAGGGCTGGAACGACGATGTGCAGTCCTACACCGCGGCCTACGACGGCACCGACCTGGACGCGGCGACGCTGCACATCGGGTTGAGCGGCCTGATCGACCCGTCCGACCCGCGCTTCGCGGCGACCGTCGTGGCGACCGAGGCCGAGCTGCGCAGCGGTTCGACCGTCTACCGCTACCACCACGACGACGGCCTGCCCGGCGGCGAGGGCGGATTCCACCTGTGCGCGGCCTGGCTGGTAGAGGCGTACCTGCTGATCGGGAAGCGCTCGGACGCCGAGGCGCTGTTCGCCCAGCTGGTCGACGTCGCCGGTCCCACCGGGCTGCTCAGCGAGGAATACGACCCGGTAGCCGAACGCTCGCTCGGTAATCATCCCCAGGCGTACAGCCATCTCGGTCTGCTGCGCTGCGCGCAACTGCTCGGGCAGCCGGTGGAGGCCGCGCTGGTCTGACGTCCGAGTTCACCAGGGGCCCGCGCACGACGAATCGCGCACGGGCCCTTGGTTTTCCCGTCTTACGTGGGCATCGAGCACTACCGTCCGATCGGATTTGCTAGAGTTAAACGGGAACGATTTCCATTTTGATCTGCCGGACTGCCAGGAGTACCCACGTGAAGACCAGATTCGCCGTGAAATGTGTAGGCATCGCCGTGGGATTGGCCTCCGTAGCCACACTCGTCGCCTGCGGCGACTCCACCGACTCCGACCAGCCGACCATCGTCACCTCCACCGACGTCTGGGGTGACATCGCCGCCGCAGTCGCCGGCCCCGATGCCACCATCCGGTCGCTGATCACCGATCCCAACGCCGATCCGCACTCGCACGAGACCTCCGCCGTCGAGTCGGCCGCGCTCACCGACGCCGACCTGGTGGTCTACAACGGCGGCGGTTACGACGAATTCGCCGAGAAGGCGGTCGCGGGCACGGACAAGCGCACGGTGAACGCGTTCTCCCTGCGGGTGGACCAGAGCGACGAGAACGAGCACGTCTGGTACGACGTGCGCACCGTCGGCGTGGTCGCCGACCGGATCGCCGCCCAGCTCGGCGAGATCGACCCCGGCAAGGCCGCGGCCTATGCCGAGCGCGCGACGACGTTCAAGAACGAACTCGGCGCGGTCACCGCCATCACCGGCAAACTCGCCGCCGAGCACCCGAAAACGCCGGTGCTGCAAACCGAACCCCTCGCGCACTACCTCGTGGCCGCCGCCGGTGCCGACGACCTGACTCCGCACGAGTTCCAGGAAGCCATCGAGCAGGAGACCGATCCGGCGCCCGCGGCCGTCGCGGCGACCCAGGATCTGCTCAGCGGCAAGCGGGTTCGCGCGCTGATCTACAACGTGCAGACCGAGGACAAGATCACCAAGGACCTGCGGGGCACCGCCCAGAACGCGGGCATCGCCATCGTCGAGGTGACCGAGACCCTCCCCGAGGGCCAGGACTACATTCAGTGGCAGACCAAGAACGCGCAGGCGCTGGCCGCCGCACTGGGTTGAGCAGATGAACGAGGGAGCCGCGCTGACCGAGCACACCGACCGGGTGGAGCGGCGACCGGGCATCGGCGCCGACTCGGCCGCGGTACGCCTGGAGGCGGCGCGATTGTCGTTCGGCGACCGGACCCTCTGGGGAGGGTTGGATCTCACCGTCGCCCCAGGAGAATTCATCGCCGTTCTCGGGCCGAACGGGTCGGGTAAGACCTCGCTGCTGAAGGTG
>NZ_BAFS01000022.1 GCF_000308415.1 Nocardia asiatica NBRC 100129 | reverse complement strand
CGGCGCCTGGAGCCGGCGCCGACCGCTTCCTGCTGAACCTGCCGGTCTTCGACCGCCGAGCCGCTGCACGACGACGTGGACCGGATGGTCGGTCGAGTCGTGCCAGACCAGGGACAACCGGGGACCCGGAACTGATACAGCAGGACCCCGCCCTCGGGGTCGCGCAAGCGCGGTATCCCTTGCAGCAGCCCGCTCAGTGTCGGCGGGTGGGCGAGCACGATTCCCGAAGATCGCGCTCGGAGCGGAACTGCCGAGCCGGGAGTTCGCCTGGACACCCTCGGACGTGCAGCTCTACCAATTGGGCCTGGGCGCGGGTACGCGCTGGACC
>NZ_BAFS01000023.1 GCF_000308415.1 Nocardia asiatica NBRC 100129 | reverse complement strand
TGTTCATCCCGTTCGCCCGTGACCTGGTGGCATGGCGGAGTACGGCCGAAATCTACGCCCAACCGGAACTAGCACGCCGATTGGCGGGGCCGTTCGACCCAGCCGAATTCAGCGAGGTGTCCCGCCCCGGACCAGTGGAATGAAGCTGCACCGCGGTGACGAGGTACCGCGACCCAATCCATGGCGCGTCGTCGTACACAGCCTGCATGCCGCGCGAGGTGGGCCGAGCTACTCGCTCAGGCGCCCGGAAACCTCGATCGTGCATGGGTCGATATCACCAGCGACCCTCGGAGCACCGCGAATCCATCCCGTCAGCATCGACTGAAACTCGAGCTGAAGTCGGTGAAGCTCGGCGGCGTCGAATTGGAGCAGTGGCAGTACGAGATCACCGGCGGCGGCCGAATCTGGTACGCGATCGATGACGCCGACCGGATCCTGTACCTGACACTCGCCGGCACCGGGCATCCACGGCAGACCGAACGACGGCGCTGACATCCGCGACAATGGCCGCGCGGTCGGCCACCGCCGGAGCGCGGCGGCCGACCATGCGCAGAGCTGTTACTTCGCGCTCGCCTCGGCGTGATCGTCGGCCGGGCGGGCCTGGGTCTGCTCCTTGGCCCAGCGGTAGTCGGGCTTGCCCGCCGGGGAGCGCTTGATCTCGTCGACGAACCACAGGCTGCGGGGCAGCTTGTACGGCGCGATCTCCTGGGTGAGCATGGGGCGCAGTTCCTCCAGGGTGGGGCGGGCCGCACCGCGGCACTGCACGACGGCGACCACCCGCTGGCCCCAGCGCTCGTCATCGATGCCGACCACGAGCGCGTCGAAGATCTCGGGGTGCGTCTTGAGCGCGCCCTCGACCTCCTCGGGATAGATCTTCTCGCCGCCGCTGTTGATGCTGACCGACCCGCGGCCGAGCATGGTGACCGTGCCGTCCTCCTCGACCCGGGCGAAGTCACCGGGAATGGCGTAGCGAATCCCGTTGAACTCCTTGAACGTCGCCGCGGTCTTCACCTCGTCCTTGTAGTAGCCGAGCGGGATGTGCCCGCGCCGGGCCAGGATGCCGACCGCCCCGGAGCCGGGCTGCACCGGATTGCCGTCCTCGTCGAGCACGTCGGTGGAGGCGTCGATCTTCACGCGGGGGCCTCCGGTGTGCGTCGCGCCCTTGGCCACGATGGAGATACCGCCGAAACCGGTCTCCGAGGAGCCGATCGAATCGGAGATCATCCGGTTGGGCAGCAGTTCGAGGAACTGGTCCTTGAGCGCGGGTGAGAACAGCGCCGCGCTGCTGGCCATCACGTAGAGGCTGGAAAGGTCATAGGGCTGACCGGTTTCCGGGTTCCCCTCGATCAGCGCGTCGAGCATCGGGCGCGCCATCGCGTCACCGGTGATGAAGATCAGGTTGATCTTGTGCTTGTCGACGGCCCGCCACACGCCGTGCCCGGAGAACTCCGGGATCATCACGGCCTTGCCGCCGCCGAACAGGCTGTGGAACGTGGCCCACTGCGCGCCGCCGTGGATCATCGGCGGAATCGGGAACCGCACCATCGCCGGGCTGCCCGCGCCGACCTTGGCCAGTTCCCACTCGTCCTGGACGTATTCGCCGGTGATGAAGTTGATGCCCGCGCCGAGCACGCGCCACACGTCCTCCTGACGCCACATCACGCCCTTGGGCATGCCGGTGGTGCCGCCGGTGTAGACCATGTACAGGTCGTCCGGGGAGCGTTCGCCGAAATCGCGCTCGCCCGAGGACTGCGCGAGCACCGTCTCGTAATCCGCCGAATCCGCTGCGGTGGGAATCGTGCCGGTCGTATCGTCGTCGACGACGATGACGGTGCGCAGCTGCGGGGTCTTCGGCCGGACGGCAGCGACCTTGTCGCTGTAGCGCCGCTCGTGGATCAGCGCGACCATGTCCGAGTTGTCGAAAATGTATTGCAACTCGTTCTCGATGTATCGGAAGTTCACGTTGATCATCACGGCGCGCGCCTTGAAGATCGCGACCATGGCCTCGACGGCCTCGATCGTGTTCCGTGAGTAGATACCCACCTTGTCGCCCGGCTGTACTCCCTGTTCTTGCAGGTAGTGAGCGAGTTTATTGGCCCGCTCCTCCAACTGGGCGTAGGTGACCTCGCGGCCGTCGTCGGCCAGCGCGACGCGGTCGGGCATCAGGTCGACGGCATGTTCGACAAGGTCCGCTATGTTGTAGCTCACAGCCTTAAAAATAGAACGTGTTACTGTTTCTGACAAGGCTCGAAGTCAGGAGAATCAGCGATGCCGCACTGCCTCGTCGAGAAGCGCGACCATGTCCTCATCGTCACCATGAACCGGCCGGAGGCGCGCAACGCGCTGTCCGGGGAGATGATGGCGATCATGAAGGATGCCTGGAACCAGGTGGACGAGGATCCGGACATCCGGGTGGCGATCCTGACCGGCGCGGGCGGCGCGTTCTGCGCGGGCGCCGATCTCAAGGGCATGACCTCCGAGCACCCCGGCGACACCATCGACGGCGGCGGCTGGAATCCGGCCAAGCTGGAGGCGCTGCTCAAGGGCCGCAGGCTGACCAAGCCGCTGATCGCGGCGGTCGAGGGCCCGGCCATCGCGGGCGGCACCGAGATCCTGCAGGGCACCGACATCCGGGTCGCCGGGGAGAGCGCGAAATTCGGCGTCTCCGAAGCGCGGTGGGGATTGTTTCCGCTGGGCGGTTCTGCGGTGCGGCTGGTCCGGCAGATCCCTTACACCGTCGCCGCGGAGATCCTGCTCACCGGCAGGCACGTCACGGCGGCCGAAGCCAAGGAGATCGGCCTGATCGGGCACGTGGTGCCGGACGGCACGGCACTGGACAAAGCGCTGGAGATCGCCGGGCAGATCGCCGCCAACGGACCGCTGGCGGTGCGGGCGATCCTGCGCACCATCCGGGAGACCGAGGCCATGCCCGAGGAGGACGCCTTCCAGATCGACGCCAAGCTCGGGATGTCGGTATTCCGCTCGGCCGACGCCAAGGAGGGCCCGCGGGCGTTCGCGGAAAAGCGCAAGCCCTCTTTCACCGGCAACTGAAGATTCGACGAGAGCCCTACGCCCCCGATGCGCGCACCGAGTCGGTGCGCGCATCGGGGGCGACCCCTCGCCGGGCTCAGTTCGCGCCCGGGTAATCCATCCAGAACGGCTCCCACTGGTGGCCGTCCGGGTCGATGAAGGTGCGGCCGTGCATGCCGACCTGCGCCTCCTGCGCGCGCTTGTCCTCGTTGACCTCTTCGGTCGCGCCCGCGGCGAGCGCGGCGACGGTCAGGCTGTCGACCTCTTCGGCGCTGCCGAGCGCGAGCGCGTACGCGGCGTTGATCGCCGCCGCGGTGTCGGCCACCGGCCGCTTGCTGAAGGTGGTGAAGAAGTCCTTGGTGAGCAGCATCAGGCAGATGTTGTCGTCGACCACGATGCAGGCGGCGTTGTCGTCGGTGAACTCCTGGTTGACCTTCCAGCCCAGCGCTTCGTAGAACGCCTTCGACCGGTTCAGATCGGCGACCGGGAGATTGATGAAGATCATCTTGCTGCTCATGGCCTCTTCCTCTCGAGCAAGTCCGTTGTGTCACCGGATATGACGGTCCGCACCCGGAGAACTCATCGCGCCGGGCCGTGACAGGTCCCACAGGCCGGGCAGGTTTAACGATCTTGATCAGCGCAGCCCTCGAGTTCCAGGACCTGTTTTGTGTCGGTGGCCTGTGGCAGGGTGACTCCCATGAACGACTCGTCCGGCTCCCCTACCGGCCTCGCTCCCGATGTGCTGGCCGCGTTCGAGACCCATCGCCGGGAACTGTGCGCGTATGCCTACCGCATGCTCGGCTCCTCCTTCGAAGCGGAAGACGCCGTGCAGGAGACCTTGACCCGGGCGTGGAAGTCCTATGACTCGTTCGAGGGCCGCGCCAGCCTGCGCTCCTGGCTGTACAAGATCACCACGAACGTCTGCCTGGACATGCTCGACGGCCCGCAGCGCCGGGCCCGGCCGATGGATCTGTCCGGTCCGTCGCGGCCGGATTCGCCGCTGCCCGCGCCCCAGCCGGACTACGTCTGGATCGAGCCCATCCCGAACGCGCTGGCCTTCGGCGCCGATCCGGCCGAGCACGCCAGCGCCAAGGACACGCTGCGCCTGGCCTTCGTCGCCGCCTGCCAGCACCTGCCCGCCACGCAGCGCGCGATCCTGATCATGCGCGAGGTGCTGCGGTTCTCCGCCAACGAGACCGCCGAGGCGCTCACCATGTCACCCGCGTCGGTCAACAGCGCGCTGCAACGGGCGCGCGCCACCATGTCCAAGGTCCAGCCCGCGGCCACCGACACCTATGACGAGACCGACGAAGATCAGCGCAAGCTGGTGGACGATTTCGTCAAGGCGTTCGAGGCCTACGACATGGACACGCTCACCTCACTGCTGAAAGCCGATGTGGCGCTGTCCATGCCGCCGATCGAGCTGTGGGTCTCCGGCCCGCAGAACGTGGCCGCGTTCATGCTCGGGCACGGAAGCGCTTGCCGGGATTCGCGAATGGTCCGCCTGCAGGGCGCCAACGGCTTGCCTGCTTTCGGCCATTACAAGCCGAGCGAGGAGCCGGGCGTGTGGGTGCCGTGGTCGATCACGGTGCTGGAGCTCGACGGCGACACCATCGCCGGGCTGAACTTCTTCCTCGACACCGAAAAACTCTTTCCCCTCTTCGGCCTGGCCCCCGAACTCCGCGAGCCGGTCAACTGAGGGCGAGAACAGATCCCGCAACGCAATTACAGCCGGTCGACCAGGCCGGAACAGCGGGCCGCTGTACCCGGCTCATCTCCCGCAGCCAGGCGAGCGCCCACTGTCCCAGCCCGGTCGGCCGGCTGTGGTCCCACTATGCGTCTCAGGCGTCGAGCGGAGTCGAATGGCGGTAGTCGGTCGACTTCCGGCGACCATTCGACTCTCGATCAGGTCGCCGGAATGTAGCGCTCGCGGAGTTTGCGCTTGTAGAGCTTGCCGTTGGGGTCGCGCGGCAGTTCGGGAAGATAGTCGATCGACTTGGGCATCTTGTATTTCGCCAATTGCGTGGCGGCGAAGGCGAGGAGTTCTTCGGTGAGCGCGTCGCCCGCGGCCGAGCCGTCGGCGGGCTGCACGACCGCCTTCACCTCCTGGCCCCAATCCGGGTGCGGGATGCCGAAAACCGCTACGTCGGCGACCTTCGGGTGCGTGATCAGAACGTTCTCGACTTCCGCCGGGTAGATGTTCACCCCGCCGGACAGGATCAGGTCCGAGCGGCGGTCGTGCAGGTAGAGATAGCCGTCCTCGTCGAGGTGCCCGATGTCGCCGACGGTGAACAGGTCACCGACGCGCGAGTCCTCGGTCTTCGCCTTGTCGTGGTGGTACTCGAAACTCGAAGCGCCCATGCGCATGTAGACCAGGCCGGGCTCACCGACCGGGACTTCGGAGCCGTCTTCCTCGCTGAGCACCTTGATCACCGACCACGGCCACGCCTTGCCGACCGAGCCGGGCTTGCGCAACCAATCGGTGCCGTTGATCACCGTGCCGCCGCCTTCGGTGGCCGCGTAGTACTCGGTGACCGTCGGCCCCCACCACTCGAGCATCTGCCGCTTGGTCTCCTGCGGGCAGGGCGCGGCGCCGTGCACCATGCTGCGCAGCGAGGACACGTCGTACTTGGCGCGCACCTCCTCCGGCAGCGCGAGCAGGCGGTGGAACTGGGTGGGCACCATGTGGCTGTGCGTCACCCGGTGCTTGTCGATCAACCGCAGCATGTCCTCGGCGTCCCAGCGATCCATCAGAACGAGCTTGTGGCCCAACTGGATCGAGATGGTGGCGAAGTTCAGCACCGCTGTGTGGTAGAGCGGCGACCCGCAGATATGCACGTGGTCGTCGTAGGGCGCGAGTTCGAACAGGCCGAAGAACGCGGTGGTGTGCGGCGGAACCACATCGGGGTCGGCTCCCGTCAGCGGCCGCCGGACACCCTTGGGCCGTCCGGTGGTTCCCGAGGTGTACAGCATCGGCGCGCCCGTGCTGCGGTCGGACGGGCGACCGGTGTCCGCGGCGCCGAGCCAGGCCACCGACTTGAAACCCTCGATCTCGCCCACCGCGAAGCGCGCCGTCGCGGGCAGTCCCGCTTCGTCGGCGGCGGCCTTCGCGGTGGCGGCGAAACGATCGCTGGCGATGAACGCCTTGGCCTCGCTGTCACCCAGGATGTAGGCGACCTCCGGACCGGTGAGATGCCAGTTGACCGCCACGATGTACAACCCGGACTGGTAGGCCGCGAAATAGGCCGCGATCGCCTCCACGCAGTTGTGCACCATGCTCACCAGCACGTCACCGGTTTTCAGGCCGAGCCCGCGCAGGCCGGTGGCGTACCGATTGGCGAGCGTGGCCAATTCGCGATACGTCACCTCCCGGCCCCAGGGATCGACCATCGCGATCCGATCGGGTTCGGCTTCGGCGATGTTCCACAGACCGAGAATTCTCACTGACTCCTGCGTCGTCACAGCATTGAATCTAGAACGCGTTCTACTGTTCGACAAGGGGTGCGAGCCGATGCAATTGCGCGACATCGGGAACCGACACCAGCATCATCGTGACGCCCGCGGCCTCCCAGACCCGCAGTTGCTTGCGGACATGCTCCTCGTCGCCGATGATCGCGGTGTCCAGGATCAGCTCGTCCGGCACCATCGCCGCCGCCTCGGCCTTCTTGCCCGACTGGAACAACCGGCCGATCTCGTCGACCTCACGGTCGTACCCCATCCGCCGGTACACCTGGGCGTGGAAGTTCAGCTCGGGCGCGCCCATGCCGCCGATGTAGAGCGCCATGATCCAGCGCATCCGCTCCAGCTCGCTCGCCGGGTCGTCGGTGATCACCACCTGGCAACTCGCGGCGATCTCGAAATCGTCCCTGCTGCGCCGCGCGCCGGCCCGCGCGAACCCCTCGTCGAGCCAGTCGTCGTACATCCCGGCCAGCCGTGGCGCGTAATAGATTGCCAGCCAGCCGTCGGCGATCTCCGCGGTGAGCGCGACGTTCTTCGGCCCCTCCGCACCCAGCCAGATCGGCAAATCCGCACGTAGCGGATGCACGATCGGCTTCAGCGGCTTACCGAGGCCGATCGACCCCGGCCCGGTGTAGGGCAGTGGATAGTGCGGGCCGTCGTTGGTGACCGGCGCCTGGCGCGCCAGCACCTGGCGCACGATCCCGACGTACTCGCGGGTGCGCTGCAAGGGCTTGGCGAACGGCTGGCCGTACCAGCCTTCGACCACCTGCGGACCCGAGACGCCCAAGCCGAGCACGGCGCGCCCGCCGCTGAGATGGTCGAGGGTGAGCGCGTGCATGGCGGTCGCGGCGGGCGTGCGCGCCGACATCTGCACCACCGACGTACCGAGACGGACCCGCCGCGTGGACGAGCCCCACCAGGTGAGCGGGCCGAAAGCGTCCGACCCCCAGGATTCGGCGGCGAACACGGCATCGAATCCGGCTTCCTCGGCCGCCACCACCAGCTCCCCCGCGTTGGCGGGCGGCTGGGCCATCCAATACCCGAGTTGCAATCCGAACTTCACGCCGGACCCCTTTCGATCAACTGCTTGCCACCAGAGTTAGAACCTGTTCTACTCGATATCGTGACTCAGGGGAATACTGCATCCACGGCAATCGCTGGTGGTAGCGGCACGGCATTGAACACAGCCGCCGTGCCCGATGTACTCAGCGCGCCCCTACGGATGCGTTTCGATTACACCCGCTCCGTCGGACCCATCATCGGAACTTTTCTGAACCGGTTGCGCGACCGCGAGATCGTCGGCGCGCGCGGCTCGGACGGCCGGGTGATCGTGCCGCCACCGGAATACGACCCGATCACCGCCGAACCGCTGACCGAATTCGTCGACGTCGCCGCCACCGGCACCGTCGAATCGTGGACCTGGGTGCGCGAGCCGCTGCCCGGCCAGCCGTTCGACCGCCCGTTCGCCTGGGCGCTGATCCGGCTGGACGGCGCGGACACCACCCTGCTGCACGCGGTCGACGTCGCCGCGCCGGAGGACATCAGCACCGGCTTGCGGGTGACCGCGCGGTGGGCCGAGCAGACCGAGGGCAGCATTCGCGACATCGTCTGCTTCGAGCCGGGCGAGAAGTCCGCCGAGCCGGTGGAATCCGCGACCGCCGACCCGGTCACGGTGATCACCACGCCGGTCGACATGTCCTACAAGCACACCGCGTCCCCGCAGGAGACCGTCTACCTGCGCGGACTCGCCGAGGGCAAACTGATCGGCGCGCGCACGGACGCCGCGGGCAAGGTGTACTTCCCGCCGCGCGGCGCGAACCCGACCGACGGCAGGCCGACCGACGAGTTCATCGAGCTGTCCGACCGCGGCACGGTGACCACCTTCTGCATCGTCAACGTGCCGTTCCTCGGGCAGCGGATCAAGCCGCCGTACGTCGCGGCGTACGTGCTGCTCGACGGCGCCGACATTCCGGTGCTGCACCTGGTGCTCGGCTGCGACGCGAGCGAGGTGCGCATGGGCATGCGGGTGGAGGCGGTGTGGAAGCCGCGCGAGGAGTGGGGCTACGGCCTGGAGAACGTGGACCATTTCCGCCCCACCGGTGAGCCCGACGCCGACTACGAGACCTACAAGCATCACCTCTGAGAGAGGCGCACGTTGACTGACAACGCCACCGACATCGCGGTCGTGGGGTTCGCCCACGCGCCGCACGTGCCGGAGACCTTCGGCACCACCAACGGTGTCGAGATGCTGGTGCCCTGCTTCCAGCAGCTCTACGACCGACTCGGCATCACCAAGGCCGATATCGATTTCTGGTGCTCGGGCTCCTCCGATTACCTTGCCGGACGCGCGTTCTCGTTCATCTCGGCGATCGACGCCATCGGCGCGGTGCCGCCGATCAACGAGTCGCACGTGGAGATGGACGCGGCATGGGCGCTGTACGAGGCGTGGGTGAAACTGCGCTCGGGGCAGGCCACGACAGCGCTGGTCTACGGCTTCGGCAAGTCCTCCGCGGGCACGCTGCGCCAGCTGCTCACCATGCAATTGGACCCGTACCTGGTCGCGCCGCTGTGGCCGGACGCGTGGTCCATCGCGGGCTTGCAGGCGCGCGCCGGTCTGGACGCGGGCCGCTGGACCGAGCGGGACATGGCGGCCGTGGCCGCCGGTGACGGCGACGTGGACAGCCTGCTCGACCAGCCCTATGTCGCCGATCCGCTGCGCGCGCACGATATCGCGCCGGTCACCGACGGCGCGGCCGCCATCGTGCTCGCCGTGGGCGACCGCGCCCGCGAACTGTGCGAGCGTCCGGCCTGGATCACCGGCATGGCGCACCGGGTCGACACTCCGGTGCTCGGCGCCCGTGACCTGACGGTATCGCCCTCCACGGCCGCCGCCGCCCAGGCGGTCACCGGCGGGGACGTCAGCGGTTTCGACGTCGCCGAGCTGCACGCCCCGTTCAGTCACCAGCAGTTGATCCTCGCCGAGGCGATCGGGCTGAAGAACGGCACGAAGGTGAATCCGTCCGGGGGCGCGCTCGCGGCCAACCCGATGTTCGCCGCGGGCCTCGAGCGCATCGGCTTCGCGGCCGAGGCGATCATCGCGGGCTCGGCGAATCGAGCGCTGGCCCATGCCACCAGCGGCCCCGCCCTGCAGCAGAACCTTGTGACCGTTTTGGAGACCCGATGACCTTGCCAGCGGCGGTGCTCGGCACCGGACAAACCCATCACGTGACGAAACGGACCGATGTGTCCATGGCGGGCATGTGCCGTGAGGCGATCGATCGCGCGCTCGCCGACGCCGGTCTCACCATCGCCGACATCGACGCGGTCGTGGTCGGCAAGGCGCCCGACCTGTTCGAGGGCGTCATGATGCCCGAGTTGTTCATGGCCGACGCCTTGGGCGCCACAGGAAAGCCGCTGCTGCGCGTGCACACCGCGGGATCGGTGGGCGGCTCCACCGGCATCGTGGCGACCAACCTGGTGCAGGCGGGCGTGCACAAGCGCGTACTCGCGGTGGCCTGGGAAAAGCAGTCGGAGTCCAACGCCATGTGGGCACTGTCGATTCCGGTGCCGTTCACCATGCCGGTCGGCGCGGGCGCGGGCGGGTACTTCGCGCCGCACGTGCGCTCCTATATCCGGCGCTCCAACGCACCGGGCCACATCGGCGCCATGGTCGCGGTGAAGGATCGCCGCAACGGCGCCAAGAACCCGCTGGCCCACCTGCGGCAGCCCGATATCACGCTGGAATCGGTGCTGGCCTCCCAAATGCTGTGGGACCCGATTCGCTTCGACGAGACCTGCCCCTCCTCCGACGGCGCGTGCGCGATCGTTCTCGGCGACGCGGACGCGGCGGCCGAGGTGGAGGCCACCGGCCGGAAGGTCGCCTGGGTGCACGCCACCGCGATGCGCACCGAGCCGACCACCTACGCCGGGCGCGACCAGGTCAACCCGCAGGCGGGCCGGGACGCGGCCGCGGCGCTGTGGGAGGCGGCGGGCATCACCAATCCGCTCGAGGAGATCGACGTGGCCGAGATCTACGTCCCGTTCTCCTGGTTCGAACCGATGTGGCTGGAGAACCTCGGTTTCGTGCCGCAGGGTGACGGCTGGAAGCTCACCGACAAGGGCGAGACCGAGATCGGCGGCACCCTCCCGGTCAACCCGTCCGGTGGCGTGCTGTCGTCCAATCCGATCGGCGCGTCCGGGCTGATCCGGTTCGCCGAGGCCGCCAAACAAGTCATGCAGCGGGCCGGGGACTATCAGGTCGAGGGCGCGCGCAAAGCGCTCGGCCACGCGTACGGCGGCGGTTCGCAATACTTCTCGATGTGGGTTGTCGGATCGGAGCGGCGGTGACCGCGCTGCAGTTCACCGTCGGCATCGCGCTGAGTCCACTGGACCAGCTGCCCGAGCTGGCCAAGACCGCCGAGGAGTGCGGCTACGCCTCCATCGCGCTGCCGGACTCGCTGTTCTACATGAAGTCGGCGTCGGCGAAGTACCCCTACACCGCCGACGGCAGCCGGTTCTGGGGACCGGACACGCCGTGGGTCGACCCGCTCATCGGCGCGACCGCGATGGCGGCCGTCACCAGCCGCATCCGCTTCTACACCAACGTGCTCAAGCTGGGCTCGCGCAATCCGCTGCTGCTGGCCCGGCAGGTCGGCTCGGTGGCCAACCTGTCCGGCAACCGCTTCGGGTTCGGTGTCGGAATCGGCTGGGCGCCAGAGGAATTCGAGTGGTGCGGCGTGCCGTTCGCCCGCCGCGGCGCTCGGGTGGACGAGATGATCGAAGTGATCAAACTGGTGCTGGCCGGCGGCATGGTCGAGTACCACGGCGAGTTCTTCGACTTCGAGCCGTTGCAGATCAGCCCGGCGCCGAGCGCGCCGGTGCCGTTCTACATCGGCGGGCACACCGACGCGGCGCTGCGCCGCGCCGCACGGGTGGGCGACGGCTGGACCTCGGCCATGATGACCTACGACGAACTGCGGCGCACCATCGGCAAGCTCGACACCCTGCGCGCCGAGTTCGGCCGGGCCGACGAGCCGTTCGAGATCCAGGCGGTGTGCGTCGACCGGTTCGGCCGGTCCGGCTATCAGGACCTCGCCGACGCGGGCGTCACCGACGCGATCGTGGTGCCCTGGCTGGCCGACGGCATCGGGTTCGACGGCGAGCTGTCCGCCAAACAGGACTCACTGCGCAAGTTCGCGCAGCAGTACATAGCCGAACCAGTTCTCGCCGCGCGGTGAGGAAAACCCGCTGGCCGAGGGAGGCCGTATGACCACCACCACCGAGCATCCGGCCAGGGTCGCCGGCCTGGCATCGCAGGCCGCCGTGCAGGCGCGGGACAAGCAGGCCTGGGTCGCGCTGTTCGCCGCGGACGGCATCGTGGAGGACCCCATCGGCCCGTCCGGCTTCGATCCGGAGGGCAAGGGTCATCGCGGCACGGAGGCCATCGCCGCGTTCTGGGACAAGGCGATCGCGAAGACCGACCTGATCGAGTTCCTGTTCGGCGACTCCTTCGCGTGCGGCAACGAGGTCGCCTTCACCGGCACCATCCGCAGCACCATCGGCGGTCACCGGATCGACGCCGACGGCGTGTTCACCTACCGTGTGGACGACGCGGGCAAGATCACCGCGCTGCGCGCGTTCTGGGAGGTCGATCGCGCCATGAAGACCGCGCGACCGGTCGACTGAGCGGGCCTACGAAAAGGGGCTCTCGCACCGCGGTGCGAGAGCCCTTTCGTGTCTCAGTGTGCGACCGGGCAGGTCTTGTAGTCGACCGGGAACTCCTTGATCCCGTTGAGCCAGCCCGAACGCAGGCGCTTCGCGTCGGCGATCTTCGTGATGTCGGGCAGATGGTCGGCGATGGCGTTGAAAATCAGGTCGATCTCCAGCCGGGCCAGGTTCGCCCCGATGCAGAAGTGCGCGCCGGTGCCGCCGAAGGCCAGGTGCGGGTTGTCCTTGCGCATGATGTCGAACTTCTCCGGGTGGTCGAAGACCTCCTCGTCGAAGTTGGCCGAGCGGTACAGCATGACCACCCGATCGCCCTTCTTGATCCGCACACCGCCGAGCTCGGTGTCCTCCAGCGCGGTCCTCTGGAACGAGGTGACCGGCGTGGCCCACCGGATGATCTCGTCGGCGGCCGTGGCGGGGCGTTCCTTCTTGAACAGCTCCCACTGGTCCGGATTCTCCAGGAACGCCATCATGCCGTGCGAGATGGCGTTGCGGGTGGTCTCGTTGCCCGCGACGGCGAGCATGATCACGAAGAAGCCGAACTCCTCCTCGCTGAGCTTGTCACCGTCGACGTCGGCCTCGATCAGCGTGGTCACGATGTCGTCGGCCGGGCACTGTTTGCGGGAGGCCGCCATCTGATAGGCGTAACCCAGGATCTCGGCGGAGGCCGCGACCGGGTCGGCGGTGCTCTCCGGGTCGTCGTAGCCGGTCATGTCGTTGGACCAGGTGAAGACCTTCATCCGGTCCTCCTGCGGGACGCCGATCAGCTCGGCGATGGCCTGCAGCGGCAGTTCGCAGGCGATCTGGGTGACGAAGTCCCCGGAGCCGGCTTCGGCCGCCGCCTTCACGATCGATTCGGCACGGGCGGACAGCTCCGCGCGCAGGCCGTTGATGGCGCGGGGGGTGAACCCGCGGGAGATGATCTTGCGCAGCTTGGTGTGCTCGGGCGCGTCCATGTTGAGCAGGACGATCCGCTGCAGCTCGATCTGCTCGCGGGCGATGTCGTCGTTGAATCGCGGGATGGCGGTGTTCTCGTAGCTGGAGAACACGTCGCTGCGCCGCGAGACCTCCTTGACGTCGACGTGCTTGCTGACCACCCAGAAGCCGTCGTCGTGGAAGCCGCTGACGTCGGGCGACTGCGGATTCCACCAGATCGGCGCGGTCCGGCGCAGTTCGGCGAACTCCTCGACCGGAACACGCTCGGCGTAGATGTCCGGGTCCGTGACGTCGAACCCGTCCGGAAGATTCGGCCGGGCATTCCGAGTGTCTACCACCAGATGTCTCCTTCGACAAACTGAAACACGTTCTATAATCATTGAAGCACAGGCGCGAGTATGAGGAAAGAAACCGGACAGATCCGCCCCCGACAAGTGCTATGAACGCGTTTCAGTTTTCTGTCCCTTAACGAGAGGTTGGACATGGGCACACCCGTGATCGTCGAGGCCGCACGAACCCCGATCGGCAAGCGCGGCGGCTGGCTGGCGGGCCTGCACGCGGCTGAACTGCTCGGCGCGGCCCAGCGCGGACTGCTCGAGCGCGCACACCTGGACCCCGCACAGGTCGAACAGGTCATCGGCGGCTGCGTCACACAGGCGGGCGAGCAGTCCAACAACGTCACCCGGGTCGCGTGGCTGCACGCCGGCCTGCCGTGGCAGGTCGGCGCCACCACGATCGACACCCAGTGCGGCTCGGCCCAGCAGGCCAACCATCTGATCGCAGGGCTGATCGCGGCCGACGCCATCGAGATCGGCATGGCTTGCGGCGTGGAGGCGATGAGCCGGGTTCCCCTCGGCGCCAACGTGGGTGAGCACGCCGGGCCGCGCAGGCCCGCGTCGTGGAACATCGACCTGCCCAACCAGTTCGAGGCGGCCGAGCGAATCGCCAAGCGGCGCGGCATCACTCGCGCGGACGTGGACGCGTTCGGCGCGCGCTCGCAGCGCTTGGCGGGACAGGCGTGGGCGGAGGGCCGATTCGATCGCGAAGTGCTCACCGTCACCGCGCCCGCGGTCGACAAAGAGGGCAATCTCACCGGCGAGAAGCTCGACGTGTCACGCGACCAGGGCCTGCGCGAGACCACCGTGGAGGGCCTGGCGAAGTTGAAGCCCGTACTGGAAGGCGGCGTGCACACCGCGGGGTCGTCCTCGCAGATCTCCGACGGCGCGGCCGCGGTGCTGCTGATGGACGAAAAGGCCGCTCAGCGGGCCGGTTTGCGGCCGCGGGCGCGGATCGTCACCCAGGCGGTGGTCGGCGCCGAGCCCGAGTTCCACCTCGACGGCCCGGTGCAGGCGTGCAGCAGGCTGCTGGAGCGGTCCGGCATGAGCATCGGGGACATCGACCTGTTCGAGATCAACGAGGCGTTCGCCTCGGTCGCGCTCTCCTGGGCCTCCATCCATCAGCCGGACATGGACCGGGTCAATGTCAACGGCGGCGCCATCGCCCTCGGGCATCCGGTCGGCTCCACCGGATCGCGCCTCATCACAACGGCTTTGCACGAACTCGAGCGCTCCGATCGCTCCACCGCAATGGTTCTCATGTGCGCCGGTGGCGCACTGGCGACAGGAACCATCATCGAACGTTTGTGACTTCAACCATTCCGTACGCGTTGGTTGAACGTTCATCCCCCAGGGGCACAAACGTGTCGTACGCCACACAAACTCATGTACCGTCGAGTCCATGAGACGTCAGCTATCTTGGGGCTATCAAGATCCCTTGCGCCGAGACCGCAGCGACGGGCCAGAACCGGTTCGTACTGCGGCTTCTCGAGAGGCCTTGGCGTGACCCGCAAACGCGACCGTCCCAGTGCCTTCGCCGCCATCCGACCTAGAAGCTTCAAGGAAATCCGGAATCAGGCGTAGGTTTTCAGTTACTGAGCCGCTAATATCAATGATACGTATCCGAGATAACGACTGTTAGTACAGCGAAGGGAATTGGGCGGCTCACAATGGCTGATTTCGCGGCGCGGCTGAACAAGCTGTTCGAAACCGTGCATCCCCCGGGGCGTAAGCCGCACACCAACGCGGAGGTTGCGGCGGCGCTGACGGCCTCCGGACATCCGATCTCGAAACCGTACCTGTCGCAGTTGCGGTCGGGACAACGGACGAACCCGTCGGATGAGACGGTGGCCGCCCTGGCGAAGTTCTTCAAGGTCAAGCCGGACTACTTCTTCAACGACATCTATGCCGCCAAGATCGATCACGATCTGGAGCTGCTGTCCCAGCTGCAGGGCTACGGACTGCGGCGGCCGTCGAGTAGAGCGTTCGACTTGTCCGAAGAATCACAGAACCTGCTCACGTCCATGGCGGAGAAGTTGCGGGCCAGCGAAGGCTTGCCCGAAATTCCTCCGGACGGTACCGAATAGGTTCTACCGCACGGCAGCACAGTGCGACCCACCGGGTCGCACTGTGCTGTGTTATGCACGTGCAAATGTGCGCGCAGCACACTACCGGCGCGTGTGCGTGCCCCGATAATTACGGGCGCGCACACGCGCCGGTCTTCGTTGTGGTGCGGATCACTCGCCCGCATAACCGCTTTCAGTTCGATAGAGCGGTCTACGTTCAGACCACACGAGACAGCCGATCCAACCGGTCTGTCCGATAAGTCCGATCAGTCCCGCTATTGCGTCGGATTGATCGTATTCGCGCGAAGCTGCTCAATTTCGCGCGGGGTCCCCACCTCAGTGGCCCGATAGGCCTGTGCGATGGCCGGAACCGATCCCCGAGGACTAATGCCTTCGGGCGGAGCAATCCACCGTGAACATCCCCGTGGGATCGCGCGCCCACCGCGCGACCCGATCGGCCCGGTCCGGCACCGAGGTGGGCGGCTGTGCGAGTTCCGGCAGTACGAGTCCCTTGCCTGACCACAGACACAACCCATCGATGCTGCGCGACCCGGTCGGAAGCTTAGGACTGCGTGCAGAATCCAGATTGTTCGCGCGCCACTACTTCGGGGAAGCGACCGATCGTGACCTGGTGCAGCGGGGCAGCGGGACCTGTGCGCGCACCTGACGTTTCACCACGGTCCACACCGCAGGCGATGACCAGGCTCGTGAACTCCCGACGGGCCACGCTCGAGTCGCCCTCGGCGACGGCGAACGCCGATAGTGGATTTCCAGGCGAATCGCGTGGCGTGCGCCGGATCTGGCCCGCGGCCAGAAGCATTCCCGCCGTGTAGAGCACGATGTCGCGGCCGATCGCGGTCCAGTCCACATCGCGCAGACCGGTGACGACGAAAGCGCATCCCACGGCCCCGAACAGCCGCCCTGAAGGCGCGCGGCCAGGTCAGCGTGACCGCGACCGCGAACAGACATGCGACGATGGCGGCCCATGCCGTGGTCGCGAACTCGACCAGCACGCGCCCCACCCACGCGCCGGCAGCCAACCAGACCGGCAGAGCCGACACGGCGGAACCGGCGCCGCGCACGATGGCAGAGCTGGTTCCCAACGCGGTGAAGCTCGTCTCGTGCGACGCAGATCCGACTGCGACGGCGCGAACAGGCGAACCAGAACCGAGTTCCAGCCCGCGACCGGCCGAACCGGAACCGAGCACGACCCCAGCCCCAGCCGAACCGGAACCGAGCACGACCCCAGCCCCAGCCGAACCAGAACCGAGCACGACCCCAGCCCCAGCCGAACCGGAACCGAGCACGACCCCAGCCCCAGCCGAACCAGAGCCGAGCACCATCGAGCGATCAGCCGAACCGGAGCTGGGGACCACATCCGATCCGGACGAACCGGCATCGGAGCTCGCAGCCGCCAAATTCTTTGTGGTCGAACATGTTTCGGCGGTCGCACAGGCCGGGGCCGCGCTGATCTTCGAGTGCTGCCCCGACATGGTCAGCGGGTGCCGGGGATCGCCACTGTCGTAGGGCGGCGGAGCGGGGTCTGCGCGCGAGGGGCGGGGAGGTTGCGCGGCGGCGGAGGCCCAACTCGTCACTGTCGAGGAGGGCGAACCGCGCACCCCAACGCGGCCGAGCAGCGCCGAGCGCGCGACAGCGCGGGCTGCCGCCGGCACTTGGAATGCGCGACCTCCCGCCATGCGCCGAGCCTTCCCCTCATCAGTCGAAGCGCAGTTCTGTGCCCGGTCGCCACTCTCACACGGGACTTTCCCAACAGGTGGGTGCCCATACTAAACCCCGGTCGGGGAATGCGCCCCAGAACGGGCGAGGCGAATCAGGCGCCGTAGACCGGCTCCGGCGGAGCGGCCTTGGCGATCAGATCGGCGACCACGGGTCCGAGTTCGGCCGGATCCCAGCGCGCGCCGCGATCGACGGCCACCCCGTGCCGCCACCCGTCGGCCAGCGCCACCTTGCCGCCCTCGACCTCGAACACCCGCCCCGTCACCGCCGCCGATTGCGGGCTGCCCAGCCACACCACCAGCGGAGAAACGTTCTCCGGGGCCATCGCGTCGAAGCCGTTCTCCGGTTTGGCCATCATGTCCGCGAACACCGTCTCGGTCATCCTGGTGCGCGCGGACGGGGCGATCGCGTTCACCGTCACGCCGTAGCGGGCGAACTCGGCGGCGGCGGTCAGCGTCAGCCCCGCGATGCCCGCCTTGGCCGCGCCGTAATTGCCCTGGCCGACGCTGCCCTGCAGACCGGCGCCGGAGCTGGTGTTGATGATCCGGCCGTCGACCGGGCGGCCCGCTTTGGCTTCCGCACGCCAGTATTCGATCGCGTGCCGCATGGTGGCGAAGTGGCCCTTCAAGTGCACGCGGACCACCGCGTCCCACTCGTCCTCGCTGAGGTTGACCAGCATCCGGTCGCGCACGAAACCGGCGTTGTTGACCAGCACGTCCAGCCTGCCGAAGGTGTCGACGGCCTGGCGGACGAGGTTGCGGGCGCCTGCCCAGTCGGCGACGTCGTCGCCGTTGGCCACGGCCTGGCCGCCGAGCGCCTCGATCTCCGCGACCACCTGCGCGGCAGGCGTTTCCGCGGTGGCCGCGCCGTCGAGCGTCGAACCGATGTCGTTGACCACCACGCGGGCGCCCGCCGCGGCGAAGGCTCGGGCGTGCGCCCGGCCGATGCCCCGGCCGGCGCCGGTCACGATGACGACGCGTCCGGCGCAGATCTGCTCGGTGTCCATACTGTGTCCCTTTCCGATACGAGCGGTGGCCTCCGTGGTCACGCTCCGCTGCCACCCCGGGCGCGACCGCTCATGCCCGGTGTGCCCTTCTGACCTGAGCGGTGGTCTCCATGGTCACGCTCCGCTGCGGTCCCCGGGCGCGACCGCTCATGCCCGGCGTCCCTTCCGACCTGACCCATGACCTCCGTGGTCACGCTCCACGGCCGCCTTCGGGTCTGATCGCTCTTGCCCGGCGTCCCCATTCGATACGAGCGCGGCTCTCCATGGTCACCTCTCCGCCGCGCCGAACCGCTCATGCCTTGTGCTTCTCCCCGTCCGGTGTGTTCAGGACGGCTGGTCGGCGGTGGAGGCGGCGAGGAAGGCGGGCCGCTCACCACCGCCGTGCACCAGCAGCGTCGCGCCGCTTACGTAGGCGGCCAGCGGCGAGGCCAGGAACACCGCACAGCGGCCGACATCCTCGGGGCGGGCCATGCGGCCCAGCGGAATGGTCCGGCCCACCGCGTCGACGCCGTCTTGGTCGCCGTAGTGCAGTCGGCTCAACTCGGTGTCCACCGGGCCGACCACCAGCGAGTTGACCCGCACTTTCGGCGCCCACTCGACGGCGAGCGAGCCGGTGAGACTGTCCATCCCCGCCTTGGCCGCGCCGTAGGCCGCGGTCCCCGGCGACGGGCGGTGCCCGCTGACGCTGGAGACGTTCACGATCGAGCCGCCCTCGTCCTGCCGCTGCATCACCGCGTTGGCGGCCTGCGCCAGCAGTAGCGGAGCGAGCAGGTTCAGCTCGACGATCTTGGCGTGGAAGTTCTTGCTCGCGTCGGCGGCGAGCGCGAAAGGAGCGCCGCCCGCGTTGTTGACCAGATGGTCGAGACGGCCGTGACGCTCGGTGATCGTGTCGATCAGCGCGCGCACCGCGTTCTCGTCCCGGACGTCGCAGGGCAGGTAGTCGATCGCGCGTCCGTCGACTTCGACCGGCGCGTCGGCGGGTCGCCGCGCGCACGCCACGACGGTCGCGCCCGCGGCGAGGAACGCCTTGCTCACGCCCGCGCCGACGCCGCGAACGCCGCCCGTCACCAGAACGACGCGCCCGGCCAGATCGATTTCGAGTGCCACCGTGCTAACCTACCAAGCAACTGCTTGCTTTGCCAATGCGTTCACACAGGACGGGACTTGCCATGGGGATCAACCGCCACTCCGAATCGACCGGCATCAGCGTGGTCACGGTGGACTATCCGCCGGTCAACGCCATCCCTACCGACGGCTGGTTCGCCATCGCCGACGAAGTGCGCGCGGCGGGCCGCGATCCCGACACCAAGGTGGTGGTGCTACGCGCGGAGAACCGCGGGTTCAACGCGGGCGTGGACATCAAGGAGATCCAGAGCAAGCCCGGCCACCAGGCGCTGATCGACGCCAACCACGGCTGCTTCGAGGCGTTCGCTGCGGTGTACGAGTGCCAGGTGCCGGTGATCGCCGTGGTGCAGGGCTTCTGCCTGGGCGGCGGTATCGGGTTGGTGGGCAACGCGGACGTCGTGATTGCCTCCGACGACGCCACCTTCGGGCTGCCCGAGGTCGACCGCGGTGCGCTCGGCGCGGCGACGCACCTCGCACGGCTGGTACCCCAGCACCTGATGCGCGCGCTGTTCTATACCGCGAGCACCATCACCGCACAGCAGTTGCACCACTACGGCTCGGTCTACCAGGTGGTGCCGCGCGCCGAGCTGGACGCCGCCGCCTTGGAGCTGGCCAAGAACATCGCGGCCAAGGACGGCCGGGTGATCCGGGCGGCCAAGCGGGCCTTGAACGGCATCGACGTGCAGGACGTGCACCGCAGCTACCGGTACGAGCAGGGCTTCACCTTCGAACTCAACCTCGCCGGCGTCGCCGACGAGATCCGCGCCCGGTTCGACGACGACCTCGCGGCGCGCAAAAGCGGGCAGTGAGACGCGGCGCGAACGACGGGCCCGGAGCACGCGAGACCACGCAGGGCCCCGAAAGCGCCGTCAACAGGAGAGGAATACCCATGCGAGACAAGCGGATGTCGCTCGACGAGGTCGTCGGCGAGCTGCGCAGCGGGATGACCATCGGCATCGGCGGCTGGGGGTCGCGGCGCAAGCCGATGGCGCTGGTGCGGGCCATCCTGCGTTCGGACATCACAGACCTGACCGTCGTCAGCTACGGCGGACCCGACCTCGGACTGCTGTGCTCGGCGGGCAAGGTGCGCAAGGCGTACTACGGCTTCGTTTCGCTGGATTCGGCGCCGTTCTACGACCCGTGGTTCGCCCACGCGCGTACCTCGGGCGCACTGACGGCCCGCGAGATGGACGAGGGAATGCTCAAATGCGGGCTGGAAGCGGCCGCGGCGCGACTGCCTTTCCTGCCGATCCGCGCCGGTCTCGGCTCCGACGTGCCGAACTTCTGGGAAGGCGAGCTGAAGACGATCGAATCGCCCTACCCCGTCGACGGCGCGCCCGAGACGCTGATCGCCATGCCCGCCCTGAATCTCGACGCGGCGCTGGTGCACCTGAACCTCGGCGACGCGCACGGCAACGCCGCCTACACCGGCGTCGACCCGTACTTCGATGACCTGTTCTGCCTGGCGGCGCAGCGCCGCTACGTCTCCGTCGAGCGGGTGGTGGAGACCGACCAGCTGGTGAAAACCGTTCCCCTGCAGGCACTATTGCTCAACCGCATGATGGTGGACGGCGTGGTCGAGGCCCCCAACGGCGCGCACTTCACCCTGGCCGGCGACGACTACGGCCGCGACGAGAAGTTCCAGAAGCATTACGTGGCAGCGGCGAAGACGCCGCAGATGTGGCAGCAGTTCGTCGACACCTACCTGGCCGGCTCCGAGGAGCAGTACCAGGCCGCCGTCCGCCGATTCGCCGAGGAGGCGCGATGACCAGCACCGAAACGATCACCCGCGCCGAGATCTGCGCGGTCGCCTGCGCGGAGATCTTCAGCGGCGCGGGCGAGATCATGGCCAGCCCGATGTCGCCGATGTCGATCATCGGCGCGCGCCTGGCCAAGCTCACCACCGAGCCGGACCTGCTGCTGTCCGACGGCGAGGCGCTGCTGCTCGCCGAGACTCCCCCACTGGGTGGCAAAGCGCCGATCGAAGGCTGGATTCCGTTCCGGAAGGTCTTCGACGTGGTGGCCTCCGGGCGGCGGCACGTGGTGATGGGGGCAAATCAGATCGACCGGTTCGGCAACCAGAACCTCTCGGCGTTCGGCCCGTTGCAGCAGCCGACCCGGCAGATGTTCGGTGTGCGTGGCGCGCCGGGCAACACGATCAACCACGCCACCAGCTACTGGGTCGCGCGGCACACGAAGCGCGTGTTCACCGACGGTGTCGACATCGTCTCCGGGGTGGGATACGACAAAGTGGACTCCGCGAACCCCGCCTACCGCTTCCACCACCTGCATCGCGTGGTGACCAACCTGGGCGTCTTCGACTTCGAAGGCCCGGGCCACACCATGCGCGCCCGTAGTCTGCATCCCGGCGTCACCGCCGAGGAGGTCGCCGAGAACACGTCGTTCGAGATCGCCGGTCTCGCCGAGGCGGGTGCGACGCGGCAGCCCACCCCCGAGGAGCTGCGGCTGATCCGGGAGGTGCTCGATCCCAAGAAGATTCGCGAAACCGAGGTCCCGTCATGAGCCCGCGCCTGCGCACCGCGCTGACCGATCTGGTCGGCATCGAACACCCGATCGTGCAAACCGGTATGGGTTGGGTCGCGGGCCCGAGCTTGGTGTCGGCCACCGCCGAGGCGGGCGGCCTCGGCATTCTCGCTTCGGCCACGATGACTTTCGCGGAACTGGAAGCGGCCATCGCGAAAACCAAAGCGCACACCGCGAAACCTTTCGGCGTGAACATCCGCGCCGACGCCGCCGATGCCCCGGAGCGGATCGATCTGCTGATCCGGGAGAAGGTGGCGGTCGCGTCGTTCGCGCTCGCGCCGAGGCAGGACCTGATCGCCAAGTTGAAAGACGCCGGCGTAGTGGTGATCCCGTCCATCGGCGCGGCCAAGCACGCGGTCAAAGTCGCGTCCTGGGGCGCGGACGCGGTGATCGTGCAGGGCGGCGAGGGCGGCGGGCACACCGGCCCGGTGGCCACGACCCTGCTGCTGCCCTCCGTGCTGGACGCGGTGGACATTCCCGTGGTCGCGGCGGGCGGGTTCTTCGACGGGCGTGGCCTGGCCGCCGCCCTGGCCTACGGCGCGGCGGGCGTCGCGATGGGCACCCGGTTCCTGCTCACCCAGGAGAGCACCGTTCCCGACGCCGTCAAGCAGGAGTACCTGCGGCGGCAGCTGCAGGACACGGTGGTGTCGCTCAAGGTCGACGGCATGCCGCACCGTGTGCTGAACACCGAACTGGTGCAGCGGCTGGAGCATTCGGGCCGCTGGCGCGGCCTCGCCGCCGCGGTCGGCAACGCCGCCCGGTTCAAGAGCATGACGGGCATGAAGTGGTCCACCATGGTCCGCGACGGCCTCGCCATGCGAAAAGCCAAAGATCTCAGCTGGTCCCAGGTCGTGATGGCCGCGAACACGCCGATGCTGCTGCGCGCCGGACTGGTCGAGGGCAACACCGAGGCGGGCGTGCTCGCCGCGGGACAGGTCACGGGCATCATCGACGACCTGCCCACGTGCAGGGAGCTGATCGAGCGGATCGTCACCGACGCGGTGGCGCGGATCGAGACGATCGCGGCGCTTACCGGGCAGAAGTCGTCGGCGGCCGCGGGAGCGGACTGAGCAGCGACAGGAGCGACTGAACGGCGACGGGAGCGACTGGGCAGCGACGGGAAGCGACTGAGGGATGGCGGCCGCGATAGGCGGCCGCCGTCAACCCCATCGGCATCGTATCGGCATCGCAGCGGCATCGACGGCATCAGCGGCACCGCGGCACCGGCGGCATCGGCTGCATCTGCGGCACCGGCAGCACCCGCAGCACCCGCAGCACCCGCAGCACCCGCAGCATCGGGAAGTGCTACACCGGGCGGTAGCCCCGGACGCCCCCGCCGGTCACGGCGCGTTCTCGGGCCGAGCCTGGTTGCCCGGACTTCGTCGGCTTACGCTGGGCTGATAACGACATACCGGGTTCGCCTGGTATCCGCCGCCGTCGCGCGCCGGGCTCGTCCGCAGGACCGAGACAGGCGAATCGTTGGACTCGACCACTGTCCCTCGACCCGAGCGGAGGCCGCGATGCCCGCGAAGACCGAGATCTCGGTGCGTAGTACCGCTTTCAACCATGGCGATCCGATCCCGACCGTCTACACCTGCAACGGCAGGAACCAGCCACCGCCCCTGACCTGGACCGCCCCACCCACAGCCACCAACTTCGCACTCATCGTGGACGACCCCGACGCTCCCAGCGGCCTGTTCACCCACTGGGTCGTCAGCAATATCCCGCCGACCACCACCTCCACCGAGGAGGGGCAAACACCGGCGGGCGGAGTGGTCAGCCTGAACAGCGCCAACCGAGCCGAATACTTCGGCCCGTGCCCACCAGCCGGTACCGGCGTCCACCACTACCGGTTCATCGTGTACGCGCTCTCGGACACCGTGCCCGTGAACGCGGAGACCCCCGCGAACGACGCGAGATCCGCGATCGTCGCTGCGAGCCTCGGAGACGGACAACTGATCGGCACCTGTACCGCCGACTAGCGCGAGCCCTGATTCCCGGCCATACCTACCGTCGTGCTCATTGCGCACCCGGATATCCGCCGGGATCCCCGATTACGCCGAGATGACCGGACGTTCAGAAGGTCGCTTCGTCGGCCAGGCGTTGCAGGTAGGCGGCGAATCGGCGGCGGTCGGGTTCGTCCCAGGTGGCGGTGAGGTGGTCGAAGCAGCGGCGCTGCCAGTCACGGGATGCGGTGAGAAGTTGGTGACCGGCATCGGTGAGGCGGAGGACCACCCGGCGGCGGTCGTGTGCGGACTCGGCGCGGGCGAGGTAGCCCGCCGCAACGGCGTCGCGGACCATGCGGCTGGCTCCCGAGTGGTCGAGGCCGAGTTGCGTGGCGACGGTGGTGACGGTCGCCTCCTCGGCGGTGTGCAGCGCGGCCGCGACCGCTTCGATGACTTGGACGTACTGGACTTGGCGCTGATCGCCAGCCGATTCCGCCGGTACGCCGGTCAGCGCCTGGTTGACCCAGCGGCGTGACCAGAAGCGGACCAGTCGGAACAGTGCGGGTCCGCCGTCCGCCTCCGGTATGTCGGCGCTGGAGCGGTTCACGGCCAGTCAACCTACCAGGACTCGGCTGATCGCACGGCTCGACAATATGTGCGATGCGCATATATATTTGCATGCGTATCGCACGCATATTGAGTGGAGACAGCGGTGCCCATCGTCCTGAATCACACGATCGTGCCTGCGGCAGACAAAGAGGCGGCGGCGAACTTCTTCGCCGAGTTGTTCGGTCTGGAGGTCGCCGCGCCAGCCGGGCCGTTCACGCCGGTGCAGGTCAACGACGACCTGACCTTCGACTTCGACGAACGCGGACAGGTCGAACCGGGCCACTACGCGTTCCTGGTCGACGATGGCATTTTCGACGCGGTGTTGCGGCGCCTGACCGACTGGGCCGATGTCGACTATGGGTCCGGCCCGGAAAACGGCTGGGACCGGCAGATCAATCACCTCGGCGGAGGACGAGGCGTCTACGTCCGCGACCCCAACGGACACAGTTACGAGTTGTTCACCGCTGCGCCGTGAACGCACTCCCGCGCCACCTACCGCGAAGGCGTTGTGGCCGGACTACTCAAAGCGGTTCGACGTATGTCGTGGCCCCGAGAAACGCCGCGTCGGCCCATCGGTCCTCAGCTCAATGAACTCGCTGCGCGTGGGCGGCCGCGGTCTTGCGTACGGCTTGGGCGACGGCTCGGAAGTCCTTGCGCAGGATGTGGGAGTGATTGCTCGCGACCTTCGCGCTCAGCTCCACGTTCGGGTTCGCGGCGAAGACCGGATCGAGTGAAAGCCGCAACTGTTCCATCTCCCCGTCCTCGCTCCCGAGGCTGTTACCGGTAGCCAGGACGAACCGCACCGGGCAGGTCAGGCGCTCGAGGACCGGCACACTGGCGGCGGCGACCTCGTTGGCATCAATGCCGACCTCGGCGTGCTCAGCGGCGGTCATCCGCGCGGCCAAGCCGAACGGGCGCGCCAGCGGCAGCACGAACCGCATCCGGTGGAACAGCTTGCGGATCCGCTCACGCCCCTCCTCGCCGGTCAATCCGTACGGCGCGGAGTCCACGGTCACCACCCCGAGGACGCGGTCCGGGTTCCGGTCGGCCCAGTGCCACGCGAGGATGCCGCCGTAGGACCAGCCCACCAGCAACGGCCGTTCCACGCCCCTCGCCGCGAGGACGGCATCGACATCTCGCAAGGCTGCCTCGAAGGAGTAATCCGCCGACCGCTTCGACTTGCCGCGAGCCCGCCCGTCGAACGTGATGTGCCGGTAGTCGCCGCCGAGTTCGGCGATCACGGGCCGCCAGGGCCGCTGGCTGGCGTAGGCGCCGTTCAGATAGACGATGGGGCGGCCCGGCCCGCCGGTGTCGGTCACGGCCAGGGCCGTGTCGTCCACCGGCACCATGCCGGTCCAGGTCTCGTCGCTCGCTGTGCTGTGCATGTTGGCTGCGCTGTTCATGTGAATACTGTCGCCAGACCGGCTGACACCGAGCTGACACCTGACTGACACCACCACTGACAAGGCGTTCGCGCTGGTCACAGGCCGGAATTTCGCCGCGATCGGCCCGCAGAACGCCACCGGACCGGCGGACCCACCTCGGCGGGAGTCGAGATTCATGTCGCCCACCCCGCGCGCAGCCGATGCCCCAGAATGATCCAGAATCCGGGGCATCGCTCCGCTGACCGAAGTCCACGCAGGACTATCCATTCGAGCTTGCTATGAAGCGAACTCCCCTGACTGGATTGCCGCGGTGAAGGCGTCCCACTCGCTGGGTGCGAATACGAGCGCGGAGCCGGTGGGGTTTTTGGAGTCTCGCACGCCGACTTGCCCGCCATTCAGGAAAGCGACTTCGACGCAGTCAGCCTGTGTGCCGCTGTGGCTGCTCTTGAACCACACGACTCGGGATAGGTCAGCACTCATGCTGATAACTCCTTCAGTACTTGCCTGATCAAGCCCCTGCTGGCTGCCTCGTCCAGCGATGCTTGCTGGAGACTGTCGTGCACTCGATAGTAACGCTGGACATCGCTGGCCCTCTCCAAATACATACACGCGGTGAAGGTTTCGAGGTAGACGATCGGCGGCTCGATAGCCTTACCTTTGGCGTCCACCCCGAACTCCAAGATGGCGAACTGCCCAACGGGATGCCCCACGGGGGCCGCAGCCGAGAATGGGAGGACACGGATCGAGACGTTCGGCAGCTTGCCGACCTCCGCCAGATGCCGAAGCTGACCCTCCAGAACAGAGTGTCCGCCCACCATCGTGCGCAAAGCTGACTCATGAAGTACAACCTCGAGCGTGAGCGGCTGGTACCGCCTTGTGACAAGGGTCTGTCGCTTCGTTCGGAGTTCCGTCCGCCGATCGTGCTCCGCACTGGTCTCGTCCACGTTCGCCTTCTGGATGAGTACTCGTGCGTAGTCGACCGTTTGAAGCAAGCCTGGCACCAGTGACGGCTGGTACATGGTCAGCTTCCGCGCAGCTGTCTCCAGCCCGACATACACGTCGAAGGTTGCATGTATCAGGTCACCGTATTCATGCCACCAGCTCTTCTCTGCGCCCAGCCGCAGTAATCCGACCATCGCGGAGGTCATCTGATCCGATATTTCCAGTACCGCGCAGATGGCCTCGATGTCACGGATTTTCAGTCGCGTCGCTTCCCCCTTCTCCAAGCGCTGCAATACCGATGAACTCAGATCGGTCATCCCCGCCAACCGTTCCAGCGATATATTCAGCGCCGTCCGCGCCTCCCGCAGATAGCGCCCGAGCTGGCGCCTCGGCAGGGTCGAGCCGGTATCGGTCACAGTAGTCCCCTTCCCTCTTGCGAATTCGACCCGTACTGGGTGACGGCTGCAACCCGGCACGGGATTTGCTCTGGACCTTCGGCCGAGTTGGTCTGGGAAACCCAAACTTCTGACTACGCGCAGGTCAAAGGTGTTTTGCTGACTCCGCGCCCAGAGGGGGGCCACCCCCGATTCCCACCACGCCCCCCCGCTCCTGGGTTCTGCCGACTTCCAGGGCTGGGCGCACCCTAGCTCACCGACTCGCGAAGAGGTCTGGAAATGAACCAATCGGAGTTCGGGAACACGCCTGTGTCCCGCTGCCAGTACTACCGGCAGGTGTGCGGTCTGCCCGCGATCGTCGACCCACCCCAATTGGGCCGCATCGTCGTCCGGGCCGGAATCGTCTGGGCGCTGATGATGCCGGCCCACTTAGGACAGCTCGTAAAGGGCGACCTGCAACGCCGTGGGCACGGCATAGGGCCGATCATGTCGCACCCGCGCTCGCGTCGCTGGAGCTATTTGGTGCGACCGGATCTGCCCAACGACGACAGCCTGTTGGCGGAGATGTTCCGTTTGGATGTCTCCGTGGTGCGGGCGGGCGGCGAGATCGCGCTCCCCTCCCCTGCCGACAAGTGCGCCCGCTTCCGCCAGTGGATCGAGCCCCCGCGCGGCGCATACCGCGCCTCCGGACAGTTGATCGTCGCATCCATCCGCCACCTGACGCGGGATACGTCCGCGCCGCATCTGCGCCGACCGCGTCCCCAGTCCTCCACAGGAGACACCGAAGAAGATGGACGAAAAGGTTTGACGGCGTGAGCTTTCCATCCCGCCATCACACGCTCTCCCTGATTCGCCGCACCGGAACCGGCGAAGCGCGGTGACCCAGATGGAGCCCTTCCCCACGAAACACCGACTTCTGGCCGCCTGCCGTGGCGAGGCCCACGACGACCACCCCATACTGAGTGCGGCGCGGGACCTCGCGGCACTGCACGAACGCCGCCTCTCCGCAGGACCGGAACAAGCCGCATCGATCGATCAATGCCGCGCCCGCCTGGTCCGCGATATCGACCGGTGGGTCACCGCCCGACTACGGCCATCCCTCGGCGCGGCACGAGTGCACACCGAAACCGTCGGCTCGGTGGTCGACCGCCTCGCCCAGTACACCGCCTGTGCCTATGCCGCACTCGCCAGCGGCTCCACATGGTCTCTCGGCGACGCATGGGAGCGACTGGCAGAACTGGCCGTCGGCTACGACGACCTGACGGACGAAGTGGGCACCGGACAACGCCGCCTACCCGGCGGGCCGTAGCGCGACATCGGGTCGACCTCGTGCGGGCGGTCCCGAGCCGCCCAACTCGCGCGGAGCTGCCTGCGCTGCGGGCGTGAGACCGTCACCGTCGCACACGATCGTGGCAGGTGAGGTGCGGTGCACAACTTCACGATCCGGAAGTGCTGATCAGCCCCGAGCTTATTGCACCGGTGGGGACCGGGCAGTAGCGTCGATGCCAGCTTGCAGGGGGCGGAGAAGCCGGTCCGACCCCCGTCGATGCGTTACGGCACCGGCGGTGAGGTACCGATGACGAGCTGGGGAAAGGTTCTGCGCGGTGCCGTGCTCACGTTCGCTGCCGCTTTCACTGTCGCCGGATGCGATGACGCCACTGATACGCCAACGACAACTACGACCACTGCCGTGGCCTCGCCCTCCTCATCGGCATCAAAGTCGGGTGACCCCGAAGCCGCTTTGTGGGATCCGTGCACGTTGCCGGAATCAGCAATCTCCGGAACCGGTCTCAATCAGGCGACTAAGGAGAGAGACGTTGCCGGAGTCGACTTCACCGGGTGGAAGGTTTGTGGCTGGCAGGCCGCAGCGCGATGGTACGACCTCGGTGTCCTGTCCGGAGCTTTTGTTCTGGACGAGGTTCGTCAACGTCAGGACAAGGAATCGTTTACTTCCTTGACGGTCGGTCCGCACCGCGCCCTGCAATATCTGGACGTCGGTGATAGCAAGCGGCTCAAATGCAGCGTCGCGGTCGAAAATGCGCGTGGAACGGTCATTTTCAAGGTGACGACGCGCTATTCGATCGGAAAACAAGGCGAGCCGTGCCAGGAGGCAGGTCGTCACGCCGACGACCTGGTGCGGTACCTGCCGACGAACTGAGGAGAGGCGATGGCCATAGGGGTCGATCCAGCGGAATGGCGCAGGCTGCTGGACCAAGCGAACGCTGGTGAGCTGATGCTGCATCCGGATGTCGGCCGTGGCCTGGATACAGCTTGCGACAACTACCTCGATCGTCTGGATGGCATCATGCGGATGACCGACCGGATCATCGAGGTTACCGGGTTCGGGCCGTTTCCGTCGGGGGTTGCGTTGCAAGAGAAGTTCAGACTGAAGTCGAGCGGAACAGCCCAATCCCTGGACGCCGTCCTCATGCAGCACATCGATGCGGTGAAGATCGCGAAAGAAGTTGTCGCCAAAGCTATTGCGAACTTCGTAGAACTGGACCGGACCAGAGCCGATCAGTTCACCGGTCTGGACGCTCGACCATGACCTACGAGGAGTACCGGGAGCGGATCATCGCCGCGCAGGAGCAGTGGAATCGGGAGCGCGACACGATCTACGACTTCACCGATCGGTTGGGCACGGCGTTCCAGGGGGAATACGAGCCGCCGCGAATTCCGGGGCCGGACAACTACGACAGTATGACGTTGGCGCAGATGGTCGAGGCCGTGAACGCGATGCGGCCGGGGACGGTGCGGGAGGCGTCCGAGGCGTGGCTGAACATCGGGATGAACCTGACCGGCGCGATTCAGGCGTTCAACGAGCAGTTCGGCCGCACGGTGACCGGTGACGGCACCAATCCGGGCTGGACGGGGCAATCGGGCAAGGCGGCCGCTGACGCGGTGACGAACTATCGCAATCAGTCGGGGAATCTGGCTGATGCCGCCGCCCTGGTGAGTTTCAAACTCTCCGAGATGCACACCGGCCTCGAGCAGACCCAGGCGTTGATGCCGCAGGCCACCGAGCGCCCGGACCTTGTGGGTAAGACGTTGCCTCAGGACGGCGTCATGAAGGCGGGCGATTACACCGAAGAGGAGGCCACGCAGGAAGCGCGGCGGGTCCTGCGCACGGTGTACGGGCAAGTCGCCAACCAGACCGACCATGGTGTGCCCGTCCTTCCCACTGCTCCACAGATCGTGGCGGATTCCGGGCCGCAGCCAGGTACGTCGTCGCCTGGTACGTCGAATTCCCCGGCTCCGCAGGCAACGTCCGAGTCCGTCAGCCCGGAGGGCGCGCAACCGGAGTCCACGGAACAATCGGACGGCGACCCGCAGCAATCGCCCGGGACCGACCCGGCCGCCACCACACCGCAAGCGGTCACCCCGGCGAGTGTGGACCAGCCGACCAGCGTGCAGCCGACCACCTCGACAACGCCGAGCAGCGCCAATACACCGAGTCCGGCCCCCACCGCCGCCGCTCCGACCGCGCCGGGCCGCCCCGGTGTGACGAGCCCGAACAGTCCCCGCCGTCTCGGCGCCCCCGGCACCCCGCACACCACCGGAACTCCCGCCCCCGGCGGCAATATCCCGGTCGGTCCGCAGCAACCGAGCGCGGTGCCCGCCGCCACGGCCACGGCCGGCCCGGCAGCTCGAACCGGCGCGGCAGGCACGTCCGGCATCGCCCCGGGAATGGGGGCTCGCGGCAAGGACGACGAGCGGGAGACCTCCGGGGTCAAGGACTACCTGGTCAATCAGCACAACGGCGAGGAACTCACCGGTCTGGACTCGTTGCCGAAATCGGTTCCTCCGGTCATCGGAGACAACCCGAATGGCTGACTGGCGATTCACCGGGCAAGAATTCGAGATCCTCTGGGCCGCCTATGGTCGCGACCGCCTGCCCTACCCGCTGCGATATCGGCCGGAAGAGATGGATTTCGCCGACCTGAAGCGTCAGCGTGAGGAAGCGGTCGACGCACTACTCGGACGATATGCCGTCGATCTGGAACGGGCGCTCGACGTATTGCTGGAGCCGGAGGTTCGGGTCGAGTCCAAAGGGATGGGCGGACCGGACATGTCGATCGTCTTCCGTTTCCACGGTGCCGTGCGCGGGCAGATCGGCGCCACCCTGGTCCAGCTTCCCGGTACGGCGCCGGACACCGGCGGTGACGTGATCGTGAGTTACTGCGCCGCCCAACGAGTCGCCGCGAAGGCCGTCGCCGCGCTGCCCAAGATGCCCGCGGGCACTCACCCCCCGATCGAAGTGCGCCGCGAAGAGGTGACCGCCGACCGGGAAAGGCACGTCCGCAAGCCGTACGAGGTCGGTATCGTCGCGCAGCTGGACCGGGTGTTCAAACGCGAACGCCTCGGCCTCGGCGAGATCACCGTGCTCGCGGGCCCGGCCGTCGATGCCCGGCCGGGCTTCGGGCGCGGGTTCTGGTGGATGGACTACGCCGACGGCCGCTACTACGTCAAAACCGGCGACCCCATCGTCGCCAAGCCCTTGGAGCCCGCCGCCATGGCCGCCGAGATCAACCGCCTCGCCGTTCTGACCCAGCGCTATTACCGCGAGGACCGCGAACACGACGAGTATCTGCGCTCACAGCGATAACCGACGAATTCGTACATTCGCCGGGTGCGTCACAGCGGGATGTCGACCTCGTCACGACGCTGATCGCACGCGGCGAGCCCGGCAGTGGGCCTTATACCCGGTGTTAGTTTCGCGCTGCTCCACCAACGAAACCGAGCACCAGGGAGGGTTGGTAGTGGGAAAGTCATCCGTTCGATCCGCCGTGGCGGTGGCGGCGGTCGCCGCGGGCGCGTTGACCGTGGGACTCGTCGCGCAGCCTGCCGCGAGCGAGACGATCGGCGGCGGGCCGGTCGCATATCTAGCGCAAGACGAATCGCAGGAACAATCCTCCGACGCGAGTAACGCCGACGACGGCGAAGGCAAGGGAAAAGGAAAAGGAAAAGGGAAGGGCAAAGGAAAAGGGAAAGGCAAGGGAAAGGGTAAAGGCGAAGACGGCGAGGCGCAGTCCGACTGAACCGGGTTCGTCCGCGCCGCCGAGGCCGGCGACGCGCATCCGAGCGGCGCGTCGGGCGACTCGATCTCCCGACGTGCCGCTCGCCGCCGGTCAGCGAGGCAGGCGCTCGATGATGGTCGCGTTCGCGGTGCCGCCGCCCTCGCAGATGGTGAGCAGGCCGTAGCGGCCTTCCACTCGCTCGAGCTCGTTGAGCAAGGTCGCGAAGAGCTTCGCGCCGGTGGCCCCGAGCGGGTGGCCCAGCGCGATCGCGCCGCCGTTGACGTTGACGCGTTCCGGGTCGGCCCCGGTCTCCTTCAGCCAGGCCAGCACCACGGGCGCGAATGCCTCGTTGATCTCGATGACGTCCATGTCGTCGATGGTGAGACCGGTCTTCTCCAGCGCCCACCTGGTCGCCGGAATCGGCGCGGTGAGCATGAAGATCGGGTCCGCGCCGCGCGCGCTCACGTGGTGGATGCGCGCTCGCGGGGTCAGGCCGTATTCCCGCACCGCCCACTCCGATGCGAGCAGGGTGGCGCTGGCGCCGTCGGAGATCTGGCTGGCCACAGCGGCGGTCAGCGGGCTGCCCTCGGCCAGCGGCGGCAGTGACGCCATTTTCTCCAGGCTGGTCTCGCGCGGACCCTGGTCGATCCCGAAGTCGCCGACCGGCACGATCTCGTTGTCGAAGCGGCCGTTCTTGATCGCGTCGCGGGCCCGCTCGTGGCTGCGCAGCGCCCAGCGCTCCATCTCTTCCCTGCTGATGCCCCACTTCTCGGCGATCAGCTGGGCCGCGCGGAACTGCGTCACCTCACCGGTGCCATAGCGGTGGTCCCAGCCCTGGGCGCCGACGAACGGGGACTCGAAGCCGTATTCCCGGCCCGCGAACATGGCCGCGGAGATCGGGATCGCGCTCATGTTCTGCACGCCGCCCGCGACGATCACCTCGGCGGTGCCGCTCATGATGGCCTGGGCGCCGAAATTGATGGCCTGCTGGCTGGATCCGCACTGCCGGTCCACCGTGACGCCGGGGACCTCTTCGGGGTATCCGGCGGTGAGCCACATGGTGCGCCCGATGTTGCCGGCCTGCGGGCCGACGTTGTCGACGCAACCGACGATGACGTCGTCCACGACGCCCGGGTCGATCGGGCTGCGGTCCAAGAGGCCGCGCAGTGCGGCCGCGCCCAAGTCGGCCGGGTGCACGGCCGCCAGCGCACCGCCGCGCTTGCCGACCGGTGTGCGTACCGCATCGATCACGTAGGCGTCCCGCAGCGGGGCATACGGACGGCGGGACGTGGAAGGTGCTGACATGTAAGGACTCCTACGTGGTGCGCTCGCCGGCGGTGAGCCCGTCGAGCACGATGGTCAGGTACTGCTTGGCGAGGTTCTCGACGGTGATGGGGCCGCCCGGCTGGTACCACCGCACCGCTACCCACACTGTGTCGCGCAGGAAGCGGTAGGCCAGTTCGACGTCGAGTTCCGCACGGAAGCTGCCGTCCTGGACGCCATTGGTGAGCACCCGGTGCCACAGCTCGCGGAATTCGCGGTTGTAGTCGGCGATGTAGCCGAACCGTTCCGAGGCGCGCAGCCGCTTCGCCTCGGCCTGGTAGATCGCCACCGCGGCGTGCCAGCGGTCGAACGACTCGTAGGACGCGAGCACCAAGGCTTCCAAGGTGTCTCGCGAACTCAGACCGGAGGCGACGATCTCGCGGTAGCGGCCGAACAGGTCGTCGAGGAATCCGCGCAGGATCTCGTCCACCATCGACTCTTTGGAGTCGAAGTGGTGATAGAGGCTCCCCGAGAGGATTCCCGCCGCGTCGGCGATGTCACGCACTGTGGTGGCGCGTAATCCCCGCTCGGCGAACAATTCGGCCGCCATGGCGAGCAACTCGCTGCGCCGTGCTGATTTCGAGGCGTCTGGTGCGGTCACAGGGCCATCATACAACCAAGCATTTGCTTGGTCGAGTGGTCTCGCTCAACGGGCCGAGTACCGCAGCGGCGAGGAGACCGAAAGGTCGGCGAGCAAGCGATCACAGATGACGACGGGCGAGACCCCCGCCCGCGCCATCCGCGCGACGAGCGCGAGACGACGTTCGCAGCTGTCCCACTCGACGGTGAGTTGACCGCGGTCCGGGCCCGCGTCCACCGTGGCCATCACCCGCGGCGGCCCGCCCCGCACCGGTTCCTCGATCAGCTTGAGCACCATGCCACGCTGCCAAGCGTGGTAGGTGTCCATATCGGCGCCGATCACCAGTTTGTCGGTGGCCGCGCACAGTCCCTGCGCGATCTCGTCGGCGAAAGTCACGCGGTCGAAGCGGAATTTCCGGCATTTCGCCACCACCGCGAGCAAGTCGGCGCGCACCTCGCACAGCAGAGCCGTCCGGCGCTGCCTGCGCCGCTCCTGTTCGGCGTCGGCGCCCTCGGCCCTGAGGCCGATGCGATGGGCGCGGTCGCGGTCGCGCGCCAGATCGGCCCGTAGCGCGCCGCGCGGGTCGCGGGCGACCTCGCCCTCGTCGACGGCGTGCTGCTCGAGAATGCGCACGGCGGCCGTGGCGACCGTGCGTACCGAGGTGTGCTCGATGAGCTCGGCGCCGAGGGTGAGCGCCGAGAGTACGAGGCTGTCCAGGCGTCGCCGGGCCAGCACGACTTCGCGCACGACGTCGAGTTCCAGTTGTTCGCGGGCAGGTGGGCGATCCAGGCCCATAGCCATCGCCCCCTTGGAGAGCGCCGATCAGATCTCATCCAGCATGGCACACCTCGGCGCCCTCCTGCTCGCGCTTTTTCAGCTGATCAGCCGCCCATTTCGGGCGGTGTGCGCGATGCGAGAAGGCGATCGCAATAGGGCGCGCGAAGTCCGTCTCGAAGATCCGAACAAGCGGCTGCTCGGCGGTCGCCAGGTGGGCTCGTCCGCCCGCCGCGCAGCGGACGATCCCGGAAGCGGTGCGGCTCAGGCGCGCTGGCTGCTGATCGAGACCACCTCGCCGGTCAGGTAGGTGGTGTAGTCGCTGGCCAGCATGGCGATCGTCGCGGCGACCTCCCACGGCTCGGCCGCGCGGCCGAACGCCTCCCGTTCCGAGAGCCGGTCCAGCAACTCGGTCGAGCTGACCTTGTCCAGGAAGGCGTGCCTGGCGATGCTGGGCGCCACCGCGTTGATCCGGACGCCGAGTTCGGCGGCCTCGACCGCACTGCACCTGGTCAGGGCCATCACGCCCGCCTTCGCGGCGGCATAGTGCGCCTGGCCGTACTGCGCGCGCCAGCCGAGCACGCTGGCGTTGTTCACGATGACGCCACCGTGGCCCGCCGCGCGGAAATAGCCGAGCGCGGCGCGGGTGCAGCGGAAGGTGCCGTTGAGGGTGATGTCGAGAACGCGGTCCCACTGGTCGTCGGTCATGTCGACCACGGGCGTCTCGCCGCCGAGCCCGGCGTTGTTCACCATGACGTCGATCCGGCCGACGGCCTCGGCAGCGCCGCGCACCAGGGCGTTCACCTGCTCGGTGCTCTGCACGTCACACGCGATCGAGGCGACCCGCCGGTCCGGGAACTCGGCGGCCAGCTCGGTCGCGGTCTCCGCCAGCCTGCGCTCGTGCCAGTCGGAGACCACCACGTCGGCGCCCTCGGCCAGCAGCCTGCGCGCGGTGGCCGAGCCGATGCCGGTGCCCGCGGCCGCGGTGATCACGGCGGTGCGCCCGGTCAGCAGGCCGTGCCCGGCCACGGGCTCGGGGGCGACCGACAGCGGGCCGGTCACGGGCGGGCCTCGCGCGGCAGGCCGAGCACGCGCTCGGCGATGATGTTGCGCTGCACTTCGTTCGAACCTCCGTAGATGGTGTCGGCGCGGGTGAACAGATACAGCCGCTGCCATTCGTCGAGATCGTCCTCGCCCGCCACCAGGCCGCGGGCGCCGAGCACCGCCATCGCCAGCTCGCCGAGCCCGCGATGCCAGTTGGCCCACAGCAGTTTCGCCACCGAGGCCTGGCCCGCTCCGTCGTCCACGCCCGCGCCCTCCATCGTGCGCATGGCGTGCGCGCGCAGCACGCGCAGCCCGACCCAGGCCCGGTCGATCCGGTCGGCGATCAGCGGGTCGTCGGCCGCGCCGGTGCGGCGGGCCAGCGCCTCGATGTCGGCCAGCTCGCGGGCGAAACGGATCTGCTGGCCCAGGGTGGAGATGCCGCGCTCGAAGGTGAGCGTGCCCATGGCGATGCGCCACCCGTCGCCCGGCTCGCCGACCACCAGGTCGGCCGCGGTGCGGGCGTTGTCGAAGAAGACTTCGTTGAACTCCGACGTGCCGGTCAGCTGGATGATCGGGCGCACGTCGACGCCCGGCTGCTTCATCGGAACCAGCAGGTAGGACAGGCCCTTGTGCCGGACGGAACCGCGCTCGGTGCGGGCGACGACGAAGCACCAGTCCGCCACGTGGGCCAGCGAGGTCCAGATCTTCTGCCCGTTGATCGACCACTCGTCGCCGTCCAGGTGGGCCGCGGTGGTGATCGCGGCCAGATCGGAGCCGGCGCCCGGTTCCGAATAGCCCTGACACCACAGCTCGCCGACCGTGCGGATGCCGGGCAGGAACCGGTCTTTCTGAGCCTGCGTGCCGAAGGCGAGCAAGGTGGGGCCGAGCAGTTCCTCGCCGACGTGCGACACCCGCGCGGGCGCGTTCGCCTTGGCGTACTCCTCGTGGAAGATCACCTGCTGGCGCACCGTGGCCGCGCGGCCGCCGTACTCCTTGGGCCAGCCGAGGCAGGTCCACCCCGCCGCGGCCAGGTGCCGGTCCCAGGCCAGGCGCTCGTCGAAGGCCTCGTGTTCGCGGCCGGGACCGCCGAGGCCGCGCAACTCGCGGAATTCGCCGTTGAGGTTCTCCTCCAGCCACTCGCGCACGTCGGCGGCGAAGCGCTCGTCCCCCGCGGCGGAAAACCGCCCGTCCGGAGCGGCGGTGTCGGATTCTGAGGTCTGGATCGCACCCACGCCGGTAGGATAACCTACCAAGCACTTGCTTTGTAGAGCACTCGCATAAGTGACTCGCCGACGGTAAGGAAAACCGTGAAAACCGCTGCACAGACGACCCCGATGGCACTGCACCACGCCGCTCGGACCTTCGGCGACGCCCCCGCGATCGCCGACGGCGAGGTCCGGTTGGACTGGGCCGGACTGCTCGAGGCGGTCCAGGAAGTGGCGCGGGCGCTCATCGCGCGCGGCGTGCGGACGGGCGACCGCGTGGCCATGTGGGCGCCCAATACCCACCACTGGGTGATCGCCGCGCTGGCCGCGCACTACGCGGGCGCGGCCCTGGTGCCGCTGAACACCCGCTACGTGGCCGACGAGGCCGCCGATGTGCTCGGGCGGGTGCACGCGAAGGCGCTGTTCATCGCCGGCCCCTTCCTCGGCCGCGACCGGCTCGCCGAACTGCGCACAGCCGCGCCGGAGCTGGCCATCGACACGGTGGTGGTGATCCCGGCCGAGCCGGGCACGGAGAACACCGACATCGCCGCGCTGGACTGGTCGGAACTGGCGACCGTCGCCGCCCCGGTGACCGTGGCGGACGCCGAGCAACGCGCCGAGTCGGTGCGCCCGGAGGACCTGTCGGACATCCTGTTCACCTCCGGCACCACCGGCCGCAGCAAGGGCACCCTGGTCGCGCACCGGCAGGCGCTGTCGGTGGTGCGCGCCTGGGTCGAGTGCGCCACCTTGCGCGGCGACGACCGATACCTGGTGGTGAACCCGTTCTTCCACAACTTCGGTTACAAGGCGGGCATCCTCGCCTGCCTGGTCGCCGGCGCCACGATCATCCCGCAGGCCACCTTCGACGTGCCGGAGACGATGCGGCTGATCGGCGCGGAGCAGGTCACCGTGCTACCTGGGCCGCCGACCATCTACCAGACCATCCTGGACTTCCCCAGCCGCAACGAGTTCGACCTGAGTTCGCTGCGGGTGGCCGTCACCGGCGCGGCGACGGTGCCGGTGGTGCTGATCGAGCGGATGCGCTCGGAACTGGCCTTCGACGTCGTGATCACCGCCTACGGCCTGTCCGAAAGCGCCGGTTTCGGCACCATGTGCCGCGTCGACGACGACGCCGAGACCATCGCGAACACCTGCGGCAGGCCGATCGCGGACTTCGAACTGCGCATCGGCGAGGCGGGCGAGGTCCTGCTGCGCGGGCCGAACGTGATGCTCGGGTACCTGGACGATCCGGACAGCACCGCGGAGACGATCGACGCCGAGGGCTGGCTGCACACCGGCGACATCGGCACGGTCGACGACCGCGGGTACCTGAAGATCACCGACCGGCTCAAGGACATGTACATCTGCGGCGGCTTCAACGTCTATCCCGCCGAGGTCGAACAGGCGCTGGCCCGGCTGGACGGTGTGGCGGAGTCGGCGGTGGTCGGCGTGCCCGACACCAGGATGGGCGAGGTGGGCAAGGCGTACGTAGTGCGCAAGCCCGGCTCGGCCCTCACCGAGGAGCAGGTGCTCGCCCACGCCGGCACCGTGCTGGCCAACTTCAAGGTGCCGCGCTTCGTCGAATTCCGCGATCAGCTGCCCTACAGCGCCGCCGGGAAAGTGCTCAAGCGTCAACTACGTGAGGAGAAGTCGTAATGTCGGAACCGGCAAACCCGGACCAGGGCCCGGCGATCCCGGACGAAGGTTCGGTCGTCACCTACGAGCGGCGCGGACGCGTCGCGATCGTCACGCTCAACCGGCCGGACTACCGCAACGCGCAGAACTCGGTGATGACCTACGCGCTCGACGCGGCGTTCGAGCGCGCCGTGGAGGACCCCGAGGTCGGGGTGATCGTGCTGGCGGGCAACGGAAAGCACTTCAGCGCCGGGCACGATATCGGCACGCCCGGCCGCGACCACCACGTGCGGTACCAGAACAAGGCCGCGCTTTGGTGGGACCACGTGGACCGGGTCGGCGGCGATCAGCGCTTCGCCCGGGAACTCGAGGTCTACCTCGGCATGTGCAGGCGCTGGCGGGAGATTCCCAAACCGACCATCGCGATGGTGCAGGGCGCCTGCATCGCGGGCGGGCTCATGCTGGCCTGGGTGTGCGATCTGATCATCGCCTCCGACGACGCGTTCTTCTCCGATCCGGTGGTGCGCATGGGTATCCCGGGCGTCGAGTACTTCGCGCACCCGTGGGTGATGGGCCCGCGCGCGGCCAAGGAGTTCCTCTTCACCGGCGACCGGTTCGGCGCGGCGCAGGCCAAGGAGTGGGGCATGGTCAACCGGGTGGTGCCGCGCGCCGAACTGGAGTCCGAGACGCTGGCGCTGGCCGAGAAGATCGCCACCATGCCGCAATTCGGTCTCGCGCTGACGAAGAAGGCGGTCAACCAGGCCGAGGACCTGATGGGCATGCGGTCGGGCATGGACTCGGTCTTCGGCCTGCACCACTTCGCGCACGCGCACAACGCCGAAGTCGGCGCGGACTCGCTCGGCGGCATGAACGCCAAGTCGATGAAGGCCTCCGCGAGCACCGCAGAACAGAACGGAACGACGTAGTGGATCTGGATCTCGACCAGGCGACCCAGGAATTCCAGCGGGAGGTCCGCGAATTCCTGGCCGCGAACAAACCCGCGAAACCGCTGCCCTCGATGGACACGAAAGCGGGATTCGAAGCGCACCGCGCGTGGGAACGCACCCTCGCCGATGCCCGGCTCTCGGTGGTCTCCTGGCCGCGGGAGTTCGGCGGGCGCGACGCATCCCTGCTGGAGTGGGTGCTGTTCGAGCAGGAGTACTACGCCGCGGGCGCGCCGGGGCGGGTCAGCCAGAACGGCATCTTCCTGCTGGCGCCCACGCTGTTCGAACACGGCACGCCCGAGCAGCTGGAGCGGATCATGCCGCGGATGGCGCGCGGCGACGACATCTGGGCGCAGGCGTGGTCGGAGCCGGAAGCGGGCAGCGACCTCGCCGGTATCCGCTCGACCGCCCGGCGCACCAACGGCGGCTGGGTGCTCAGCGGCCAGAAGACGTGGAGTTCGCGCGCCGCCTTCGCCGACTGGGCCTTCGGCCTGTTCCGCAGCGACCCCGAGGCCGAGCGGCACAAAGGCCTCACCTACGTGATGTTCCCGTTGACCGCCGACGGCGTGTCGGTGCGCCCGATCCCGCAGCTGGACGGCGAACCCGGTTTCGCGGAGATCTTCCTCGACGACGTGTTCGTGCCCGACCGCGACGTGATCGGCGCACCCGGCGAAGGCTGGCGCGTGGCGATGAGCACGTCCAGCAACGAACGCGGCCTCTCGCTGCGCAGCCCCGGCCGGTTCAGCGCCACCGCGCAGCGGCTGATCGATCTGTGGCGGGAGACGGGCGACGAGGGCAACACCACGCAGCGCGACGCGGTGGTGGATGCCTGGATCGGCAGCGAGGCCTACCGGCTGCACACCTTCGGCACGGTCACGCGGTTGAACGAGGGCGGCAAGCTGGGCGCGGAATCCTCGATCACCAAGGTGTTCTGGTCCGAGCTCGACATCGCCGTGCACGAGACCGCGCTCGAGGTGCTCGGCGCGTCGGCGGAGCGTTCCGGACCGTGGACCGACGGCTACCTGTTCGCCCTGTCCGGCCCGATCTACGCGGGCACCAACGAGATCCAGCGCAACATCATCGCCGAGCGGCTGCTCGGACTACCGAGAGGAAGCAGCCGATGAGATTCGCGCTCAGCCCCGAACAACTCGATTTCGGCGTCAGCCTGCGCAAGCTGCTGGAGGCGGGGCGCACACCCGCCGCCGTGCGCGCGTGGGCCTCGGGCGACAGCGGGCCCGGCCGCGCGCTGATCCGGCAGCTGGCCGAGGCCGGTGTGCTCGGTCTGGCCGTCGCCGAGCAGCACGGCGGCATCGGCGCCGAGCCGATCGACCTGGTCGTGGCGTTCCAGGAGATCGGCCGGGCAGCCGTGCCGGGACCGCTGGTGGAGACCGCCGCGGCGATTCCGGCTCTGCTGCAAGCGTTTCCGGACCAGGAGCCGGCCGCGCGATGGCTGCCCGGCTTCGCGGAGGGCGCGGCGCTGGGCACCGTGGCCTTCGCCGCGCCCGGCCTCGGCGGCGTCGCGCTGGACGCCGACACCGCCGAGGTGGTCCTGCTGGCCGATGCGAACCAGCTGGCCACCGCGCACCGCGCCGGTCTGGTGCGGTCGGTCGATCCCGCACGCCGCCTGTTCGCGGTCACGGCGGGCGAAAGCGTCGCCGAGGGCGAGCAGGTCCGCGCGGCCGGGGCCGCCGGATTCGACACCGGCGCGCTGGCCTGCGCGGCCCAGCTGCTCGGTGCGGGAAGGGCACTGCTGCACGCGTCGACCGAATACGCCAAGCAGCGCAAGCAGTTCGGCAAGCCGATCGGGGAGTTCCAGGCCGTGAAGCAGAAGCTCGCGGACGTGCTGATCGCCCTGGATCTGGCCGAGCCACTGCTGTACCGGGCAGCGCTGACCATGACCGGCCCCACCCGCGGCCGGGATGTCTCGGCGGCGGTGATCGCCTGCGGCGACGCGGCTTATCGGGCTGCTCGCGCCGCTCTCCAGGTGCACGGCGCGATCGGCTACACCGCCGAGTACGACCTCTCGCTGTGGCTGACCAAGGTGACCGCACTGCGTTCGGCGTGGGGCACGCCGGATCTGCACCGCTCCCGGGTCGCGGCGGCGCTGCGCGAGGACACCGACCGGGATCGCGCCGAGCGGGGCATCGCATGAGCATCGCACGGCCCGCGCAGGAGGGCATCGCATGAGCACCGCCGAACACCAGGAATTCCTCGCTTCGGTCCGGGCGCTGCTGACCAAGCACGCGGGATCGGCGGCGGTGCGTGCGGCGATGGACACCGAACTCGGCTACGACCCGGCGCTGTGGCGGCTGCTGTGCGAGCAGGTCGGCGTCGCCGCGCTGGCGGTCCCCGAGGAATACGGCGGCTTCGGGGCGAACCAGGTCGAATCCTCGCTCGTAATGGGCGAATTGGGCCGCACCCTGGCCGGGGTGCCGATGCTCGGCTCCGCCGTCCTCGGCGGCCAGGCCCTACTGCTGTCCGGTGATGAGCAGGCGTGCGCGCGACTGCTGCCCGAAGTGGCGGAGGGCGCGCGCACGGTCGCGGTCTGCTGGGCGGGCGAGCGCGGCTGGGACGAGCCGGGCGTGCGCGAGAGCGACGGCGCGCTCACCGGAACCGCGCATTACGTGCTCGACGGGATGTCGGCGGACACCTTCGTCGTGGTCACCCCGACCGGTCTGTTCGAGATCGAGCCCACCGCGCCGGGCGTCACCCGGCGTTCCACGCCCACCATGGACCCCACCCGCAAACTGGCCGAAGTCGGCTTCGCGGGCGTGCCCGCGCGGCGGCTCGGCTCGGGCGACCCGGCGGCGGCCACAGCCCGGCTGCGGGAGATCGCGTGGGCAGCGCTGGCCGCCGAGCAGGTCGGCGCGGCGGACCGCTGCCTCGAGATGACGGTGGACTATGCCAAGTCCCGCGTGCAGTTCGGCCGGGTGATCGGCAGCTTCCAGGCGCTCAAGCACCGCATGGCGGACATGTACGTGCTGCTGGAGTCGGCCAGGTCCGCGTCCGTCGCGGCCACCGCGGCGGTGGCGGCGAACCGCCCGTCGGCCGCCGAGGACGTCTGGGTCGCCCGGGTGCACTGCTCGGAGGCGCTCACCGCGATCGCGGCCGAGACCGTTCAGCTGCACGGCGGCATCGCGATCACCTGGGAACACGACGCGCATCTGTTCTTCAAGCGCGCCCACGGAGACGCTCAGCTGTTCGGCGCCGCCCACCGTCCGGCAACACAGCCCGCGTGAGCCGGGGCAGCGGCGCACCGCTCGGATCGGCGGTGCGCCCTGTCCTGGAATCCGCCGGGGCCGGACACGATGAACTATGATGTGACACGCGCCACACTCAGCACGGTCGGGGGGTGCGTTTTCGAGTGGCACCGCAGGTCGGGATCGGTGCCGTAGCGAGTCGAGATGCCGGCTCGTCTCCCAACAAGTCGTCGGGGCCTACCAGCCGGGAGGATGCCATGACGCGAACAGTGAATTCCGATCTCGAGGTATTGCGGTCCACCATGGACGGGCCGGTCTACGGCCCCGCTGACGTCGGTTACGACCAGGCCCGCGCGGTCTGGAACGCGGACATCGATAGGCGCCCCGCGGTGATCGCCCAGTGCCTGTCGCCCCGTGACGTGGCCGCGGCGCTGGCCTTCGCCAAGGACCGCGGGCTGGAGATATCCGTTCGCGGCGGCGCCCACTCCTACAGCGGTGCCGCGGTCGGCGAGGGCGGCCTGATGATCAACCTCGGCGCGCTGAACGGCGTCGCGGTGGAACCGGAGACCGAGCGCGCCCGCGTCGGCGGCGGCGCGACGGTGGCCGACCTGGACGCCGCGACCCAGGCGCACGGGCTGGCGGTGACCGGCGGGGTGATCAGCGACACCGGCGTCGGCGGCCTCACCCTCGGCGGCGGCATGGGCTGGCTGACCCGGATGGCCGGGCTGGCCATCGACAATCTCGTCTCGGCGCAGGTGGTGCTCGCCGACGGTCAGGTGGTGCGGGCGTCGGAGACCGAGAACGCGGATTTGTTCTGGGCGCTACGCGGGGGCGGCGGGAACTTCGGCGTCGTCACCGAATTCGAGTATCGCCTGCATCGCGTCGGGCCGGAAGTACATCTGGGCCTGTTGTTCTGGGACATGCCGGACGGTACCGCCGCACTCCGGCTGATTCGCGAATTCATTCCCACTCTGCCGCGCCGGTCGGGAGCGCTGATAGCGCTGGCGATGTCGGCGCCGCCCGCGCCTTTCGTCCCGGAGCGATACCACGGCCGAGCGGGCCATGCCCTGATCGTCGTGGGTTTCGGCACCGCGGAGGAGCACGCCGCCGCGGTGGCGCCCATCCGGGACGCGATGCCGCCGCTGTTCGAATTCCTCAGCCCGATGCCGTATACCGAGTTGCAGCGGATGCTCGATGCAGCGGCGCCGTGGGGCAACCACGGGTACGAGAAGGCGCTCGACCTGGACGATTTCTCGAACGACATCATCGCGGTGCTCTCCGCGAACGCCGCCGAGAAGACCGCTCCGCTGTCGTTCATGCCGATCTTCCCGCTCAACGGGGCGTTCAGCACTGTCGGCGAGTCCGACACCGCTTTCGGCGGCGCGCGCACTCCGCACTACGGGTGCAATATCACCGCGATCACTCCCGACGCCGAGACACTCGCCCTCGACCGGGAGTGGGTGCGCAGGACGTGGGAAGCGCTGCTGCCCATGGCGTCCAACCGCGGCGGCTACGTGAACTTCATGGCCGACGCGGAGCACGACCGGGTCCGCGAATCCTACGGAGGCGCCAAGTACGCGAAGTTGGCCGAGATCAAGTCACGTTACGACCCGGGCAACGTCTTCCACCGCAACGCCAACATCGTCCCCGGCTGACCGGGGCGGATCAGCTTCGTTCGCGGGCCGCCTCGCCGTCCCGCGGGCGCAGGCCGTCGAGCACGATGTCCACGAGTCGACGCCAGTCGCCGCTACCAGCGCGGATGGTCGCGGACATCGCGCCCACGATCAGGTAGACGTCCGCCACTGCGCAGTCGTCGCGCAACGTGCCCGCGGCGCGGTCCCGCTCGAGGAGTTCGCCGATCGCGGCCTCCAGTCCGGTGCGGGATGCGCCTCTCGGTTCGCTGCCCGACGACTGCCGCGCCCGCCTCGATCGCCGCCGAGAGTCCACGATCGGCCGCCAGCACCGCGCCGACGTGGTGCAGATAGCGGGCCAGCCCCGCACCGGGTTCGGCTCGCAGGCATTCGGTGCGGGCGAACTGCTCGATCTCGGCGAAGCGCTGCTCGGCGGCTGCCTCGTTGAGGTCGGCGTGGGTGGGGGAAATGAGGAAACGGCATAGCTTCCCCTGCACAACGGTGCGATGGCCCCCGGACCACACCGCTCGCCGGACCACCGGGCCGAATCGTGAGGCCGACTTCAGCACAGGTAGATAGTTAGCCTATGTAATAATATTCTGGCATCCGCCGCCGCGTGCTCGGCGGACATCTCCCCGGCTTCGACACCGAACGCCCGACTCGGCTGGACGCCGAATTACACGACCTGCTGGAGGCCCTGAAAACGGCTACACCACAGCCCGATCCGATATCGAGGGGACATCGATGAGCACTTCGGCTCCCACCCGCGCCGCCGCACCGGCCGCCGACGACAGCAAGCAACCGAAGGCCGTCTGGGCGGTCGCGTTCGCGAGCGTGATCGCGTTCATGGGCATCGGCTTGGTCGATCCCATCCTCAAACCGATCGGCGAACAGCTGCACGCTTCGCCTTCCCAGGTGTCGCTGCTGTTCACCAGCTACATGCTGGTGACGGGCGTGGCCATGCTGATCACCGGCGTGGTGTCCAGCCGGTTCGGCGCCAAGAAGACACTGGTGGCCGGCTTGGCGATCATCATCGTGTTCGCGGCGCTGGCGGGTATGTCCGGCACGGTGGGGCAGATCGTCGGCTTCCGCGCGGGCTGGGGTCTGGGCAACGCCCTGTTCATCGCCACGGCGCTGGCCACCATCGTGGGCGCGGCCAGCGGCGGGGTGGCTCGCGCGATCATCCTTTACGAGGCGGCGCTGGGCATCGGCATCGCGACCGGTCCGCTGCTCGGCGGCCTGCTGGGCGGAATCAGCTGGCGCGGGCCGTTCTTCGGCGTCTCGGTGCTGATGGCCGTCGCGCTGGTCAGCATCGTCGTCCTGCTGCCGGAAGGCCCGAAGCCGACGCACCGCACTTCGATCGCCGCGCCCTTCCGCGCGTTGCGCCACCGCGGACTGCTGATCGTGAGCAGCACCGCCCTGCTGTACAACTTCGGCTTCTTCACCCTGCTCGCCTACACACCGTTCCCGCTGGACCTGGGCACCTACGCGATCGGCTTCATCTTCTGCGGCTGGGGCGTGCTGCTGGCCGTCGCGTCGGTGTTCCTGGCTCCCCCGTTGCAGCGCCGATTCGGTTCACTGCCGATGATGGGGCTCGCACTGGGGCTGTTCGCGGCGGATCTGGCGGCGATGGCCGCGTTCGCCGGGCACAAGCCGGTGCTGATCATCGGCACCGTGCTGGCGGGCCTGTTCCTCGGCGTGAACAACACGCTGATCACCGAGGCCGTAATGGCCTCGGCGCCGGTGGAGCGATCCACCGCGTCGGCGGCGTACAGCTTCGTCCGTTTCGCGGGCGGCGCCGCCGCGCCCTACCTCGCGGGCAAACTCGGTAACACAGCATCTCGCTGCCGTTCTGGGTCGGCGCGGCGTGCACCGCCGCCGCGGTCGCCGTCCTGCTGGCGGGGCGCACCGCCCTCGTCCACCTCGACCAGCACGATCCCGCACCGCACAGCGTCGAGGAAGCCCAGGCCGTCACGCTCGGCGACGACTGAGCCGCACCACACGCAGCCGCGAGCGTGGCCGCCTGCGCCGATTCCGCCCGTGCGCGCGCCGGTGCGAGGAGTACGGTCGACAGATATGACCGAAGCGAAGCGGGGCCGCGTCAGCGTCGAGACCAGCCAGAAGCGGGTACGCGTCTACCTGGGCGGACACCTGGTGGCCGACAGCGCGCGGCCGGTGCTCGTCTGGGAGAACCCGCACTACCCGTCCTACTATCTGCCGGTCGCGGATGTGCGCGCGAAGCTCGAGCCGAACGGGCATACCCAGCACTCCACCAGCCGCGGCGACGCGACCGTCTACGACGTCATGGTCGACGGCACCACGGCGGGCGGGGCGGCGCTGCGATACCACGACTCGCCGCTGACCGCATTGCGCGATCTGGTGCGGCTGGAGTGGAACGCGATGGACGAGTGGTTCGAGGAAGACGAACCGATCTACGTCCATCCCCGTGACCCGTACTCGCGCGTCGACATCCTGGCCAGTTCACGGCATGTGCGGGTGGAGATCGACGGCGTCACCGTCGCCGACTCGCGAGCGCCGCGCATCCTCTTCGAAACGGGTCTGCCCGCGCGGTACTACCTCCCGATGACCGATGTCCGCATGGACTTGCTGCATCCGTCGGCCACGCACACCAGCTGCCCGTACAAAGGCACCGCCGACTATTGGACCGTCCGCGTAGCAGGCAAGGAGTACCCCGACTACGTATGGGGCTACCGCACTCCGCTTCCGGAGAGCCAGAAGGTCGCCGGGCTGGTGTGCTTCTACAACGAGAAGGTCGACATCTACGTGGACGGCGACCTCCAGGAACGTCCCCGATCACCGTTCAGCTGAACGAAAGCACCGCCGCTTTCCAGCGACCACGCCCCGCATTCCCAACACGGGGAATCCTCCTGTCCAGCAGAGCTCCACTGTTCCGATAATTAGCTGACGCGACGCGTCCGTCGACCAGCGAGCGGATTCCCGCGCTTCGGCGGCGTGTGCGCCGACCGATGAGAACACACACCAGGGAGCCGCCCGTGGATCGATGGGAACGGGACGGCCTGCGGTCGGCCAACAGCGGACTGCGCAGCCAAGTCCACTACATCCTGGACATCTACGAGCGGCAACAGGCTCAGCTCACCGAAGTGCGGGAAAACCTGGAGACCTTGCGGGTGCGAGCCTCCTCGGCGGACGAGCTGGCGGAAGTGACGGTGGACAGCGCGGGGGTGGTCACGGAGGTGCGTTTGGCGGCGGCCGCGACCCGGGGGACTGCGGAACGCCTGGGCCTATCGATCACCGAAGCGGCGCAGGCGGCGGCGCGGCAGGCGCAGTCGGAGCGCGACGCGCTGATCGCCGCGATCAAGGACGCAGCCGACGCCATGCCCGACCTACCCGACATGGTGTCCGGGGCACCGAGCTGGCGTGCGACGCCGGAATCCATCGACAACTAGACAGCGGGCCGACGAACGCGTTGCCCACCCGGGAGCAGGCGTCGGACGAGCGAGAATTCGCCGCAGGCAGGCGTGAGGAGGCGTGTGTGGCGCAGTCGTTGCGGGTCGATCAGGAACGGCTTCGGGCACTGGTTCCGGAATTCGAGGACATCGGTGCGGATGCTCAACGCGTACTGAACGAGCTGAAGGCCGCGATCGAGCGGGAAGGCGACTGCTGGGGAGACGATCCCGCGGGCAAAGCATTCGAGCGCACCTATCTTCCGGACGCGGAGAAAGGCGTCGCGAGTCTGACCAAGACGGTGGAGAGCCTGCGCGAAGAGGGCAAGATCGTCGCAGGCTTGGTCGACGACTTCGATCAGCAGGATCTCGACGGTGTTCGCCGGATCAAGGCCGCCGACCCGTCGGCGCAAGAAAGCCCGAACCCGGATCTCACCATGCCGCTTCATGCGATCCCGCCCAGTTCGCAGAGTCCGATCACCATGAGCGCCACGCCCGAGTCCGCACCGCCGACGGCCGGGCCGGACGCCGCACCCAGCTCCGATAGCCGGCGCGCGTCCTCCCCGTCGAATGGGACCGATATTCCGAGCGATTCCGCACCGCTCTCATCTCCCGCTCGATCAGCCCAACCGAGTCAACCGAACGCCCCAGCCAACCAACTCCCCAACAGCAGTCCCGGACTGGGCGATCCATTCGGCGCCTTCCCGCCCGAGCGCGGCAACAGCGACGATTCCCGGTTCCCACCGCCGGCCACAGCACCGGTGAACACGCGCTCTACCGGTCCGGCGGCCACTCCTGCGCGAGCGGACGCCACCGGAGATCCGGCGACGAACCGCAAGAAGGCAAGCACTCCATGGTCGAGGGGTTCCTCTGGGACCGCGCCTTCGTCGAACACGCCCGCGCCGAAGGCCGCGAGCCCACAGATATCGGCGCCTCCCAGCACTCCACCGCGAGTAGCGGCGCCCACACCGAACGTCTCTCCGCGCATGCCTTCGCCCCAATTCCCCGATCAGCAGGCTGCCCGGCCCGCGGCCAAGGTGGCCGGGAAAGCATTCGGCGCCGAGTCCAAATCCGGCGCGCGTCACCCCTGGGCGGTCGATGGCATGGCCGCTGACGACCCAGTTCGGATCGCGCGAGAACTGGCCCAGCGCCATGACCTGCAACTCGTCGGCTTCGACGATCCCGGCGTCGACGGTTACGCGATCCGCGAACTGGCGGCGGCGATCGACGACGTCCTCACGCAATACCCCTACCTCGACTTGCGCCAGATCGCGATCATGGAGTCCCGCGACGCGGCCACCCGCCTGGAGTGGGACTGGGTCGCGGGAAGAGCGGGTCCTGAGCCCTACACGCGCCGGATCGTGCTCGACACAGTGCTCGCTCGCAATCCGGGCGCCTTCGCCGAGTTTGTCCGCACGGCAACCGAATCGGGAAACCTCGCACGCAGCTCGGACCGGCGTCCGGTCTATTCGACAATGGTACGTGAACTCGGGCACGCGCTGGATGTCGCCGGTGGGTTCCGCGCGAGGGAGTCGGCCCACGACACGCTGATCGCCGAGTTCACCAGAACCCGCGGCACAGGTACCCGCGAACTGCCGGCGGCCTCGTCCACCTCGGATTACGAGCAATGGCGAGCTCAGCTGAGCGGTTACGCGTTCCACAACGGCCGTTTCGATCCGGGCATGGCATTGGCCGACGCGTTCACCGAGGTCCAACTCAACGGTCCCGAAGCAGGGCCACCCGCGAAGGTCTTGCACCGATTGCTGGTCGAGACCGCGAGGAAGACCTGGACGGCGCTGCCGTGAACTCAGGCGGTGGCCGGACCGCCGACGACCGGCAGCACACTACGTTCGAGACCGAGCTGGCGGCAGCGGTCGCGGGCAGGCCCTTGCGGATGCACGTGGGATTGGGCCCGGACACGGACGCGGCCTTGATCACCATCGCGCTCGCGCATCCGGACGTCACGCACGACATGATCGAGGCGGCGCGGCGCGCATTCGTCGCGGAGTCGGTCGCCGGTGACTCCGGCGCTGCGGACGTCCCGGCGGAACCGGTCCTGTCACCGGAAGCCGCACCATGACCCTGCAAATCCCGGAGGAATTCCCCGACTGGTTGGTCACCTGCGTCGCAGGGCATTTTCCCGTCGGCGACGAGGACGCCGCACGCCGTCTCGGCGACCAATGGTCGGAAACGGCCGAGAATTGCAGGGCGCTCGCCGAGCGGCACGACGTCGCCGCGTCGTCGGAGCGGGCAGCGATCGCCGGCACGACGAGCGATGCCAAGACAGACCGGAATCTGCAACTCGGCGACGACCTCCGCAATCAAGCCGCATACGCCGACTCGATGGCCGAACAGTGCTACAAGGGCGCCAACGACATCGAGTTCAACAAATTGCTGGTCATCGGCACCGGATTCGCCCTGCTGGCACAACTGGCACTGGATGCCGCCCTGATGGCGCCCGGCGTCATCAAGGCCGCCCAGGACCGGGCCGCGGCGGAGGCGAGCTGGGCAGCCGCAGGACGGCAACGGCTGCTCAGCATCAAAGGGGTCGGAGCCCAATGCGCGGTACAGCGCGCGGGTATCCCGCTGGCCAAGGCAACCGCGATCGGCGCCGCGATCGGCGCGGGCACCGGCGCACTCGTGCACGGCGGCGCTCAATGGTGGCAGAAGGAAGTGCTGCATCACCGCGACAAGATCGAGTGGGACGATGTCCGAGATGCCGCCATCATCGGTGGTGCGGGCGGAGCCCTGGGAGCACGTTTCGCCTCCCGCTTCGCTCCCGGCATCAACCGGGTGATCGGCAAGGCCACCGAGAGATCTCAGTCGAATCTGGTGCGGTACGGCGCCCACATCACCAGCGGTGTGCTGATCGGCGGGGTGGGTGGCGTCGCCGGCACGGTCGGCGGCGTGGTAGCGCAGATACCGCTGACCGGGCACATCCCGAACGGCCAGGAGCTGCAAACCGCGTTGATCACGGGATTCGTCGGCGGCTTCGTCGGTTCCGCCACCATCTTCGCCCAGCCGTTGCCGCCCCGTCCCGTAACTACCCGCCCCGAGCCCGCGAACCGGTCCGGGTCCCAACCGACCCCAGATCCGTCGCCCCCGCCTTCCGGTGGCAACGATCCCGCACCCAGGGCGGCTAGCGACGAGAACCCGCCCGCACCGACCGCGCCCCCGGGCGGGAACCCGCCACCGCCCGACACACACGTCCGCCCACCGGACACACCCGTCCGCCCACCCGAAACACCCACGCGGCCACCCGAAACACCCGTCCGCCCACCGGACACACCCGAACGCCCCACACCGAAACCCAACGAACCCGAACCCACCACACCCAAGCCCAACGAACCCGAACCCACCACACCGAAACCCAACGAACCCGAACCCACCACACCGAAACCCAACGAACCCGAACCCACCACACCGAAACCCAACGAACCCGAACCCACCACACCGAAACCCAACGAACCCGAACCCACCACACCGAAACCCAACGAACCCGAACCCACCACACCCAAGCCCAACGAACCCGAACCCACCACACCGAAACCCAACGAACCCG